>JAYEFG010000243.1:0-13857 GCA_034658595.1 Fidelibacterota bacterium | reverse complement strand
CCGCATTCTGGGTATGAATGGCTTCAATAGTTTTGTCAAATCGATCTTTTACTTCCATTTCAATGACGTTTAAATCTTTACTAATATCTTCAGAAATAATTTGGTCAGGATGATTGATGGCCAAATCGAGGATGTTTTTACAATAATCGCCAATCCGTTCGATGTCTACCACCATATTGATCAGGATGAGTCCATTGGCCATATCAGTGGTATCCTGCTCAACCGCATAATGGGTGAGTACCTTCCGGCGGACTTCCTGCTGGAAGGCATTGATTTCACGATCACGTTTTTTTAGCGCTTTCAGCGTTTCAATATTTTCTTTACGCCTTAGGTATTTAATGGCCTGGTTGAATATTTCCCGGGAAAGTTCCATCATTTCATAGGAACGGGTCCAGGCTTGAGAAAGCAAGTCTTCTGCTTTCCACAGGTTTATGATGTCTTTAATGATTGTCATAATGTTACCTCACAATGAAAATTAAGGATAAGGGGACTAAAAAGAATACTACAAGGATATAAACAATTGGAATAATTCGGTTCCGGGTAGCCAGGCCGGCAAACCACTCTGCCATACGAATTGGAATATTCCTGATTTTTTCTATGGGCCAAATAATTGCGATACCGAAAATATTAAAAGCCAGGTGCCCGAAGGCCACCGCCAAAGGTGCGTGTGTTCCAGAAACCAAACTGGCCAGGATGGCCGTGATCGTCGTCCCAATATTGGCGCCAAGGGTATAAGGAAAAATCTGCCTGAGCTGCAAAATCCCAGCACCGGCAAGGGGGATGACCAAGGAAGTTGTAATAGAACTGCTTTGGACCATTATGGTGATAAAAACACCAAAGAACATGGCCCGCAACCAAGTTTTAAAAATATGGGAATCAAAGAAGGCTTCCAGTTTTTCCATCACCAGGCTTCGGATAAGTACAGTCAAATAACGGAGAGAAATAAATAAAAGGATTAAAGCGACAATAATCAGCAACCAGTTATAATTGATTACATCCTGCATTTTGAAGAAATCCTTGATGGCATTTACTGCCGGTTTCGTGATCAGTTTAACGGGGCTTTTAAATGTGAATGTACCGGCACCCAAAAAAAGACTGGCCATCCAGTTGGCCGTTTTACTGATGAAACCAAAATATATTTGAAGGGGAAAAAAAATGATAACGGTTAGTGCATTAAAAAAATCATGAACCACCGATGCAGAAAAAGCCCGGCGGAATTCGTTTTTATTCACAATATGCCCCAGGGAAACAATGGTATTGGTAATACTGGTACCAATATTAGCACCCATGATATAGGGGATCGCCGCCGTCACCGCCACAATCGGATCTTCGCCAAAAGTTCCGGCGGCGACCATCCCCACTACAAGGGAAGTTGTGGTGGAGGAACTTTGGATCAGGCTGGTAGTCAGAATACCTATAAATAGCCCAATGAGGGGTGCGGCGGTACCAGTCATGAGTTGTTCGGCAAAGCCGCGGCCGATGCCCTTAAAGCCCGCGCCGATCATACCAATACTGACAAGAAACATATAAAGAATTACCAGGATGGCGGCAATTTTCAAATAATTCAAAAGACTTGAATCCGCACTTTTTGAATGTGTCATTTTTCCATTGAACTTTAACCCAAAAGTTAAAACCATTAATTTATAATTGGTAAAAAAAAGGGGCGATCCCTAACGCACCGCCCCTTTGCTCTCCCTGATGTGTACCGAACTCAGTTCCGCAGCGGTTTTCCTTTTTTCAGCATGTACCGAATTCGGTCTTGAGTTAAGGGTTCCCCCGCCAGGGAGACAAAGGCCTCGCATTCAATATCTAATAGGTATTGCTCCTCGACTGATTTGGTCAAGCCTGCTTTATTGCCACCGGTGAGGACAAAAGCCAGTTTCTTGGCGATCAATTCATCGTGTGCCGAAATTTTTCCCTGGGCTTTAAATCCTTTTAAGGCCATGGCCATGGCTGTTCGTCCGCCGGTACCGGGAAGTTTTAAGTCATCCCTGTATTGGGGTGGCTCATATCCATCATTAACCAATTCTAAAGCTTTTTGCTTGGCAACCCAAATGCGCTGATCATTGTTGAGGACGACTGTGTCAGACTTCAAAATATATCCCATGAATTTGGCTTCTTCTGCGCTGGTTGCCACCTTGGCAAAGCCAATGGTCTCAAATGCTTTTTGTGCCACTTGGAAGGCATTCATACGGCCTTTGCCACTGTTTTCCATCAAATTCAATATCAGGCGGAGATTTCCGCCTGCACCGGGTATCAGTCCGACACCCACCTCGACGGCGCCGATATACAGTTCACCCGCTGCTACACGATGGGCCGCCGGCGCTACCAATTCAAATCCGCCACCCAAGGTGAGGTGATGGGGCGCCGCTACAACAGGCGCTTTGGAGAAACGGATTCGTTGGGTCAGCTCCTGGAGTTGTTTTATGGTATTCGTCATTTGATCGAAGGCACCCGCTTCGATAGCCTGGATCATATTAGCCAGGTTAGCTCCAGCACAAAAATTGGGTCCTTGGTGGCCTATCACCAAAGCTTTGTATTTGTTTGCATCCAACAGGTCCATACCATCGCTGATTGTCTGTCCTATGGAACCGTCAATCGGGTTCAGAGTCGGCTGTAGGACAGAATGAAATTGCACATTGAGGACACCGTCGCCCAGGTCAATCAGGCTGGCGCTCCAGTCTTTTTTGACTACGTTATTGCCCGTTTTATGCAGATTCAAGTTGATGGATTTTTTACTGGGTGCTTTTGTTTTAATCGAGGACGATAAAACGTCATAGTAAGTGAGACTGCCATCTTTGGCTTCATAAAATGACTCCCGACCGGAAGCCAGCATATCCTTTATCCAGGGTGTAATGGGTTTTTCATCGGCTTCCATTCGGGAAACGGATTCGGCTACACCAATGGCATCCCAAACTTCAAAAGGACCCGCATCCCAACCGTAGCCCCATTTCATGGCATTATCTATATTGATAATATCATCGCTGATTTCTGGAATTCGGTTGGCAGAGTAAAGCAATGTTCGTGATAGAATTTCCCAGAAGAATTTTCCGCCTTTGTCATCGCTGTAGGACATAGCTTTCATCTTTTCTCCCGGTGTTTGGCGATCTTTCGCAAGACGGAAGCCATCGAAGCGTACTTTTTTTTGAGGGCCGTATTCTCCCGTTTTTAGATCAACAGATAGAATGCCTTCATCTGTTTTTTTATAGAATCCTGCCTTAGTTTTGGCGCCGAAATTTCCTTCATCCACCAGTTTTTGCAGGAAGGGGGGGATTTTGAATTCTTCCCGCTCTTCATCGTCCAGTAGGTTATCGTAAGATGTTTTCTGAACGTTGATCATGGTATCCAGACCTACTATATCGGCTGTTCTGAATGTAGCGCTTTTTGGGCGCCCCACAACTGTACCGGTAAGTTTGTCTACCTCCTCTACTGTTAACCCGTAATCCATAGCTGTATTCATTGTCACAGCCATGCCAAAAACACCAATGCGGTTGCCAATGAAATTGGGGGTATCCTTGGCATGGACAATCCCTTTACCCAGTACATCTTCCCCGAATTCAGCAATCATATTATAAATCGCATCATCCGTATCGGGTCCTTTAACCAATTCCAACAGGCGCATATAGCGGGGGGGATTAAAAAAGTGGGTGATCAAAAACCGTTTTTTGAGGTGGTCCGGCAGGACGGTTGTGAGATCCCCAAGTGGAATCCCGGAAGTATTGGAGGTAAGAATTACTGATTCTTTCAAATGTGGTACAATATTGTTATAAACGGTATGTTTAATATCAAGGCGCTCAGCCACAGCTTCAATGACAAGATCGACATCTGACAGTTTCTCAAGGTCATTATCATACGTGCAGGCGGTTACCAATTCTGCATTTTTTGGTTTATATAATGGTTTCGGTTTCAGTTTGGTGAGGCCGTCCACTCCTTTTTGGGCCAATTCCTTATTGATATCAAAGAGGAGAGCAGGTATGCCAGCGTTGGCAAAATGTCCTGCGATTTGAGCACCCATAACACCGGCACCCAACACTGCGACTTTTTCAAATTTTTGACTCATAATATCCTCGAATTTTCGATTAATTAAATTGCGTTATGTAATGGTACATTACCCAAAAATGGCTGGCACTGCCGGCAAGAACACACACATGCCAAATTTCATGGTAACCAAATCCCTTGAGGGGAGATTGTTCTTGATCCATGGAATAAATAATGGCTCCCCCGGTGTAAAATAATCCCCCCGCAAGCAGCCAAATCAATGCACCGGTTTGAAGATGTAGAATTAATGGCCATAAGGCAATCACAGATAACCAGCCCATGAACACATAATAGACGGTGGAAAACCAACTTGGGAATTTGAACTGGAACAATTTCCATAACATCCCAAATACTGCCAATCCCCAAATGACACCAAATAAACTCCAACCCCATGGCCCCCTCAATGGTATCAGGCAAATCGGCGTATATGTGGAAGCAATTAAGACATAAATCATCATATGGTCAAATCGTTTCAGGAATGATTCCATCCGCCCGGAGACGGGTATCCAATGGTATAATGTGCTGGCTACATAGAGTAGAAACAAGCCAGTTCCGAATATGGAGAAGGATACAATCTTCCAGGGGTCAAACGGATCAAGCGCTTTGAAGATTAACAGGATTAATCCGATGACTGAGAGAATGGCGCCAACCAAATGGGTCAGACCACTCATGGGATCTTTCAATATTTTGTTCAGGATCGCTTACCTTTTTATAATCGTTGCGATACCCTGACCGGAGCCGATGCACATTGTGGCGAGGCCGATGTGCTTATCATTCTGTTCCATCACATTGATGAGCGTGCCTACAATGCGAGCGCCGGAGCACCCAAGGGGATGTCCAATAGCAATGGCTCCCCCATTCAAATTCACCTTTTCAGAATCCCAGCCCCCTTCCTGAATTACATAAAGGGATTGTGCGGCAAAAGCTTCATTCAGCTCGATCACTTCAATATCATCCATAGTTAAGCCTGCTTTTTCTAATGCTTTATTTGTGGCAGGGATTGGGCCCATACCCATGCGTGTCCAGTCCACACCCATTACAGCACGAGAAACAATTTCTGCCCGGATGGATAAACCATTTTCTTTGGCAAACGAGTCGCTTGTGACTAATAATGCTGCGGCTCCTAAAGAAAAGGGACTACTGGTGGCAGCCGTAACTGAACCACCTTCTACAAAAGCAGGATTTAAACTTTTGATCTTTTCTATGTCGGGCGTTCTTGGTCCTTCATCTTTGGCTACTGTCGTTTCGCCATAAACATCAATGGGTATTACTTCATTGTCGTATTTACCTGCATCCCATGCGGCCAAGGCTTTTTCATGAGATTTAATGGAAAAATCTTCTTGGGCTTCACGGGAAATATTCCCATCGTTGGCCAGGTTTTCTGCTGTTTCACCCATACCGATATAATATTCCTGCTCTGCCAGTTCAGGATGAAAGTCCGGCGCAAACCCACCGCGTGGAATTGAAAACATGTCTTCCACACCGGCAGCGATTCCCACTTCAATATCCCCGCTCTCGATTGCTGTGCTGACCTGGTGCAGTGCATCCATGGCAGAACCGCAAAAACGATTGACCACTTTTCCCGGAACGGTTTGGGGTAACCCCGCCAAGGTAGCCACCGACCGACCAATGAGCATCCCCTGGGGACCTTCAGGAAAGGCACATCCCATGACTAAGTCTTCAACCTGTTCCACCTTTACTGTTTGATTGCGATCCATTAATCCTTCGACGACCTGTGCCGCCAGATCGTCAGAACGCATCCCAACCAAGGCTCCATTCTTCACCCCAATAGGTGAGCGTGTTGCATCAATGATGACTGCTTTTTTTCCCATCATAAACTCCTAATACGGGTAACTGTTATTATTAAAAACATGTTGTGCAATTTTTCGTTTTAATCCGATGACATTGGTTGTTAAGCGCATGCGGTTTTCAAACTCGGATATTTTCTGGTCCACCAAGGGTGATGGTGTACCGTCGTAAACTGCGCTAAGGGCAATATGTACCTGACCGATAATCCGGTTTGCCATTTCCATCGTAAACACTTTGGCAATATCAACCACTGTAGATTCGGGAGAATTATTTGCCACGATCTTGCGTGCGCGGACAACCGTACTTTCAGCTGAAAAAATATCCATAAAGATATCTGCAATTATTTCCGTCAGCTGTTGTTCATGTTTTAAATCCTGTCCATACTCACACAATGCTTCATTAAAAAGGTAAAGCGCTAAACGTTTTGCTGTTTCAATGGATTGACATTCTTCTGCCAACGTATCATCATCAAGGGTCAATTGCCCGTTGGACATGAAGGCAGAAATTTCTCTGATGGCCTCACGTACAGGGAGTTCCTCCATCAGCGCTTTTTTCATCATAAACCCTGTAATAATTTGGCGGTTGATTTCATTAGTGCCTTCCCAGATTTGGTTGATTCGATCATCGCGGTAAGCCCCCGCCAATGAATATTCTTCCAGAAAACCATATCCACCCAATATCTGGAGTCCCTCGTCAATCACGTAATGGCTGGTTTCACTTCCGTAAACCTTTACCATGGATGTTTCAATAGCAAATTTTCCCATGGCTTCCCCATGTTTGATATAATAATCCGGATCAGATTTATCAAGTTGAGCTATTTCATTTTGAAGCAAACCGATGGTACGGTAAGTTATGCTGTCAGCGGCAAATGTGCGGATGGTCATATTTGCAATTTTTTTAATAATTGCATCAAAATGTGAAATAGATTGGCCAAAAGCACGCCGTTCTTTGGCGTAGTTTGCGGCACCACTGATAACCACCTTCGATCCACCGACTCCGGAGGCACCCAGCTTAAATCGGCCGATATTGAGACAGTTGAATGCAATCGTAGCACCTTTTCCTACTTTATACAGGAGATTTTCTACCGGCACCTTGGCGTTCTGGAAAATGAGCGGTGTTGTGGAGGATCCTTTCATACCCAATTTCTTTTCTTCAGCGCCGATAGAAAACCCTTCCGTATCCCGGTCAACAAGGAATGCACTAAATTTGTCACCATCCACCTGCGCAAAAACTGTATAGACTTCAGCCCATGCACCATTGGTTATAAATATTTTTTCTCCATTCAAAATATAATGCTTACCATCCTCCGATAATATCGCCGTTGTTTTAGCAGCCACAGCATCAGAGCCGTTTGATGGTTCCGTTAGGCCATAGGCGCAAAGGATTTCGCCGGAAACTATTTTAGGTAAATATTTTTCTTTCTGCGCTTTTGTCCCAAACCATATAATCGGAAGGACCCCAATCCCGGTTTGAACGGCCCAAGTCACGGAAAATGAGGGACTATGGATCAAAGCTTCGGCAACAATAGCGGTGGTGATTTTATCTAGGTCGATGCCGCCGTATTCTTCCGGCACATCTATACCCAATAATCCTAATTCACCCATTTCCCTGATAAGAGATTTCGCCAGGTCTGGGTTGTATTTTTCAATCGCTTCCTTTTGTGGCAGGATTCGATCGCGATCAAAGTCAATGACCATATTATAGATATCACAATGTTCTTCTGTAAAATCTTCCCTTGAATACACTTGAGCTTTGGTGATGGGTTCAACCAGGAACTGGCCGCCGGTTTTTAATTGGGTTAAAGTTTCAGTCATAATATTTACCTCATTTCTTTTTCATAAGTCCAGCCAGGATAAAATCACTGATCGTCTGGATGTAATCCCTGGCACTTACCCCGTGGGTGTCAAAAAGGGTAAACCAATTGATGGATTCCACATTCAGCATAATGGACATGGCGGTGATACGGACATCCAGTTTTTTAAATTCACCATCCCTCACACCCTTGGCGACAATTTTTTCAAGAACCTCAAGGAATTGGGAATAGACCTTCTGAAGTTTGGTCCTGAAATCGGAATCCTTCTGGGCCATGGACCAAAATTCCGTCAGGACGAAGAAGGGATCGGGATCTGATTCATACTGATCAATGAAATAATTGAATAGGCTTTTTAATTGATCGGGGGCGGACTGGTCATTTTCAACCAAATGGTTAATGGTAGCACTGTAGCGAAAGACCCAAAAATTGACCAAGTCCAGGTACATGTCTTTTTTGGATTTATAGTACCAATAGATAGCGCCCTTGCTCAATTGGGATTCCTGAACCACATCATCCATCCGTGATCCTTCATATCCATTTTGAATTAAGACGGTGAGCGCGGCGTCTAAAATCTGGTTCTTACGTAAATCTTGTTTTTCTTGATTCATAAATAAACCGACTGGTCGGTCTATTTTACGCGCAATTCAGTTTTCTAACAAGAATTATATTTAAAAATCGAAAAAAATGTTTGCATTGAGTCCATTTAGACTGATAGATTTGCTATTGAGATTCATTCTCATTATAGATAGTAAAAAAAATAAAAGGAAAATCAATGATTAAACACATGGCAAAGGGAATCGTACTATTAAGTATGACAGCCAACTTGGGGTTTGCCCAGGATGAATTCTTCGAACCGGGATATTCCATCGGCGGTTACGGAGAACTTCACTATAATTCATCACAAAAAGGCGATACAGACGCGTCCAAGAAAATAGATTTCCATCGCTTCATTATTTATTACGGTTATAACTGGACTGAAAAATGGTCATTCAAATCTGAAGTTGAACTTGAACATAATTATGTAAAAGATGGCAATGGTGAATTAGAATTGGAACAGGCTTTTGTAAACTATCACACCGATAAATTCGGTTTTCAAGCTGGTGTAATTTTACCATCCGTTGGTTTGCTTAACGATTTTCATGAACCGCCATTGTTCTTGTCTGTCGAACGCCCGGAATATTCAAAGTATATCATCCCAACTACATGGTTTGGGAATGGTGTTGCCCTATATGGCCAATCGAGTGGAATTTCCTGGAAAGCGGTGATCCATGAAGGATTAAATGGTGATGGTATTGCATCCAAGTGGTCACAGGGAATCCGTGGTGGACGCCAAAAAGGATATAAATCCAATGCCACAGAGTTGCTATACAATGGCCGGATTGCTTATACAGGGGTTCCAGGTTTAAGAGTGGGAGGATCATATTCCACGACAAAAGCCCTCCGTTCTGAAGAAGGGGCAAAACCAATCGGTGTTTTCTTGATGGAAACACATGCCAAGTATGATGCGAACGGCATTATGACCGTGGCTGAATGGGGAAACATAAGCTACAACGATCACAGCGTTAAATCATCTACCGGATATTATGTTGATCTTGGGTATGACATTGGTAGAATGCTGAATCTGAAGGGAAAACTGTATCCATGGATCCGCATGACAGATATCAATCCGGGTGTCGGGCATGATTCTGAAGAAGGAGTGCATTACAGTAAAATGATGTTCGGTTTAACCTATAAACCTATTAATCAAATCGCTTTCAAACTGGATTATAGCACGAAAAAATATTCAGATAAAGAAGCGGATAAAGTAACTCTTGTTAACTTAGGTGTGGGATATAATTTTTAATCAATTTTCGAAGCGTCAAATGGAACAAATCTCCGGTGAGCGAAACATCAATCGCCAAAGGTTTTCCCTAATCCGCTACCTTGCTTATGTTTACGGACTTTTTATTTTTTTGGGAAGCCAATTAATAGCAGGTGGAATAAAAGATGATGCCGAGTCATTAATCAAAAGTTATTTTGGAAATCAGGTGTCAGTTGATTTCAAAAGGGTATCAGTAGATCCTGAACTCCAGCGGACAATTTCAAAAAAAGTCAAACAGCGCTTTTACAGAAATGAAGTATACACTTGGAAAATCATGAAAGATGAAAACATTCACGGTTATGCTATTTTGGATAATGTGAAAGGAAAATCAATGCCAATCACTTTTCTGGTGTTATTTGATCCAAATGGCCAAGTGATTCATTCTGCGGTTATTAAATACCGCGAACCAGTCGGTGGTGAAATCGGTCATCCAAACTGGAACCGCCAATTTCTAGGTTATACGGCTGATTCTTTATTCCGGGTTGGACAGGATATTGACGGAATTTCAGGTGCAACCATTTCTGTGAATGCCATGACTCGCGGTATCCATAAATTATCCTACCTCATCCAAACCATTAAAAATGAATTATGAATATACCGATTCGTGATTGGCCCCAGCCGTTAAAATTCCTGATTTCAACATTTTTAATTGTTTTAACAATTGGGGTAACAATTGGTTTGATATATGTAGAACGAACCACATCTTCACGCCCCTCTACAATTACGGAACATTACCAGGGTTCAGAATTGTTGGATGAATTTGACATCCCGGAAAAATATCCAAAATCAATCAATGATCTCCTTTTAACGACTCACACGCATGTAATTGCTTTTGCAATCATATTTGTTATATTGGGCGGTTTAACATTCTTTTCATCTGTACTCAAGGGGGGCCTAAAAATATTCTTAATGATTGAGCCCTTGGTTTCTTCCTGTATCACTTTTGGATCATTTTGGGGAATTCGATTTATTTCACCCCATTTTGGAATTGTGGCTATGATTTCCGGAATTTTAATGTATATGAGTTTTTATGTCATTATTGCGGCCCTGTTTTTAGAAGCCATTCCGCGCCGTTCCTAAATAATTTATATGTAAAAATAATTGTGTTTTATTAAACATGTATTTTAATTTTCGACCCTTCAGTCGAAACATAAAATATTAAGTTGAAATGATCTCAGAAAGACAAGAAAAAGAACGGGAGTTCCGAAAGGAACAAATTCTCGAAGGTGCCCTTACTATTTTTAAATCAAAGGGAATAGAAGGCGCAACCATGGACGAAATTGCCAAAGAAGCGGATTTTGGTAAAGCGACCCTTTATTATTATTTTAGTTCCAAGGAAGAAATTTTTATCGAATTATTGGATCGTGGGTGGAAAATGATTTGGGAATCCATAGAACCGGCAATTCAGGATCATGAAAAACCGAAAGAATCCTTTTTACAAGCATTAAACATCATCGGTGGATTGGTAACCGATAATCAAGTCTTATTTGAGTTTTTATTCACAGCACCCCAAATGATGCCAGGCACTTTACTGGAAGGCAAACCGGCATGGAAGGGATATCAGAATAGGATGTATGGCGTTTTTCAGGGTTTGCTTGAGGAGGGCATGGCCAAAGGAGAATTCCCACAAATGCAATCCGATATCATGATGCGTGCAATTGGTGGATTATTTCACGGATTATTTTTCCTCGGCCACGGTAAAAAACCTATGTCCCGGGAAACAATGGAAGAGTTCATCACTACCTTTATTGGGAATTACGGCACATCCTGAAACTGACGATTGTTCGATAAAACGCCAATTAAGATTATGAAGAATGTTTTATTATCCTTTTTGATGATGGCCTCTTTTCTGTTTGGTGAAAAGGGTGAATCAATTACAGGCTTTATCCAAGATGCCAATTCTGGGTTACCCCTGTCAGACGTTAATATTATTATTGAAAGTCAGGGCATCGGCACCACATCAGATCATAATGGCCATTTCAATCTGGGTGGATTATCTATCGGCGAAAATAAATTGGCGGTAACCCATATTGGCTACGAACCTCAGTGGGTTAAAATTATAATTCCAGCATCATCTTCGATCAATATTGCAATGAAACAAAAATTGATCCAGATGGATGCCATTGTCACTACCGGCACTCGGACAGAACGATATTTAAGTGATGTGCCCGTAACTACACAAGTTATTAAGGGCGATCGTTTACGGGAAACAGGCGCAGCGGATATTTCCCAGTTAATTGAGGAAACAACGGGAATCAACGTTGAAGAAAATCAATTTGGGACGGGCGTAAATCTCATGGGCTTTGATACTGAACATATCCTGATCATGATCGATGGAATGAAAATGATCGGCCGGGTGAATGGCCAACTGGACATTGCACAAATCCCCATTGAACAAATCGATCGGATAGAAATTGTTAAAGGCGCTACTTCCGCATTGTATGGCAGTGAAGCTATGGGAGGTGTCATCAATATTTTCACTCAAAACCCGGTTAAAAATTGGTCATTACAATCGGATGGAAGTTTTGGTGCTTTCGGCCGAATAAATCAAACACTCAATTTGAGTCGCCATGCGGGACATTGGCAGTGGTCTCTGGGAGGTGGCTACCGTCATTATGGTGGTTATGACTTGGATCCGAAAACCATTTATGAAGAAGGGTCGGATTATGAAAAGACCAATTATGATTTTCGTGTTGGAAAACAACTTTCTAAAGATAGTCGATTACGATTTGAAAGTCATTTTTTAACGGAAGAACAAAACCTCATTACCAGTCATGTTTTTAAAGAACGATCTTTAAATAAACGCTATTCCGGGCGGGTTGAATATCTCCACCAAAATATTTTTAATGCCAAACTAAAATCATTTATCGATTATGCCACCTACGCACATAAATATGATTGGGTCGTACGGAAATCCGGGAATATAAAAGAGGCGACAAAAACGACGGATGATTTAACATTAGTCGGTTTTCATTTTGAAAAAGGGTTAAATCGCCATGGCATTAATGGTGGTTTTGAATACAATAATGAAAAAATAGTTTCTAACAAAGTATTGTGGATTCATCGAAATTCAAAAATGATCAGTTCGTTTTTTCAGGATGAATTTTCTATTAATGATCAATGGACACTTTTAAGCGGACTTCGCTATGATTACCATTCTATTTACGGTAGCCATACATCTCCCAAAATATCTATTATGTTTAAGCCGGAAATGATATCACGAATTCGTCTATCCTATGGACAAGGATTTAGATCACCTTCGTTTAAAGAATTATATTACACCCATAGCAATATTACAGTTGGCTATAATGTAAAAGGCAATGAAGCATTGCGGCCGGAAACGTCCCAAACGGTGCATCTTGATATAGAAAGGTGGCATACGCAGAAATACCATGCGCGGGTCAATATATTTTATAATCAAATCAGAGATATGATTGATTTCAAGTATGATGCCATGATTGATGGAATTACCACTTATACCATGGCCAATCTATCTCGGGCCTGGACGCGGGGGGTGGAGTTGGATTTCACATATTTTATTTTTGAAAATACTGAATTGTGGCTTGGATATGCATTGCTTGATTCTCGGGATGAGGAACAAGAGAAGAATTTATCCATGAAAGCAAAGCATAAAGCAAATGGCGGCATTCGGTATACTTTCAACAATGGGATAAAAACCAACCTGCGGTTTCAATATATGGGTAAAAGATTTTACTGGGATGACACCGCCGCAGGCGTTGCGGATGGCCAGACTTGGATTGATGATTATACAATTGTCAATGGTCATATCAGTTTTCCACTACCCCGAAAAATCCGCGGATATTTTGGTGTAAAAAATTTAACAGATACAGTAGATCCAAGATGGGGTCCCATGCCCGGAAGGGAATGGTATGCCGGTCTGCGTATCAACCTTTTAGAATCAATAAAAAAATAGGAAAAAACAGTGAAAAAAATCAAATTAATCTTATCGGCACTTTTCATCTTTTTGGTTGGATGTGAAGATAAAAAAGCGGAAAAAAACATTGTTATAGATGAATCAGTAAAGGAATTTATTTCCGTCAATATTAAAACGAGCGGACCTGAGTTCTTTACCTTTTCCGATAATAAAGGCACAACCACGGAACCATCCAGTTGGGACCTGTCTTTTGCGATTGTGGATTACCAACCTTCACCCATGGCACCGGTCATCAAAGATCCTGTAATCATCATTGGGAATGGTAAAACTGCCGCGACAGTAGAAGCCCAATCCTTAACAGATGTAACTACTCTTCCTGGGGCTTCTTTGTTTAAGTCCGATAAAGATGGTTTTTACACAACCCAAGGATGGTATGATTAC
>JAYEFG010000242.1:0-13901 GCA_034658595.1 Fidelibacterota bacterium | reverse complement strand
CAGATTCCCCAAATAACTTCCTACTATTTTTTTGATACCGTTGGAATAATATTCAACGAATTTGCCATTCAATTTTCCGGAGGTGTATTCTTTTTGGATATAGGTGGTGCCGTCTAAATAATATTTTGTTTTTCCGTGGAGCAGGCCATTATTATAGGTATGAATCGAATCAATTACCCCGGCCATGCCGGTCCATGTCCACTTTCCCGTTTGCTGATTCCCAGCGTATTTTCCAATGACGGCAGTCGTGCCATTTTTATGGAATCCAATATATTTACCATTTTTCTGCCCGGTCTTAATATCAACTTCAGATTTTTTCTTCCCGCCGGGATAATATTCAATTCGTTTTACAACCCTGCTGGCATCACCTTTACCTTTTACCCATTCAACAGTCTTTTTTTCTTGAGTGGAATAGCGGTCAATGATGGCCATCCTGGGTGCGCAGGAAGTTAGAATCAGTGCTATAACTGGAATAATGAAATGGATTCGCATGTGACCAAAATTACCCATGGAATAGGATCATTAAAAATCCTGAAATGATATTGTTAAAATTTTGCTAAATGCATCCTAAATTCTCCAGCTGTTTTAAAAATATTTACAGGATTTACCCATGCTTGCAGCTGTTTTAAAGGAAATTACACCCGGTGAAAATCGCGTTGCAGCTATACCGAAAACCGTCAAGGAATTGATCAAAAGCGGTTTAGCTGTCCGCGTTCAATCCGGTGCCGGTGAGTCTGCTTTTTATTCCGATCAGGATTACCGGGATGCGGGTGCAGATGTTGTTTCCGACAGTACCGATTTACTGAATGATGTCCATATTATATTAAAGGTGTCCCCGGCCACATTAGAAGAAATGGAAACTTTTCCGGATGGTGTCGCCTATGTTTCACTTTTTCAAACAACGCTTGCGATTGCACAGGTTAAAAAGCTTTCTCAAAAAAAGATAAGCGGTTTTTCCATGCATCTCATTCCACGAACCACCTTGGCCCAAAGTATGGATGCCTTGAGTTCTCAAGGCAATATTGCGGGATATAGATCGGTACTAATCGGTGCAACACATTTGCCGGTTTATATGCCCCTTTTGATGACCGCCGCCGGAACTATTCCACCGGCAAAAGTGCTTATTCTCGGTGCCGGCGTCGCTGGTCTTCAAGCCATTGCGACAGCCAAACGATTAGGCGCTCAAGTGGAAGCATTTGATGTTCGCCCGGAAGTGAAAGAACAGGTAGAATCCCTCGGTGCAAAATTTGTTGAAGTTGAATCCAACAGTGATGACGGTGTGGGGGAAGGCGGCTATGCCAAAGAAACATCAGCGGATTATAAACAGCGCCAGCAGGAATTGATTAAACAGCATATCGCCAAATCAAATCTAGTCATTACCACCGCCCTGATTCCGGGACGGCCGGCGCCCTTGCTCATACCTACCGATATGGTGAATAGTATGAAACCGGGATCAGCCATCATTGATTTAGCCGCCGAAAATGGCGGCAACTGCGAAGTGACCCAAAGCGGCGAGATTGTCAATCACAATGGTGTCATTATCGATGGTAGGCTGAATCTTCCATCTACCATGGCGGTTCACGCCTCCCAGTTATATGCCAAAAATGTGTCCACTTTTCTCACGTATATGGTAAAAGAAGGACAACTCAATATTGATTTGGAAGATGAAATTATTTCCGGCGCCATGTTTACACATCAGGGTAAAATCACCCACAAACCCACCCGCGACGCGGTCAATCTTTCTTAAGGAATCATTATGGATATGATTAATATTCTAACTGTATTTATCCTGGCAATTTTTGTCGGGTTCGAAATTATAACTAAGGTACCTCCCACCCTGCATACACCACTCATGTCCGGTTCCAATGCCATTTCGGGGATTGCCATTGTGGGTGCCATAATCGCTACAAAAGTCGGCGGTGAAATCGGTACGTGGCTCGGTTTGATTGCAGTAATTTTTGCTACGATCAACTGTGTGGGTGGATTTATGGTTACGGACCGTATGCTTAAAATGTTCAAACGGAAGTAGGATTATGGGATATACAAACCTCGCCTACGTCCTGGCTGCTATCCTCTTTATACTGGGTTTAAAAAAACTCAGTTCGCCAAAGACTGCCCGCCGTGGAAACACAATCGCATCTGTTGGAATGCTCATTGCGATTATAGCCACCGTTGCTTCATTTGAATTACTCGATTTTAAACTAATCATCGTTGGGATGATTATCGGTACCATCATCGGCGCCACTTTTGCCATCCGTGTGGAGATGACACAAATGCCCCAAATGGTTGCTATTTTCAATGGCTTTGGCGGCGGTGCTTCTGCCCTTGTGGCCGCAGCGGAATATATCAATCCGGCGAATCCATCCACATTCAATACAGCCACAATTGCCATTAGTGTATTTGTAGGCACATTGACATTTACCGGAAGTTTTATCGCATTCGGTAAACTTCAGGGATTTGTCAGCGGCAGACCCATCGTTTTCCCCGGACAAAAAATATTGAATGCTCTCATTGCGATTTGCCTCATTTTACTGGGTGTGTATATAGTCATGGGCGGGGACACAGACACCTATTTTTACGGTTTGGTGGTTCTTTCGGCACTAATCGGTATTACCCTGACCATCCCCATTGGCGGGGCCGATATGCCTGTTGTGATTTCATTGTTGAACTCCTATTCGGGTGTTGCGGCTGCGGCCACTGGATTTGTCCTCATGAATAACGGGTTGATTATTTCCGGTGCATTGGTAGGGGCCTCCGGTTTGATTTTGACCAATATCATGTGCAAAGGCATGAACCGCTCACTGGCGAATGTCATTTTTGGTGCGGTGGGACTGGAACAACCAACTGCTGCTGGTGAAGCAAAACAGATCAGCGTGAAATCGTCCACAACCGAAGAGGCAGCCATGATATTGGATGCGGCTGATAAAGTAGTTGTTGTCCCGGGATATGGCTTAGCTGTGGCCCAAGCACAATATGCAGTTCGTGAAGTGGCGGATCAACTGGAATCCATGGGGAAAAAAGTATTGTATGCCATCCATCCTGTGGCAGGACGGATGCCCGGACACATGAATGTCCTATTGGCAGAGGCCAATGTGCCCTACGAATTGCTTAAAGACCTTGACCAAATTAATCCCGAATTTGAAGATTGCGACGTAGCGATTGTATTGGGTGCCAATGATGTTGTCAACCCCGCCGCACGTCATGATAAATCCAGCCCCATTTATGGCATGCCAATTCTGGATGTAGATAAATCCCGCACGGTGATTGTCAACAAACGAACCATGAATCCCGGGTTTGCGGGCATCCAGAATGAACTGTTTGGATTTAATAATACCATCATGGTATTTGGGGATGCGAAAGAAATGCTTACCACCCTCCATAAAGACCTGAAAGAATTATAATGTTTAGAGACACGGCATGCCGTGTCTCTACTTGTTTTATGTCACCCGCCTCCCGGAACGAATAATAGGTGCTTCGCGTTTACATCTGTAAATAAGTTCGGGGTAATCCTATGAAAAAAATATTCATTAATCTACCGTTGTTCATCCTGCTCATAATAACCACACCCGGATGTCAGCAAAAAGGAACGAAAAGCATGTCTAATGATAATATAGAAATCGCTACCCTCGCCGGCGGATGCTTCTGGTGTGTCGAAGCGGTATATGAAAGAGTTGAAGGCGTTACAGATGTCATTTCGGGTTATGCCGGGGGACACCTTGAAGAACCTACTTATAAAGATGTAAGCCGGGGGGATACCGGTCATGCGGAAGTTTGCCAAATATTTTTTGATATCAAGGTGATCAACTATGATGAAATCCTGCAGGTTTTTTGGCAGGCACACGATCCAACTACGCTAAATCGCCAAGGGAATGACTATGGGCCTCAATATCGATCCGCCATCTATTACCATAATGAAAAACAAAAGACTTCAGCTGAAGCAGCCATAAAGGATGCTGAAAAAATGTTCGAAAAACCTATCACCACCGAGGTTGAACAACTTAAAATATTTTATGAGGCAGAAGTCTATCACCAGGATTATTTCCGCAATAATCCAAACGTTCCCTACTGCGCTTTTGTGATTCAGCCCAAAATCAAAAAACTAAAGAAGCAAGGAACCATATTTGATTAGTGTTAAGCCTTGCTATCTAAACCTTGCGTACTGATAAATTGGGAGGTTTCAAACCTTTGCAAGGTTTAACAATCTTAAGCCAGCTTCAAATCTACATTGACCTGTTTATCCTTGCTTAAGCGCCAGATATACTGGTCCAGAAAATAATGGTTGAAGGCAAACCCCCACCAAAATCCAATGGCTAAATCTGAAACGGTGAATAAACCCCCTAGTGCAAAGGTGCTGACCGGATTCGGTCCCGCGGCAAAAGGCACCACTAAGCCGCTAAAAAACCAGTCCGAATAGCGATAGGCAATGGAGAAAAGAATTCCAACCAAATAATACGTGAAAAAATTGCGGCTGACTTTACTGGCCAGCCCGAATTGCTCCCCACCTTTATCCCGCCCATAACGGTTACGGTTATAAAACCAGATGATGCCGTGGTATTGGATATTATGGTAGAAAGTCACGAACACCGCGAACAACCGAATATCCACCTGGGTAGAAACGACGGGATGCATGAATATGACCAGGTGCAGGGGCACGCAGGAAAGCAGAAATAGTGATTTGGGTAGATTCAAGGCCCTTCCCTGTCGATAACCTTGAAATTCCTTGAATATGTAAACCAGGATGGCGCCGATGACAATAATATTAATCAGGTCGGTTATCTGCAATTCCAAAGCGGACAGTTCTAGTCCTAAACCCAATTGGGGCCGGGCTTCCGGATGTCTGAGCAGGAAAGAAACAAAGGGGATCAGCATCAGGATATAAAAAATCCAGTAATCCACTGGATTAGCCTTACCCGCCGCTTCCCCATTCTTTTTTTGATAAATCACCATAAAGCCATAATGTTGACGCACCACATGCCAATAAGCCCATAGTTGGGCAAAAGTTAAAAAGATAAAAAAAGGCTGTTTTGTTTGGAATAAAATCCCACCGCCAACGGCCAGTGGTCCCAACAAAAACCAGAGCAATGAACCCCAAAGCAAAGGCGAACGGATTGCCCATTCCTGTTTATCCAAATAGGTGCGGGACAGGGTACCGAAGACATGGGGACCATCCATGGAAACAATCCAAAACCACCACAGCAACATGACCGAAATCCCCAGGCCCAGGTTGAGGTAAATCAATAGATACCCGCTCACACAGGCGCCCATAAACCATAATAAATCATTTTTTTGATCTACGATCCAATTAACTGAAAACGGAGTTGCATCCACTTTAATTTGGGTCGGATTCATTTTGCCTTACCCCGTTTTTTCTTCCAGGAGTAATTCAATCTGACTGCGCAGACGGTTATAATCCGCATCACCCTTAATATACGTGCCTCCGGGATGGACATAGCGAATGATCCCTTTTCGATCAATGAGAAAACTAACGGATGTCCAAGCTCGTTTATGATCCTTTAACCACCACTGCTTAAGAGTTTTCCAATTGTGATCGATTGCCACGGGAAAGCTAAACCCCATTTTTTTGGCCAGAGATGTAATAGCTTCCCTATCTAATGGGTTTTTGGATTTATGGTGATAAAAACCGATGACTTGGAGTCCTTTGGCGGCATATTTATCATGAAAATTATTTAAAGCGGGAGCAGAACTTATGCAGAACGGGCAGTGAGGCCCCGTCCACCAGCGAATCAAAATGACCTTTCCATTGAGATCTCCCAATTTCAAGGGTGGTGAATTCAGCCAGTCTCCTGCCGACCAATCTTCCGCTTTTTGATTAATGGGAAAGCCTGGTTTCAATTGCGTCAATTGTGATTGTCCCGCAGCAGAATTTTCAATCTCTGTGGGTATGTGAGCCTGGTTAAACAATAAAAGGGTTATGAATAACCATTTCATAGGTGAAATCTAACAAAGTTGGCTGCAAAAAGCTTTAATATACCCGTAATAGAGCGTCTTTTTTTAACTGGCACAACGGGTTTAATATCAGTCTAAGTTTTCTTTGAGCAATTCATCATTATGGATTAATGATCCGCAAGCTGATCCGGGAGGATTAACATTTGATTATTATTAGAACAGATCGGCTGATTTTATCTGAACTTGAACAAAAGGATGCACCTTTCATCCTCGAACTTTATAACGATCCGGATTTTATAAAATATATCGGCGATCGCGGGATTCGGTCTTTGTACGACGCTGAACAATTTATTGAAACGGGGCCGAGAGCCAGTTATGTGGAACACGGCCACGGACTTTACCTCGTTCAATTAAAAGATGGAACATCCATCGGTATTTGTGGACTTCTTAAACGGGACACCTTGGATGATCCGGATATTGGTTTTGCCATGCTGCCGGGATACCGAAAAAATGGTTACTCTTTTGAGGCCGCACAGGCGGCCATGAATGACGGCAGAAAAAGGTTAAGGCTTCATCGCATTGTGGCTGTCACTTCTCCAGGAAATGAAGCATCTATTCGATTATTAGAAAAAATGGGACTAGCCTATGTAGGGTTGGTCAAAATCAATGAAAGCGATGATGAAAGCAATTTATATTCTATGAGAACCCTTTGATAAACTTTACAGCTAAAGTATAACATACGTCACAAGGATGTTTACACCCAAAAGGGTAAAATAGTAAATAGTTAGAAAACCCAAACACTCTTATTATGATTGAACGAGATGTTTCAGAAATTGACTAACTTATTCCTATGAAAACTGACCATAAAATTATAATCGGCGATGCAAGAAAAATGGATTTGATTCAAGATTACTCAATCCATCTTATCATTACTTCGCCACCTTATTGGCAACTCAAAGATTATGGTAATGGTAGCCAAATTGGTTTTGACGACTCCTACGAAGATTACATCAATAATTTAAATCTGGTCTGGAATGAATGTTATCGTGTGTTAGATGATGGATGCCGACTGTGCGTAAATATTGGCGATCAATTTGCGAGATCTGTATATTATGGCCGATATAAGATAATCCCTATTAGAACTGAAATTATCAAGTTTTGTGAAACGGTAGGTTTTGATTATATGGGCGCAATCATCTGGCAAAAAGTTACCACTTCTAATACAACAGGGGGTGCAACCATTATGGGGTCCTATCCTTACCCCAGGAATGGAATTCTAAAAATAGATTACGAATTTATCTTATTATTTAAAAAACCGGGAAAACCAAAGAAAATAGATAAAACAATCAAAGAGAAATCAAAAATGACCAAGGAAGAATGGAATAAATACTTTTCCGGTCATTGGAATTTTTCAGGTGAAAAACAAGCAAAACACCTTGCAATGTTTCCGTTAGAATTACCAAACCGTTTAATAAAAATGTTCTCCTATGTTGAAGATACTGTATTAGATCCTTTTTTGGGTAGCGGTACAACATCTTTAAGTGCAATTAATCTTGAGCGCAATTCTATTGGCTATGAAATCAACCAGGAATTTCTACCCATAATTAAAGATAAGCTCGGTGCAGAAAATCCAACAATTTTTCAAAAAGCAAATATCAATATCACTCAAGAAAGTCAAAATATCCAGGACTTCAAAAAGGTAACGAATAAATTACCCTATATTTTTAAAGATACGGTAAAAATAGATAAGATAGTTGACCCGAGAAAATTGAAATTCGGTTCAAAGATTGATAATGGTTCCAATGGTAAAAAGGATGAATATTTTTCAGTCAAAGAAGTTTGCTCACCCAAAGAAATCATTCTCAATACCAATCAAAAAATAACCCTTATTGGCGTAAAGCCTATTAGGGGTAAAATATTAAAAGCTAAACAGTTTTTAAAAGAAAAAACTTCCGGTCAGAAAGTATTTATGAGATTTGATGGGAAAACACAAGATGATCAGGATAATCTTCCCTGTTATCTATATTTGAAAAATAAAACATTCATTAATGGACATTTAATTAGAAGTGGTTTGGTAAGGTTGGAAAATGACAAAAATTTGAATAAAAAGTTTAAAAATTATTTATAACGAAGTTATATGGTATATACGGGCGGTAAACTAAACTGGTTAAATGGAAAATATGGAATTTCTGCTCCGGAAAAGTCTGTTCCGGTTATGAAACTTATTAATACACATAAACCAAAAACCAGATTTGAACTTTATGAATTAATTCGCTCTCATTATAACAGTCCTTGCAGTTGTGGAATTGTCAGTAAAGGCACAATCAAAGATTTTGGTGAAAATTTATTTGAATCCCAAAAACCTGCTTGGGGGAATTATTTGTTTTCTTTGCAGGAATGTATTCAATGGGAATATGATTTGTTCGTTAGCCAATCTCTAAAAGGTAATAGATTAGAAAAAATGGCTTTGTCAAAATTAAATGGTAGTATTAAGGATTTAAGTTTTAGTGAAGCAGGAGGTTTTTTAGATGAAGATTTTCGTATAGATATATTAATAAAGAAAAACGGGGTGGACATAGGGGGTATACAAGTTAAACCGGACACATTTATAAATATGAGAGAACCTGTAAAACTGCGCCATCAATTATCGAATAAAGAATATGGTAAACCTGTATTTTATTTATATTATGGTAAAAACGAAAATTTTCTAAATTATAAAGAAATAGTTAAGGAAATATTGGGTCTATAAATGGCTGAATTTTGGATTTTAAATGAATTAAACATCCAAAATCATTCATCAGCAATGCCGGTGAGTTTATTCGTTTGGAGACAAAATGAAGATTTGTGAAGCAACTAATCGGTCTGTTAATATATTTAAACATGTACCGTTAAATGTTATGATTGTGAGTCATAAATATTCAAATAAATATATAATAGATGGGTTGGCTTTAACCTAATAGACGGTTTCAATTTGTACCCAAACTTTCGTATATTCATCCAACATCAGGAGCGTTCTGAGATGAGTTTCAGAACCGCCAACCGGTCACGCAAAAAGCGATGATACGGTGGTTTGATCCTTAAACGGTAGATGTGTCCTGCATAAAGCGGGAAATCTTAAAGCCGCCTGATGGGTGGCTTTTTTTGTTTATAGACCCTGGTGTGCAACCTAAAATAAAAGGAGGCACACGATGCCAAGGAAAAAAGATACTTATCCTGGGAAAAAGCCCAGGTGGGAATTAAGTGTAGTAGAACACTGGTGTTTATATGCTAGGAAAACGGGTTTTCAACCCACAGGACCCCATCGACAGTTGCTGGATCAATTATTCTTCCCCCATTGGAACGAATGCATAGTATGCAATGGAGTTGGAGTGGTTGATGGAAAAGAACCTGGCAAGTGGAGAGATTGCCCCATCTGCCACAGTTTGGGTGGTTTTTACTCAGGCTCAGAAGAAGAATGGGAAGAATTGATATTTATGGTCATGTCTGAGCATCCTGAAAGTGCCTGTGGAGACAGAAAAGAAGCATATTTGAACATTTACCATAAATACCTGAATAGTTAATTAAATAATAATAACGTGGAGATTTGCGAGGATTGCTGTCGGCGTTATTAGTTTTTTACTTATTAGATTGAGTTGGCCAGAATATGTTGTAGCTGAGCCAACCTTTTCATTTACAATATCGATGTTATGGGCACGTCTCGGAATTGGGGCTATTACTTCAGTTGCTGGTGGTTGGATGGCGGCGGTGGCCGCAAGAAATAATATTAAAGCTTCTTGGTGTTTTAGTATTTTACTAATAGGTCTTACCTCATACATGCATCTATTTAAATTGTGGGATAATTTCCCCACTTGGTACCATTTGACCTATTTAATTCCTTTGGTTCCTATCACAGGATTTAGTGGATACTTGGTTAACTGGCCGCCGTTAAGAAGTCGTTAAATTTTATAATCCATCATCGCCTGAATCAAAGCATCCACGCCCGCCTCCGGCATTGCATTATAGATTGATGCTCTAAACCCGCCCACCGATCTGTGACCCTTTAAAGTCTTCAATCCGCGCCCATCGCAAAAAGATAAAAAGTCCGCCTCATCTCCCCCTTCCGCAAAAACAAATGGCACATTCATTAATGATCTGTCCTCTTCCGGGATTGGACTTTTAAATAGTGGATTTCGTTCAATTTCGTCGTAAAGCTTTTGCGCTTTGCGTTTATTTTTTATTTCCATCGCTTCCACCCCGCCGTTTGAATTGAGCCATAATAAAGTACGGTTCACCGCATATATGGACATAACCGGCGGCGTATTGAACATAGACCCTTTATCAATATGGGTTTGGTAATTCATCATGGTTGGGATTGTTCGTTTCACTTTTCCCAAAATGTCATCCCGAATAATGACCAATGTTACACCGGCAGGACCCATATTCTTCTGGGCGCCGGCATAAATTAACCCGAATTTTGATACATCAACGGGACGGCTGAAAATATCCGAAGACATATCTGCCACCAAATATCCATCTGGATTATTCGGATTGGGGAATTCCTTCCATTGGGTGCCGTAGATTGTGTTGTTACTGGTAACGTGTAAATAAACCGCATCGGAACTTTGATTCAAATCTTTCGGAATATGGTTATACACCGATTCTTTGGATGAACAGGCCACATTCACATTTCCAAATAATTGGGCCTCTTTGATGGCTTTCGAGGACCATGCGCCTGTGTCTGTATAGTCTGCCGTTTGGTCCTCACCCAAAAGATTCATGGGATTCATAGAAAACTGCAGCGAGGCGCCGCCCTGCAGAAATAACACGTGGTATCTATCGGGGATATTCAACAAATCACGGGCGAGTGATTCCGTTTCTGCCACCATATCCATGACCGATTTGGAACGGTGGCTCATTTCCATGAGACTCATCCCGTGGTCATTAAATTCTCTCGCTGCATTGGCAGTTGCATCCAATACAGATTGATCTAATACGGCTGGTCCTGCGCTGAAATTATATAGTTTGCTCATCATTTCTTTCAAATTTGATGATATAAATTAGAATGTTCACTCATTTGATTTGAATAAAAAAACCCCTCATTTATTGATAAATGAGGGGTTTCTCTCTAGGAGACTTACTTATAAGTCAAAATCCTCTTCGACGCTTTTGTTTACCACCACGGGGAGGTGGCGGTTTATATCTATCCTGCAAGCGGTTACGAACTTGCTGCTTCATATGACCTTCAAACATGAGCAACTTCAATTGTTGGGTGGGATTAAGTATATCGCTCGATTTCTTTACAAAATCAATCCGTGCTTTACTTTTTTTCTGTTCAAAAGCGGCAACCTTATTCAGGAGTTTATTCGCTTCAGATTTTGAAATGTCCTCTCCTTTTTTCACTTTTTGATAAAGCGGTGTAAAAAGTTCTTTTTCTTCTTCTCGAATTTTCATAACCTGTTTTTGGTGGGCCCGCATACTAGGAAAAAACTTTTCTGCTTGGTCTTCAGTCAGTTCAAGATGATCCGTCAATTTCCAGATCATCATCATTTCCATCCGTTCACCGTATTGACCACCGGGACCTCTGGGTTTTCCCGGTTGTGCGAAAAGTAATCCTATCATTAACAGTGATGACACAACTAGGGTTGTTTTCTTCATTGGATTCCTCCGTCGTTCATTGTTGCGACAGGTTCAAAATCTATTTTATCTAAAAAAGCCAGTGTCTCCCAGATATCATTGCTATTTTCGACTAAATAACCGGCCAGGTCATATACGAATTCTTCTGTTTCTGAATCCATGACTTCGATCTTTTTAAGATCGTTGGATGCATAGTCCATTGGATCATCTGTCAATTGATTGAATGTAACCAAACTCAATACGAATACCATACTGGCTGCGGCAAACCCATTGACAATACCCATTTTTTTCTGATAGCGCCGTTGCCGTTCACCATGGAGATTTTTCAGGAAAGTATCACCGTCCGGTGCATTAAATCCTGATTGTGCAATTTGCTGAAATTTATTTTCAATATTCATAATTTAGTTTTCTAATTTTTCTTTTAACGCTTTAACAGCATGATGGTAATTCACTTTGGCTGAATTTTCACTGATACCCATGATTTCTGATATTGCTTTGTACGGCATTTCCTGGGCGATCCGCATCGTTACAACCATCCTTTGGCGGGAAGGGAGTTTAGCCACTGCATCCCATAATTCTTTTCTGCGCCATCCATCTTCGTAGGTTGTATCCATATATCCCGGGTCCGGTGCTTGGTCCAGGTGGAGCAAGTTGCGCCACTTATTGCGCCGGAGATAGGTATTGGACATATTAATATTGGCCCGAAATAAATATGTTTTGAATTCTGATTCAAATCGAAACTTTTTAAGTGCTTTAAACATTTTGATGAAAACATCCTGGGCCAGGTCTTCTGCCTCAACTTCATCAGCAGTGAACTTGATAAAAAATCCGTATGTATTAGGGAGGTGGCGTTTAACCAATTCATCGAATGCGGTGTTATTCCCATCCTGAAATTCCCTGATCAATTCGTGGTCTGTTTTCATTCATTTGCCATTTTAGACAACATTCGCCTGCAAAAGTTAAAATATTTTCATATAAAAAAAAGAGGCTGTCCTGACTAATCTGAACAGCCTCTTTTTTTCATAAAGGGTTTGAGAGATTATCCTTTTTTACCATCCCCTTGTTTTCCGTCACGACCTTTCTGGCCGCAATGACGTGCATACTGCATCCCCAAGGCTGTATATATCTTAATAATCTCTGTTTGTTTATCGTTAAACAACGCTTCAATCTTATCATTCCGTTCGCCCATGATTGATTTTAATCCTTCATGGACTTCCTTCCTATCCATCTGTTCATCTTTGGCTTTTGTCAGGAATGCTTTAACAGCGTCTGCCGTTTCTTTATTGATGGACTCTAAACCGGATTCCTGTTCGGTGGTCATTTCCAGTGCATCGACCATGGCATCATGAGCAGCTTTTTTACCCTCAGCCATCTTCTGATCCATTTCAGCTTTCATTTCTTCCAGCTTCTGTTTCTGCTCATCGGTGAGCAGATCATCGATGTCTGCCTTCATGGCTTCATTCAAAGCCTCTAATTCTATTCTGGCTGTATCTTTATCTTTTGTGCCAGCCTTCACCTCTTCCATGACGTCGCGCATCTGCTTGCCATAGGATTCCAAAATCTTTTTTAAGGCTTCTTTTTGATCATCATCCAAAACCTCAAAGATCATACGAATGCCCATATCGCCCTTATCACCTTTTGGACCACCGCGCCCTTTGGCGTCCATGCCACCACCAAATAAATAGGGGACCGAATTTTCATCCATCCATTTAAATAAACGGGCTTTTTCTTCATCCGAAAGCTTGCCCTGCATTTCGGCTGCTACCTTCCATAAAAATCCAGGATCTCGGCGATGCTTGCCATCTTTGCCATGTTTGTTTAATGCGGCATTTAAGGCATTAATGCTGCCGCTGCTTAACCCGACATCGGCATTTAGACCATCCGAAAATGCTTGTAGTTCTTCATCATCTAAATGGACAATTTCATCTTTGTTGAGTCCTTCGCAACCCATGGTTGCAAAAAGGGCTATAATTAAAAGTAGTGATAGTTTTTTCATAAGATTTCTCTTTCCCGCATTATTTGTTGTGAATTTAGGGCTTAGACACCCAATGATAGTATAAGTTAAAAATAAATGAAAAAGGGCCCTCCAAATTTAATTGGAGCAGCCCTGATTCTTTTTTACTGTTGGAGAGCAATATTATTTATTAGCCGCCCCGTCTTCCGCTATTGCTTTTACGACCTTTTTGGCCACGGCCTTTTTTACCTTTGCTGCCGCGGTGTTTTTTCATCCGCATTTCAAGTGCTTTGTGGATCTTGATAATTTCAAGTTGTCCATCGGTGAACAATGCCTCTAATTTTTCATTCTTTTCAGCGAATAAATTCTTTAGGGCAGTACGGAGTGACTCCCGATCTAGATCACCATTTTTCGCTTGTTCGAATAA
>JAYEFG010000241.1:0-3882 GCA_034658595.1 Fidelibacterota bacterium | reverse complement strand
TCGAAAATATTATCCAAGTCCTGCAGTGTTGCTTTGCGAATGATCACTTTTTAGGGCCCAATTCAAAGGGAGAAATGTAGTTGGGTACGAGATCATATGGGTTTTCAATCACCCAGTCAGTAAAATGTTTTTCAGCCAATAAACCGGCAATTTCTGCCGACGGATGAACCGCTTTATAGCTTTCCCCTTTCATCAGTTTTTCACATCCACAATGAATACCGGCCCCGGAATGATCAATTGAATCCCATGTATCCACTTTTTCCGGGCCCACTGGTTTTAAATCTGAAAATTCTTGAAGGTAAACAATATCCCGATGAGAATACATCAATACGGTGTATGCGCCATCTTTCAAGCCTCCATTCGCTGCCATGATTTGCAAGGTTGGCACTGGAATGATTGGCAAATCTTTAGCGAATGCTAATCCTTTCACGAACCCCAAACCAACCCGTAATCCCGTGAATGAACCGGGACCAATTGAGACAGCGATTCCATCCAAAAGGATTTTATCTAAATTCATTTTAGCTCGAAGAGATTGATAAAACATGGGAAGCTGTTCAGCATGTTTGCGGGGGATTTGTTCTTCAATTTTAAAAAAACATTGTCCATTTTGAATTAATGCAATGCCACACCAGGGAGTTGCTGTTTCAATAGCAAGAATGTTCACTAATCCAATCCTGAAATTTGGATTAACCTGGCGTTTGGATCCTCTGAAACTCGATTGAAATGAATAAAAATCCAATCATCAAACCAATAGGGCTCAATGCGTTCAGCCCATTCGATTAGTGTGACGCTATGGTCCGCATTTATAAAATGTTCGCCCCCAATGTTTAAAAATTCCTCCGGTTTATCTAAACGATAACAATCAATATGATAAAGAATCTGATCATCACCCTCGTATTCACTCACAAGTTTGAAAGTGGGTGAAATTACATGATCTTGAATTCCAAGCCCCCGAGCAAAACCCTGGGTAAAAGTTGTTTTTCCCGTTCCAAGATTTCCGATTAACCCAATAACTGAACCTTTCGGGATTTTACCAGCTAAATTTTCTGCGAACTTTTGGGTTTCCTCCGAAGAATGAAAAGTATAATTCTTCATTTAGGATCCATTATAAAAATGGGTACCATCATTTCTTCCATGGAAATTCCACCGTGCTGGAAACTGCCTTTTAATATATTTTTATACTTATGCTTCTCATTGGGGTATAAGAAATAAAAATCATCTTTGGCCAATAAATAATTGTTCTGGTGACCAAGTGAAGGTAAGCGGTACGCATTGAGATTACGAACATCAACGGCACTTTTTTCATTCGCATTGATATTTCGTCCGTACTTATATCTAACTCCTGACGATGAATGCTTATCGGCCGCCACCATGGCACTTCGATTCACCATTAGGCTGCCATGATCACTGGTCATAACAACTTTGAAACCGCCAGAACCCAATTCAGATAAAACAGACCGAATCCATGAATTTGTATACCAAACTTTTACCGCCTGTCGGTAGCCGGTTTCATCGGGAACCATCTCCTTCAATACATCCGATTCTGACCGCCGGTGGGCCAGTTGATCAACAAAATTCACCACAATGGCTAATAAATCAAAATTGAGAAATTGGTTAACTTTTGACTGAAATTTTTGTCCTTCATCCACTATCCATATTTTATGATAATGAAGTGACTTTCCACCTAACCCGGATCGCGTTAATTGATCCCGTAGAAATTCATTTTCCAGATGGTTTAAACTCCCTTGGTCCGACACCATTGCTGCTAACTGTTGGGGATATTTTTTGCAGAATTCATCGGGGAATAATCCGGAGAAAATAGCATTCCTGCTGAATGGCGTCGCTGATGGAAGGATTGAAACGGACGGTTCAATTTTAATGTAAAAATCTTCGGCCAATAATGGATAAAGTGCCATGAACTGATCCAATCGCATGGCATCCATAACCAACAAACACACTTTTTCATTTGCTTCCAATAGGGGTTGAACAGAGCTTCGAAAAACATCGGGAGAAAGTTTCGGGTGATTTGAATTAGTCAGCCAATTCTTATAATTATCCTGAATGAAATGGGTGAACTTTCGATTACACGTTTGAATCTGTTCGTTTAGAATCTGTTGGAGGTTCACTTCCTTTTGTTCTTCAAAATCCAACTGCCATTTCACCAACCGATTGTAAATCTTCCACCAATCATTAAAAGAACCAGCGTCCTCTATATTTAATTCTATTTTCTGGAATTCCTGCAAATAACCGCTGGTTGTTTTTTCCCCGCGGATTTTTGAATCCTCCAGTACTTGTTTACAGGCCATAAAAATCTGGTTGGGGTTGACAGGTTTAATCAAAAAATGAGCAATTTTTTCGGAAATTGCTTCATCCATGAGCCATTCTTCTTCACTCTTGGTAATCATAATCACTGGAAGAACGGGATTGTTTTCTTTGATTTCACGCAGTGTATCCATGCCATCCATTCCGGGCATGAATTGATCCAAAAGGACTAAATCAAAAACTTCATCTTTGGCGTGTGCAATTCCATCCCGACCATTGGGACAGGTGGAAATAGCATACCCCTTTTCTTCTAAAAAAAGAATATGGGGTTTGAGGTGTTCAATCTCGTCATCGACCCAGAGAATTTTACCGCGGAATTTTTCCATAATAAATAGACTTAGAAATTACGGCATCTAAAAAAGGAGACAGAGGGAAAATATTATTTGAAGGTTTTGAAAAACACTGAATAGTCCACTCTATAAAGAGGGGTGTCCCGATTTTCGAGACGGGGTGTATAGTGTTTTGAGTTCTTCAAAACCCTCAATCACTTTGTTGTCATAGTAAAAACACCATCCCAGTCTTTTCCCGGTGGGTCACTTTTAAAATAATCACAACGATCTAAATAGACTGCAGAGGGTGTTGTCGGCCTATCCAGGAATTTTTCTTCCAAATTCAAGGAATCCTTAAATCGTTTTTTTGCTTTCACCCAATCCCGTTTTTGATAAAGTTTTATTCCTTCATCAAAAGCTTGAACTAATTGAGATTTATCATGGGAAAGTTCATTTTTTAAAGATAATAGTTCATAGGCTCTCACCGGCTTTTTCTTGCCCTTTACTCGCAGGTTATCCAAAAAACGCCATTCAAATTGATCCGCCACAACTTTATAGGTATTCTCAGCCACAAATATATATACACCGTAATGCTTCGCCGCCGGTTCAAGCCGCGCCGCCAAATTAACCGTGTCGCCCATCATGGTATAATTCATCCGCATGGCTGAACCCATATTCCCCGTGACCATTTGACCAGAATTCAACCCCACACGGTGGCGAATGTTATGCACCAAATCCGGCCAATCCCCCTCTGCTTCCCATTGACTCCTCATAATTTGCAATTTCTTTTCCATTTCGAGCGCAGTCAGACAGGCGTGAAATTCATGATTTTTTAAGGGAACCGGGGCACCATAAAAGGCCACAATTGCATCACCGATATATTTGTCCAGTGTTCCTTTATGTTCCAGCAGGATGTTGGTCATTTCGGTCAGATATTCATTCATGAGACTCACCATACGTTCCGGTTCCAGCACTTCAGAAAATGATGAAAAACTCTGGATGTCGGAGAAAAATGCGGTGTGATATCCGGCCTCTCCACCGAGTTTCGGTTCCTGCTTTTCTGAATACATCTGGTCAATCAAGTCCGGGGATATATAAGCGCCGAAAGTGTCTTTAAGAAAATTCTTATCTTTTTGCTCAACGATGAATTTGTAAATCACATTCCCTGTATAAGTAACAATTAAACTGACAATTGGAGCTACAATGGGGATGACGAGTGATTCTCCAATTTCAGGAAGTGGTGAATTAAAAAAATCTTGATTATTTGCTACGGTAGAATCGGGTAAAATTG
>JAYEFG010000240.1:0-13985 GCA_034658595.1 Fidelibacterota bacterium | reverse complement strand
TAAATCTTGAGGGACAGGGAATTTTTGCTCGTCTCTTATCCGTTCTAAAAATTCTACAGTAATTTTTTTTCCGTAGAGATCATCCAATTCCAGATCGAAAAAGTGAACTTCCATTACAAAATCGGTTTCCTCGAAGGTTGGACGGAATCCCAAATTACACATTCCATAGAGATTAATACCATTAATCCTTCCACGGATGCAATACACCCCATTGGCAGGAACAAGCTGGTTTTTTTCCTCTGGAATGAAGTTTGCTGTGGGGAATCCGAGGCTTTTGCCCCGCCCTGCTCCATGAATAACATTTGCTTCAAATCCAAATACCCAGCCCAATTCGAAGGATGCCCGACGGACATATCCTAGTTTAATCATTTCACGAATGTGGGTGCTTGATATGGTAATATTTTCATCGGTTATGGGGCCAACGACATCAACTTCAAACCCATTATCATTTCCAAATTTTTGTAAAAATTCAGGTGATCCTTCCCGTTTAAAACCAAAATGGTGATCATATCCAACGATAACACAGGAAGGGTCAAAATTATTCATAACTATATTTTTTAAAAAATCACCGGCAGCTATTTGGGAAAATTCTTGATCAAATGGAATAACCAAAACAACATCCAGGTGACATGATTCCAGGATTTCCAGCTTTTTATCAATATGCAATAAGAGGGGCAGCTTTTCACCCAACTGAAGTACATGTTTCGGATGTGGATCAAATGTAATTAAAACTGATTTAACGCTTTTTGAATCGGCTATAGATTTCACTTTTTTAATGATTTCCTGGTGGCCGCGATGACAACCGTCAAATGTGCCGATGGTGACAATGCTGCGGGGATGTTTTGGAATTGTATCTAATGTACGGTAGACATCCATTCCGCTTCAAATTCCTTTATCTTTATGGAATCTCTGATGGAAAATTTTCCCACAGAAGTACGCTGCAATTCAGTTAAATGACCGACGGTAACTAAACGGGAGGAAATATCCTGCCCCAAAACTCGAATATATGTTCCCTTTGAACAGGTGACAGTAAAAATAATTTTATCATCCCGAATTTTATTTAACTGTATTTCCTCAATAAAAACCGTAACAGGATTCCTTTCTACCATTTTGTTCTTGCGGGCCAATTTATATAATCGTACACCATCCACCTTTTTAGCTGAATACATGGGCGGTGTTTGTTCGTATTCCCCAATAAAATTCTTTAAAACAGATGCAACTTGTGATTCAGTTAATTTGGGAACCGTTTTAGTCTTGATTATTTTTCCTTCAAGATCTAGGGTATCAGTCTCAGCCCCAAGTTTTAACACTGCACGATAGGATTTAATATTGTCGGATATTGCAGAAAGTTTTTTTGTTTCCTTTCCCGTACCGACGATTAAAACACCTTCTGCGAATGGGTCAAGGGTGCCGCCATGGCCCACTTTCTTTTCTCGGGTAATATTGCGGATTTTATTAACCACATCAAAACTGGTCCATCCAATGGGTTTGTATATATTAAAAATCATGGCGTTATTGGTCAGAATCTAACAGGTGAAATATTGTATCCAGTTTGTGGTTATAATCCATGGTATCATCATAGTAGAATTTGAGCTCTGGTGTATATTTGATACGAAGTTCCTGTCCTAAATATTTTCGAAAGGCTTTGGCATGATTATTCATTTCTGCTTGTATGTTTTCAATTGTTTTTTGCTTCTGAATAACTCCGAAAAAAACTTTCGCATATTTTAAATCCGGGGATAAATGAACGTGGGTGAAAGTAACAAATCCCAAATCAGACAAGTCTATAAACTGGGTTTGAATTTTTCCAAGGATAGCCTGGATTTCATTGGCGACCCGCTCTGTACGCTTAAAAGGTCGTTCGGACTTCAACTGATTACCAAGGTCCTTTTGATTGATTTCACTTCGTAGCACACAATAACATCCCCCTCGTTGAATTTGGAAAAACTATCTAAGCCGATTCCGCATTCAAATCCTTCCCTGATTTCTTTTGCATCATCCTTCAAATGTTTCAGAGATGTAATTTCTCCCGATGTAATTTCTTCATCTTCGCGAAGGACACGTGCTTTTGCGTTTCGAACAATTGTTCCTTCCGTAACTTTGGACCCGGCAATAAAACCAACTTTTGGAATCTTAAAGGCAGTTTGCACAACGGCACGACCTATAATTTCTTCCACTGTTTCAGGTTCAAGGAGACCCTCAAGAGCAAGGGTAACATCTTCTACGGCATTATAAATAACATTGTAGGAACGTATATCCACCCCTTCCTGTTTTGCCTGGAGTTTCGCGTTAGAGGAAACCTGGACATGAAATCCAATAATTACCGCATTAGAAGCGGCAGCTAATAGCACATCCGATTCCGAAACCATTCCAACAGCCTTATGGATTATTTGAACACCCACTTCATCATTGGCAATTTTTTCCAATTGCTCGGATAAGGCATCTATAGAACCATCCACATCACCTTTTATAATAATCGGGAGGTTTTTAATGGCACCTTCTTTTATAAGTGCCGACATGGCATCCAAAGATTGAGCAGAGATTTTCTTTCGATCTATTTCACGTTTTAGCCGTTGCCGTTCAGAAGCAATACGTTTGATTTCACGCTCATCATCTACGACTGCAAATATGTCGGCAGATTGGGGAACCTGATTAAAACCTAAAATTTGTACTGGTTCTGAGGGTCCCGCTTCTTTGATTCTTTGTCCCCGTTCATTCAACATGGCGCGGACTTTACCAGAAATATTATTACAGATAAATGGATTCCCAACTTTTAGTGTCCCCTTTTGGATTAAAACAGTCGCAATAGGTCCATGACCTTTATCCAACTTTGAATCAATCACGGTTCCTCGTGCCAGGGTATCCCTGTTTGCCTTGAGCTCCAGCATTTCAGCCTCTATATGTATGGATGCTAATAAATCTTCAACACCCTGGCCTGTTTTAGCTGAAATCAGGATTGCCTGAATTTTTCCACCCCAATCTTCTACAAGTACATTGTGCTCAGATAATTCCCGTTTTACACGTTCAGGGTTAATATCAGGTAAATCTATTTTATTAATGGCAATAACCAACGGCACAATTGCTGCTTTAGCATGGTCAATCGCTTCAACTGTTTGCGGCATAACGCCATCATTGGCAGCTACGACCAATACGACCATATCGGTCACCTTTGCACCACGGGCACGCATGGCGGTAAATGCTTCGTGTCCGGGGGTATCCAAAAAGGTAACAAAATTACCATCCTTGAGTTCAACCCTGTGGGCCCCAATATGTTGTGTAATACCCCCCGATTCTCCACCGACAACATTGGTTTCCCGTATATAATCCAGGAGTGATGTTTTTCCATGGTCAACATGACCCATCACAGTAACCACAGGTGAGCGGCCAACGGCCTTTTGCACATCCTCTTCGGTATCTTCAAGGGTGAATAATTCTTCACCAATATCTTCTAATTTTTCAGCTATAAATTCAAATTCTTCAGCCAATAATTCGATGACATCCCAATCCAGCCGCTGGTTAATCGTGGCTAAAATGCCGAGGCCCATACACTTTTGAATGATATCATTCGGTTTTGTATTAAATATTTTTGATAATTCTTCTACACTGGAAAATTCTATAATTTTAATTGGCTTAGCTACGATTTCTATCTCCACATCCTGTTGAATATCCTTTTCTTTCCTGTATACTTTCTTTTTGGCCTTTGTGTCGATTTTTGCCGTGATTTTCCGGACTGTTTCAACTGTTGATTTTGCGGATTTTTGTTCGGTTTTTTTCTTTTGATCTGTTCGTCTATGGGTTGTGCCTTTCCCAACCTGTACCGCGATTTCCGACAAATCAATTCTACGCAGTTTCTTTTTAGGCCTTTTGGCCTCTTGTTTTTTTCTGTCAGCCTCTAATTTTATCCGGTTTTCTTCCTGTTCCTTGCGTTCGGTTTCTTTTTTCACTTCCAGCCCAGCTTCTAATTTTTCTTTTTCTTGAGCAGCACGATTCTTGGCTTCTTCAGCTCTGCGTTTCTTTTCTACTTCTACTGTTTTTCTTTCTTCCTCTTCCAATTTTCTCTGGTCATCAAGTGAAAGTAGTTTCAGTTTTTTGTTGGCTTTTTGCCGTTCTTTGATGCGCGTATCATGAATTTCGCGCCGAACCTGCTCTTTACGATATCGCTCAATGGATTCTTTATCCTTATGGAATTCAGCTAAGATGATGTTGTAAGTCTCCTCATCCACCGGTGACATGTGGCTGCCCACCACAATCTTTTTGCCCCTCAAAAAGGACAGGATTTCTGTATGGGAAATATTCAGCTCTTTAGCAATTTGAAATATGCGACGTTTAGACATGTTATCAGGATTCTATTTCTTCTAATTCTTCTTTAGTGGTTAGGTTTAACTCAGTTTCAGTTGATATTTCCGATTTTATTCCAATTTCTGATGACCCACCCGGAGATTCATTTTCTGAATCTGACGTAGGTTCTGTTTTTTCGCTATCGGCTGTTTCTGTACCTGCGTCCTCTGACCCTTTCTCAGCCTGATTGGCTTCTACAAACAACTGAACAGCATCATAGATTTTTTCCAGGGTTGAGTCAGCAATCCCCTTTATCTTTAATAGTGTTTCTTCCTCAGCATTCAATAATTCAGAAACAGTGGAAACACCATTCTCACTGAGGGGTTTCACCGCCCGGGCCGGCATGTCTGGAATCTTCGCTAAGGGCGTTTCCTGTTCTATTTGTTTACGTTCATATTCTTTTTTACCAAAGGCATCAATGCGATATTCGGTGATATTGGCTGCCAGATTAATATTTACACCGCCCCTCCCAATGGCGAATTCAAGGTCATCATCATCAAAAATAGCAATGCAATATTTCCGATCATCGTCAATGTACAAGTCCAATGGTTTCGCTGGAGATAATGCGCGTGAAACCAGAATTTCGGATTGCTCACTGTGATTAATGATATCAATTTTCTCGTTATTCAATTCACGCACAATGGCTTGAATTCGGCTGCCACGCATTCCCACACAAGCGCCCACAGGGTCAATGCGTCGATCGTGAGAGTGAACAATTATTTTCGCCCGTTCTCCAGGATACCTGGAAATCGAACGAATTTCAATAATGCCGTCTTCAATTTCCGGTACTTCCATTTCAAATAGCTTGTACAGAAAATGGTTGTCACTGCGGGAAATCACAATATCTGGGCCCCGTGTGGTAATTTCGACTGATTTGATTACAGCACGAATTGAATCCCCGCGGCGATACCGCTCTGATTTTATGGTTTCCTTCCGGGGCATGCGCAATTCGGCATGCTCAATATTAACAAATATATTTTCCCGCTGAACCTGGTGAACAGTCCCGATTACAATTTCACCAATTCGGTTGGCGTAATCATCATAAATATATTTTTTCTCAACATCTTGTAATCTCTGTGAGAAATACTGTTTTGCCAAATGGATTAACCGACGGCCAAAAATCAGTGGATCAATAATTTCAACGTAGGTATCCCCGATGTCTAAGTCTTCAGACATTTCCGGGTCAACTTTACGAACTTCATCCAAGGTGATTTCCATTACTGGATCTTCAACATCATCAACAATTGTCTTCTCAACGTAAATTTCAAATTCCCCTTTATCAAGGTTGACAATTACGCTGCAATTGCTTGCATCTCCCCGTTCGCGTTCTACCATATGCAGGAATAATCCCTCGAGGATTGAACCCAATTCGGACCGCTCTACATTTTTCTCGCGAGCGATTTCTGAAAAAACATCTATTAATTCTCTATTAACCAAAACGCCTCCATTGTGGATTTAGAATTTGATTTCCACTTTAGCTGATTCAATCTCATCAAATTGAAAACAGCTTTTAACTCCTTCAGGTGATAGTCCTTCAAAACTACTGTCATTGACCTGACAGATTTTTACTGCAGTAGCATGGGACTCCCCCATTTGCCGTACGAATACTGTTTTGCCTGTATTTTTCCTGAATTGAATCGGATGTTTCAAGGGCGCATCCAATCCCGGTGATGTAACCTCAAGTTGAAAACCACCGGGAAATGCTTCATTTAAGATACGTGAATCCCGGACCGATCGTGCTACCTGTGCTGTCGTATTAATATCAACAGAAACTATACCATCAATAATGATCTGTACTCTGGATTGTGCATCATTCAATATACAATCCAGCATCACCAGGTGATCTGGCATCAATTCACCTATTTTATTTTTTAATGTACTCATGTCTAACTAATAGAAAAGTGGGTCGGGCAACCCACTTTTCGGTCGGGAAAATACGTGATTTTTAAGGTCAATCAAAGACTAATTCATCCCTGCTCCCACCCGACAATTTTACCCATGACCTCATCTGCTTTTTGCTTCAATTCAAAATTATCTTCAAAGTCGGCCAACACATCATTCACCAGTTTTAAGGCATCCTGTTTATTTCCAATTGCAAGAGAAAGTTCTGCTAAACCCAAGGCAGCCCATGCCCCTTCTTCTTTGCTATTGGCATTTTCTCTGGACATTCTCTGGTATTTGATTGCTTTCGTTATATCATTGTTTGACTTATAAATTTCGACCAAGGCCTGATAAGTTGAACCATAAAAAAGTGGATTATTTCCTTTATTGGCGTACCGTTCAAAATGGGGCAAGGCCATCTCATATTCGTTTTTATCAAAATAAATACGCCCTAAATAATAACTGGCGTCCTTGCCGGCTGAGGTGCTGCCATATTCATCAATAACTTCCCGTAAATGAATCATTGCATTTTCATTATCGTCTAAACCAATATACACCATTGCTTTGCTGAAAATATTTTCAGCCGCTTCCCGATTAACTGATTGATTATTGGTATAAAACAATACCAATAGTATTACCGCAAGGAAACCGATAACTGAACGGGTATAAAGTTGCTTTTTCTCGTTTAAGTGTTCCTTGAAAGAGAAAATGCTTTCCAAGAATGGGTCGTGCTTAATCTCTTTTTTGGTAATTTTTCTTTTCGGTTTTAACATTATTTATCAATCCCTTTTTCGTACCCCCGACTGGAGTCGAACCAGTATCTAATCCTTAGGAGGGATTTATTCTATCCATTGAACTACAGGGGCAACCCCCAAAATTAATGCTTTTGTTGAATTGCGTAAAAGAAAGAAAAGGTGAATTTTTCTTGATTTTATTGTTCGCGGGTTAAGTTACGTGTCATTAAAGTGGTTACAACTTTTTTCGGATTATTTTCATTAAATAGAATTTGATATACACCTTCAGAAATTGGCATTTCAACTCCGTACTTCTGAGATAAATCATGAACGGATTGGGTTGTTTTTACCCCTTCTGCCACCATAGCCATTTCATTTAGAATAGATGACAGTTTTCTGCCTTTTCCGATTGCTTCACCAACGAAACGGTTGCGGCTGTGACGGCTTAAACAAGTGACAATTAAATCACCAATTCCGCTTAAACCTGAAAATGTATCTGATTTGGCGCCCATGGCAATACCCAGTCGCGTAATTTCAGATATCCCCCGTGTCAATAATGCTGCTTTGGTGTTATCTCCGAAACCGATTCCATCACAAATCCCTGCGGCAATTGCGATTACATTTTTGAGAGAACCACCCAGTTCCACGCCACGAATATCATTGTTGGTATATACCCTTAAAACTTCAGATGAAAATATCGCCTGAACATATTTCGCAGATTCATTCGAAATGGATGCTGATACCAAGGTGGTTGGATGTTTTGCAATCACCTCTTCTGCATGACTTGGTCCATAGAGTGAAACAATTTTTTCCCCTTTGTGATTGGATGATTCAGCAATCACTTCACTCATTGTTTCCAGGGTATTATTTTCAATACCTTTGGCAACATTAACGATTACAGCATCATTGGGAATATAATCGGCTGCTTGTGAGATTATATCGCGAACTGCATGAGAGGGCACTGCAACAATAATGCAATTTGAATTTTTGAGACAGGATTCCAGCCTGGGTTCAAATTGAATGTTGTCATGAAAAATAAAATCACCCAAGCGGGGATGTTCCCGGGATGCTCCTATCTTTTTTACAATATCATCTTTATAATGCCATGCAACAACGGGATGGCCATTTTCAGCCAGACATTGGGCAAGGGCACTGCCCCATGTGCCGCATCCTAACAGTGAAATGTTTGCCACCTTCAGTCCGTGTACATTGATTCAATAATATGGGACCAATTCTCATTAATCTGTTTCCGCCGGATTTTAAGCGTTGGCGTCAATTCACCGTCATCAATGGTGAAATCCCGGGGGAGAATTGAGAATTTTTTAAGCTGTTCCGGGTTAGAAAAATGCCCATTGAGTTCATCGACTGATGATTGAATCTCGCCTATTACTTCCTCACTTTCGGAATAATCGGAAAATGGATGACCTTTTTCTTTCAGCATGGAAAGTTGTTGTTCAGGATCTTTCGGAATGGCATTGGTATCTATACCCAGTTTATCGCGAAGAATGACACTGGCATCGAGTGTAAACAGAGCCGAACAATATTTTCTTCCGTCACCGACAAGATAACACTGGGATATCAGGGGGATTGATTTCATGGTTTCTTCAATTACAAGTGGCGCAATATTTTTTCCACCGGAAGTAACATAAATTTCCTTTTTCCGCCCCGTAATTTTTAAATATCCTTCTGCATCAATTGTGCCCACATCACCGGTATGGAGCCATCCATCAATAATGGTTTCGCCCGTTGCACGAGGGTTTTTATAGTACCCTTTCATGACGTGTTCACCCCGAATGAGGACTTCCCCATCATCAGCAACCGCAATTTCAGTACCGGGGATTGCTTTACCCACAGAGCCTATTTTATTGTATTCTCTCCAATTTATTGTAGCGCCTGCTGAATTCTCCGTCATGCCGTATCCCTCAAAAAGTGGAATATCGAGGGACTGAAATAGTTTTAAAATATCCGGATTTATTGGAGCAGCACCTGAAATTAAGAAGCGTGCATCTGAAAATCCTATGGCATCTTTTAATTTTCTTTTTAGCGCCTTGGATAGGCCCGGTATTTTCAATCCATATTTGAGGATAGCTTTACCTGCTATTGCAGCTTTTAAATTGGAATAAATTTTTTCATAAATCCGTGGTACGCCGATAAAAAGGTGCGGTTTCACTTCTTTCGCATAATCCACAACGAGCAAGGGACTATCACAAATATAGAGGTGTAAAGCGTTATGGATCCAATAATTGATATCTACCATTTGGCCGAATACGTGGGCCAGAGGCAGCCAGGATAAATATCGTTCCCCTTGATAAAACTTAAATACGCTGTTGCTGGTTTCGATTTCAAAGGACCAATTCCTGTGGGTTAATTCGACACCTTTGGGGTTTCCGGTTGTACCAGAAGTGTAAATTAAGCATGCTGTATCATCATCATCCATTTGATCCAATCTTGATAAAACGTCACCCTCTGAAACATCCTTTCCTTTGGCAATAAATTCATCCCAGGAAATAAAATTTTCATGATTGATCATTTCAATCCCATCCATCATAACTATTTTTTCAACTTTATCAAGATTATCTAAAATTTTTTGGGTTCGATGGATTGGCATTTTTTCCGGCTCACCGTTATCCATGGGATTATTCCCAACAAATACGATTTTCGAATCTGAATCTCCCACAATCCATTCTACTTCTTTTGAGGAACAGGTATGATAAACGCCTACACCTGCGCCGCCAACCAGTTGGGCACCGATAAATGCCGCATACCATTCTTTTCGATTATAGCTGTAAATACTTACCTTGTCATTTACTTCGAGACCGAGGGCCAATAGTGATTTCGAGATATCCATTACATAAGAATAAAATTCAGTCCAATTCTCGGACACCCAATTTCCTTTTTCGTCCCGAATCGAGAGCGCAGGTTTTGAAGCATAGGTTTCAGCATTTTTAAGTAGTATTTTTGGTGTTATCATCATTTTACCCTTTGGTTTGTGATAGATTAGTATTCATGTTTTGTTTGCCTATGTGCTTTTTAGAATTTAGACCAAAATAAATCATATAACAATTCTGCGACCTTGACTACCAATTCCTATACTTAATAAATTTTACTGTTCAGTTTTACCCTATTAATGCCGGGGTGGCGGAATTGGTAGACGCGCGCGACTCAAACTCGCGTATCGAAAGGTGTGGGGGTTCGAGTCCCCCCTCCGGCACATTTAATTCTTTTTTATTACCCATAAAAAATAGCTTGCATAAAGTTGATTAAACTTTTACTTTAACCCATCAAGGTGCTGGCTTGGTACCTTTGGTATGTGGAAGGGGTAGACGTTCACTTAGTTCCGAGGTCTTTGTGAACTCTACCCCATTTCTTTCTATTTTTAGTTCATCAAACACTTTAAGTGATATCTTATTATGTTCGTATTACTTTAAAAAGCATTCAATAGAATCCACTTCAATCCACCGATTTAGGGCTGCTTTATTTTCCCCTAAGCGCAGAGAGGCAATCCGAATTCCGTAGCGCACCGCATCCCATTTACCCAGTTCAATATTTTGATAAATAACGGTGAGTTGAAGGAACACCTTCATCCACATCCGCCGAGGTTGGTTTCCAATTATTTTCCATATTACTTCCCATTCCTTATAGGCATAGGCCGAATCATATTGATTGGCATTAAAAAAACAGAATCCCTTTTTAAAAAATTTCTAATTCTTTCTGGGTTTCAATCATAAAATAAAAAGGGTCACTCCGATTTATCGGGGCAACCCTTTTAATTTTCAAAAATTTAATCAATAAATACTTACCTTTTTTTGCTGTCTTCGTCTTCTTTTGGTTCATGCAGTTCTTTAACCTGGTTCTGTAATTGCGTTAAAGTTTGTTCCAGATCAGAAAATTTTCTTCTTGTTTGACGGCGTTGGCTATCGAAAGAATCTTGAAGATCTGCAATTTCGTAATTTACCCGTTCAAGTTTTTTGTTTGTGATACGTTTATATTCATCCAGATTATACTGTACTTCATCAATCATATCTTTTAATTCAGCTGCGGTACTGTTAATCAGGTTTGTGTTTGCAACAATATCCTGCTGCGCTTTACGGATATGTTTGCCTCGTCCTTCAAATCGCAAATTTAGATTTCGTAAATCTTCACGAAATTCCTTGTCAATTATATCCAGGTGTTCCTGGTCATTCTGATTCAATTCGTCCATACGGGCCTTCATATCATCAGCCAACCATTGAAAATAACCACCTGCTGCAATCAGGATGATCAATAATCCAAAAACAATTTTGTCTTTAACGTTCATCGTTTCCTCATTTAGTCGTTAACTAATACCTTCTAAACGCTTTTCCCATTCACTGAGTTCTCTTGGTTCTTCATCCTCCAACTCTTTATCTGGGGATGCTTTTTCAGCAGCGGGAATTTCACCAGCTTTAATCTGCTGGATTAATTTTTCTTTTTCTGCTGAACTCTTTTTAAGCGAGCCCATTAATTCATCCACTTCTTTGTTAAAATCATCAACTGTCGCCTCTAATCTGGACATGAGTTCATCAAGCAATGCCTGCCCATAGGATGCATTAATGCCATCCAATAAATCATCCAGTTTAGATTGGAGATACCCCTCACGTGCTTCCTTATTTGCGAAATCAATACTCATAAAGTGAACTTCAAATTAATGACGGTTGCTAAAATTTGGAATGCGAAATTAACACAGTTTTATTTTAATAAAATGGGATTTTATTTTATGATTCTGCCAGGTAGAAAATTTTGTCTGATCATTGCCCTGTGAATCGGGTTAAATATTTTTTTCTGTAAACTATAAGGCATTGCCGATTCCGGTTGTTTTTCGATTAAACCACTTCCGCCTATTGTTGACTCAGAGCTCCGTTTAAAGATACTTCTTTCTGCTGCAATATGTATTTCAATCCGATCACTTATTTGAATATAAACAACATAATCATACCGCCTCAAGGCGCGTTTTAATTTCACGGGCTTTGTCACCAAAAAATCACTTTCGCGGGCGTAAAGGTCAATTTCGTAATCAAGCTTGGTAAGGGCTGTCCGGCATTTATCCAGTACATCCGATTTAGAAGTCGAATATTGATATTCCCGCACCATCCTAGGCGGATGGGTGCATTGTATTATTATCAGTAGAAAGGTTAAATAGTGAACCGGTCTAAACAAACCGACGGGATGTATCAATAGATATCAAAAATGGACGGAAGTTCTTCCACTTCCGGCACGGGCTGGGATGAATGCATATAATCCGGATTATAGTAGACCAATTTCAAGATACTGAAATTTCCGGAAAAAATCGGTAAATCTGTTGTCGGGAGCAGGACAGATGAATTTAAAACCAATTCTATTATTGCCGGCGTCATGGACCACGTTGAACGATAGAATGCCCGGGTAAATTTCTGCTCTAAAATATTTGCGTATGATCCGGATGGTCCTGATTCATTTTGATTCATTTTTTGGGGCGGGCCATACACCTCAGAAATATTTTTTTCCAATCGTCTGAAATCGGCTATTTGTGCTTCTATATCATTTTGTACAATTATAATATCAATTTCAACTTTCCAAAATCCACTGTCGGCGAAAGTATAAGTCACCCTAACTGTATCCTGGCCAAGAGAACCGGAAAAGGATTGTTGCGCCGCCAAGCTGTCCTCATTTGGGATTACAGTCAGTGATGTTGTTATTTGAGTTCCGGAAGGACTGCCCCAGGCAAATCCTTTATAACCCGATTCCAAACCGGAAGGTACATCCTTGATTGTTGTATCCGATTCTGAATTTTGGCCTTCCGCCGCATCCTGAGCGCAAACGAAAGAAAACAATATTAGGATTGAAAAAAGTGAGTTTATTTTAATTACCATACTTCTTTTACCGATCCAAAATACATTATTGATTTTCTGTCTGTCAAGTCCTATCGTATAATTGTTCCAATGCGATTAAATCTTGGAATCCATGTTTTTAAGTCCAGTGAAAAATAAGAAAATAATGCTTCGCCCAGTATGTATTTCCGCGGTACAAAACCCCAATAGCGTGAATCCAGGCTGTCATCCCGGTTATCGCCCATGGCCCAATAATAATCCTGTTCCACCGTATAATATGTCAGGTCACCAATGGGTTTACCATCGATCAGAAGATTTCCTTTCGGCATATTATTTGACCACGGAACAAGCAAACTCCCCTGGGGATAATAAGGCGCATATACTTCCATCTTTCCCTTTCGGCGGTATAATTCATCGGGACTTACCATAGTGAATGGATATTCTTTTAGGCCGCTCACCAGCGTTAATTCATGACCGTCCAATAGCATCAAATGTAAAAGCAATTGTGCATTTTCAGGGGAAATCTTGATTTTATCTCCGAATTCCGGCATCTTTAATTTTTTGAAATAATCCTTATTACCCTGTTTGCCTAAAAATATATCCTGCTGTAAAAATGAAGGCGAAAGCGGTGACATAATAAATTTTCCATTCTCAGGCAACGGGGAAAGTTCATTATTTATATATAATAATTTATCTATGACTTCCAATGTATCTCCCGGTTCGGCAACGCAACGTTTTACGTATTTTTGTTTCGTGTCTCTGGGAAACTTAAAAATAATAACATCACCCCGTTTGGGTTCTCGAAAAGGAGGAAATTTAATTGACGGAACTTCAAAGCCAATATCGGTATAGGGAATCCCGATCCAGTCCGGCGTACGCATGCCGTAGACAAAGCGGTTACCTGTCAGGAAATCGCCGGTCATAATCGTGTTTTCCATACTTCCCGTGGGTACAATGTATAATTCAAAAATGGTTACCTTGAGCGTCAATACGATAATTACCAGGATAAATAATGACCTGATTTCGTAGATTATTTTTGATATTTTGCGATTCATAAGCGGCGAAGTTAGGAACATTGTTCCTTCCTGACGAATGGATTATTTTTACTTTTCCATATAATATTCAGTAATGTAAATTGGAATGTAATTCTTTTGAACCCCTCTTGCCTGCCGTAACGATAGTGCAGGATGTGGGTCATTAGATAATG
>JAYEFG010000239.1:0-3918 GCA_034658595.1 Fidelibacterota bacterium | reverse complement strand
TATACAAAACACAAGAAAGATGGCCTTGAAATTGTAGGTATCACGATTACTTCGGGATCAGCGGAAAATATTCTTGATTTCATGAATGATTGGAATATGCAATACACCGTTCTCACGGATATCGAGGATAACGAAACCCAAGTGGTTACCAGTATTTTTGGCCGTGCCATTGGTCAGCCTATAACAGGGCTGCCCACAACCTTGATTATTGATCGTGACGGCTATATCGTGAAAGGTTACATCGGTCCCCGTTCAGAAAAAACTTTTTACGAAGATTTAAAACACTACCTTAATTCCTGACAACCAAAACATGCTTCCCGTGTCTATGGTCTCTATTTAGACACAATCACTCGAATGGTGGATTTATAACCCACCCATAAATCAGGAATGAAAAAATGAGATCCCTATTACTGACTATTTTGTTAAACTTTTCCGCTTTATTTGCCGGTGAATACTGGCAGCAATTTGTTCATTACCAAATGGATGTGAAATTGGATACAGCCGCCCACACTATCGGCGGCCACTCGAAAATCAAATATATCAACCAATCTCCGGATACATTGAATCATATTTATTTTAATCTTTATGCCAATGCCTTTCAGGAAGGGACGGTTAAACATCGAGAATATATGGCCCAGTTAGGTCGCGCCAGCCGGATTGCCAAATTTATAAAAGGCATGGAGAAATATTTAAGCTATTACGATATAAGCAATTTTACTATTTCAAACACAGGAATTACAATTTCGGATACATTCAAAATTGATGATACAATACTTTCATCTGAACTTTCCAAACCGCTAGTGCCGGGAGATTCGCTCGTTATCAATCTGGATTGGGTCCAGTACGTAGGTGAATTTTCGGAGCGTGCCGGCCGTGTGGATAAACAATATAATTTTGCCCAGTGGTATCCCCGGGTTGTCGTCTATGACGAGAACGGCTGGTTCAATGAACCTTTCCACGCTGAAGGGGAATTCTATGGTGAATTCGGTACTTATGATGTGACAATGGATGTTCCCAGGGGATATATCATTGGTGCTACAGGAATAGTAACCGAGGGCGATCCGGGATGGGAAGAAGTCCGCGTAGATACAAGCAAGAAATTTACTGATTGGCTCAAAGACTTTAAAAAGAACCGCGCTGAATACGATTCCATCGAAAGACGTGTCGTTTCATTTCATGCTGAAAAGGTTCATGATTTTGCCTGGGTAACTACACCCGATTTTTTATACGAAAGTGGGGAATGGAATGATGTTGATGTTCATGTCCTGTTCAATCAAAAAAATGGCAAAAAATGGACAAAAAAAGTTGTAACCAGGACCGAACATGCAATTGAATGGTTGAGCACCAAATTCGGTATGTATCTCTATCCGCAAGTGACCAATACGGATCGTCTCGCCGGCGGCGGAATGGAATATCCCATGCTGGTCATGGATGGAAGCGAATCAGAAGGGTTGATCGTTCACGAAGTAGGGCACATCTGGTTTTATGGTATCCTGGCCAATAACGAGGTCAGGGAAGCTTGGCTGGATGAAGGTTTTACCTCATTCCAGACTCGATGGTATATGATGAACCGCTACGGTGACCACGGTTTTGATCTTGAAGGTAGTAAACGGTATAAGGATTGGCAAAAAAAGCACTGGCGTTTCAATCACAGTCTTGGCAATTCTCAATGGGGTATGATTAGTTTTATGGCCAGTGGTCAGGATGAGCCGATCAGTCGGTCAACCTATATGTTCAAAGGCAGCCGCGCCGCCGGTGCCAATGCCTATACGAAACCATCCCTCATGCTGGATGAGTTAAAATATGTGTTGGGTGAGGAGATCTTTATTGGAGGTATGCAGGAATATTTCCGCCGCTGGAACCTGAAGCATACCAATGAAAAAAGATTTATAGAAGCGATGGAAGATGTGAGCCGTCAGGACTTGGATTGGTTTTTCCGCCCATGGCTCCATGATACACGATTATTGGATTACGGAATCAATGGATGGTCAAAAAAGAAAAAGTCAGATGGATCTTGGGATGTGACCCTGAAAATTGTTCGTCATGGCAAACGGGACATGCCACAGATGATAGAAACCACATTGAAAGATGGAAGTACCCATCGCATTTGGTGGACAAATCATAAATTCAGGACCAGCGACAAATTTACTTATAATGTTTCCGGAGAGCCACAATCAGCAACGCTGGATCCCGATGCCCAAACAATGGACATGGACTACCGCAATAATTTCACGGGAAAAATGCCATCCGAAAAAATGTTTTACCGACCGGGAATGCGTTATACACCAAGAAATAAGTTTGTTAAACAATGGCATCCTACCATCCATTATCTTGAAAAAGACGGTGCTATACCGGGACTTCGGTTACGGAATAGCTATGGACTTTTAGAAAGTGTCACTACTGATATTAATGTTGGGACCGAAACGGGAAAAGTATTCTGGAAGATCAACGGTTGGAATAGAAAATTGGTTAAAGGGATGGATAAGAATTATTTCCACTTTTACAATCTGGGTGGCGTAAGTGGGTACGGATTGAATACTACGAAACAGATCAATTCAACGAACCCAGTCTATGGCGTCCGAAGTGTGAATTCCGGTTTTTATGTGACTCGTGCCAGTGATACAAGCCGGACATATTTATTTGATAAAGGTCAAATGGTAGTACTGACCACCATGGTTAATTCATACCTTGGCCCAATCAACAATCAGATCGGAATTGATTTTGCGCCTGGCGGGATTTCCGATTGGTCTTTCAGTCGGTTGACCATCACAGAATCTTTCGATAAAAGTTTTGGGTTGTTCGGTGTAAGGTTTCGAGGTATTTATGGAAAAATGTGGACAAATGAAAATGGTGCCCCGGCCCAGGAAAGATATACAGTGGAGGGTGCCGGCTCCGGGACCATGTATGAAAAACCCTACCTTAGGGATGCATCCAGTTTTTATGGCGATACAAACTTGAGAGGACGGTACCATATGCCCGGTGATGCCAATCTGCGTGCCTTCGGGAACCAGGGTTTTGTGGGTACAGAAAATGTATTAACATCAACTTTAGAAGGCTATTTAACGAAATCCATTTTAGGGGTTAAATTCGAACTGGCTGCATTCTTGGATGCAGGGTCACTTACAGGGTCAAAGTTAGCTGTTGGTGACAATGGGTTCAGCAGTACATCTCTCGTTGATTATGGTATGGGAATCCGATTCTCCAAAACTGTATTCGGTCAACCGTTATATTTGCGGATTGATAAACCGATGAAGGCAACCATTAACGGAAAGTCAATCGAAGGGATGAATGATTGGATTTTCAGTTTTCAAAAGAGTATTTGATTGAATGCTTTGCGAAACTTTGCGCGTGAAGAAAAAAGGGTTAAAATTTGTTTGATTAAGATGAGAGATGTAGTCAATCCGACCAGTTGGCGGATGGACAAATTTCCTTCTAATAGGGAACATTGAACAAGTGACTGCATTCAAGTGAGCATCATAAAACAAAAGGAAATGATGAAAAAATTATTCTTATTATTCATTCTGGTGGGAACGATTTCCGCCCAGAATTCCATTTTAAAACAATTCAGCGATCAATTTGCGGATATTGCTGAAAAAGCCAATCCTGCCGTTGTCACCATCCTGACTGAGCGCAAGATTGATATGAGTCAATTCCATGAAAACATGCCCCGAGATAATGATTTTTTTCGATTCTTTGCGCCACGAATGCCCCAGAAAGAATACAAATCAACAGCGCTTGGTTCAGGTGTAATTGTAAATGCCCGCAATGGCTATATCATTACCAATAACCATTTGGTTGATAAAATGGATGAAATCACCGTTCGCCTTTTGGATAAGAGCGAATACAAAGCATCCATTATCGGTAGGGATCCCAAATCCGATTTGGCCGTATTGCAAATTGATGTCAGGGGACTAAGTG
>JAYEFG010000238.1:0-3927 GCA_034658595.1 Fidelibacterota bacterium | reverse complement strand
CTGGACACCCCCCAGATTTAATTCTTTTGAACATCTTTCCAATTCTTGCACCGCTTTTTCAGTATTTTGAAGAGGGATTGTACCTAATCCAATGAATCGATTTGGAAATTCAGATACCACTTTTGCAATATGATCATTCAGCAGTTTTGATAAGTCCCAGGTATCGTTTGGCTTTGCCCAATAACTGAACATGACAGGAACAGTGGATAATACTTGAACATCAACTCCATGATCGCTGCATTCATTTATGCGAATGTCCGGATCCCACAGATTTTCCTTCACTTCTCGAAAAAAATGGTCATCTTTCATCATTCGTGCACACCCGGTTTGATGATGATCCAATTGTATCCAGCCACCATAACCGTACTTTTCTTTAAGGTTTGGCCATTCTTTTGGAAGAATGTGGGTATGTATGTCGATCTTCAAATTAAAATATTATTGCGGTGGATCCTGAACAGCACCACACTTTGCACAGGTTCGAGCATTCAAATCATTCCAATATTTTTTAAATATCGGTGGTAACTGGGCTACAATATCTTCCAAATCCAATTTCGCTTCATAAAGTAAGGAATCACACCCATCGCAATACCACTGAAAGGTATCCAGTGCGCCTTCTTCCCGTTGATATTCAACTACTAACCCAACTGTATTTTCAAACCGTTGAGGAGAATGGGGAACATTTTTCGGCAACAAAAATATTTCTCCCTCTTTAATAGGCACATCCACCCTTTTACCATCTTCCATAATTTTTAGCAACATATCTCCTTCTAATTGGTAGAAAAACTCTTCTACTGTATCCACATGATAATCTTTTCGGGAATTGGGGCCACCTACCACCATGATCATTAAATCGCCTTCATCATAAACAACACGATTACCTACAGGTGGTTTTAAGAGATTTCGATGTTCTTTGATCCATTTTTTGAAATTTATCGGTGGTTTTACAGGCATCCTTTTCTCCTAATCAATGGTGGCAATGCACTTTAATTCAATCGCAATGGGGGTTGGAAGGGATGAAATCTCAACGGTTGTCCTGCAAGGCTGGTTTTCCTTAAAATAGTTTGTGTAAATATTATTATATGTTTCGAAATCGTTTTTCATATCTGTGAGAAAAACAGTCACATCCACCAAATTATTCCAACTGCTGCCGCCTTCTTCCAAAATTATCCGGACATTTTCAAAAACAGAATGACATTGATCTTCAATATCGTGGGAAATCACATTTCCCTTATCATCCAATTCAACACCGGGAATGTCTTTTGAATTGGGCTTGCGTGGCCCCACACCTGACAAAAAGAGGAGATTACCTACTTTACGGGCATGGGGATATAATCCCACTGGTTTGGGTGCTTTATCTGTTTTGATTATCATCTGTAACTCATACAGATATTTTTTTGTTCGGTAAAAAAGTTCAAAACTTCCATCCCCCCTTCTCGTCCGACACCGGACTGTTTCATTCCGCCGAATGGTGTTCGCAAATCTCGAACCAACCAGCAATTGATCCAGATCACTCCCGAGTCCAGGGATCGGGCCGTCCTGTTGGCTTTTTCAATATCTTCGGTCCATATTGTGGCAGATAACCCATAAACAGTATCATTGGCGATGGAAACCCCATCATCTTCCCCATCAAAAGAAATTAAAGTGACCACCGGTCCGAAGATCTCTTCTTGATTTACCCGTGATTTATTGTCCAATCCGCTAACAACAGTCGGTTCAAAGAACCATCCATTTTCACATCTGCCATTCAAATTTCCTGAGTTTCCACCGGTTAATATCTCGCCCCCCTCTTCCTGGATCAAATTGATAAAAAATTCGATCTTTTCAAATTGCTCCTTTGAAACAAGGGCTCCAAAACTGGAAGAATCATTTGCAGGATCTTCCGGTTTGAGTTCAGAAACTTTTTTGACAAAATCAGTTTTGAATCGGTCGTAAATGGGTTTTTCAATTAGAATACGCGAACTGGATAGACAAATCTGTCCTTGGTTAGTGAAAGATGATTTTACAACGGCGGCCAATGTCTTTTTATAATCGCAATCTGCGTAAACAATGGCAGGATTTTTTCCACCGAGTTCCAGGGAAATCTTCTTTAACATCGGCGCCGCTGTTTTCGCAATAATTTCACCTGTATTCGTTCCACCGGTAAATGAAATGGCTTTCACGCCAGGGTGTCTAACGATAGCGTCACCGGTTTGCTGACCACTCCCATGCACAATATTCAGCACCCCATTCGGGACACCTGCTGCTGCGCAAACTTCCCCCAGTTTAAACGCTGTATAGGGAGTAATTTCAGATGGCTTTCCTAAAACTGTATTACCCACAGCCAGCGCCGGGGCGATCTTCCATGAAAAAAGATATAATGGCAAGTTCCATGGGGAAATACATCCTACAACGCCCAGGGGTGACCTGTATATGAAATTGGATGAAATATCACTATTCAGTTCGCTTTCATTTTCAAAGTTGTTTATATAACCAGCAAAAAACCGAAAATTAGCTATAGCCCGAGGAATATCGACCGATCTCGCCAATGAAATGGGCTTCCCTGTATCCCTTGACTCGTATTCTGCCAATTCATCTAACCGTTTTTCTAATTCGTCTGCGATTGAATGAAGAATTCCTGATCGATATTCGATCTTCGATTCAGACCATTCATGAAAAGCATTGGTCGCAGCCTTTACTGCAATCTCAATATCTTTTTGATTTGAATCAGGTACTTGGGCGTAAACTTGCCCGGTTGCGGGCTCATAAACATCCAAATACGATTTTGATATAGGTAGGATAAATTTACCGTTTATATAATTAGCGATTAATTCCATCAAGTACCGAATCGTCCTCCATCAACCGCTACATCAGCGGAATTAATATAATCGGTGGCTCCAGAAGCTAAAAATGCTACCGCTGCGGCTGTTTCTTCCGGTTCAGCCAATCGTCCCAAGGGAATGGATTTATACCATTTTTCAAAGATTTCTTCAGGCGTCTTGCCTTCTCTTTTAGCCCGTGATTCCGCAAGATCACGAATACGGTCTGTATTGGTAAAGCCCGGCAGAATATTATTCACCGTAATACCAAATTCACCCAATTCAAGGGCCATAGTCCTGGCCCAGTTTGCCACAGCACCCCGCGTGGTATTTGAAACACCCAAACCCGGAATCACTTGTTTGACAGAAGTTGAAATAATATTAATGATTCTTCCCCATCCAGCTGCTTTCATCCCCGGGACGACAGCCTTAGCTAATATTTGGTTACAGATAACGTGTCTGTTTATAGCTGTCAGGAATTCTTTTTCTTCAGCTTCTATAATGGGTCCGCCGGGTGGACCGCCAGAATTATTGACCAATATTTGGATTGTTTTACCATCTGAAAGGTAATCATTCACATTTTTCCGCAAAAGACCCGGATCATTGAAATCAGCACAGACAATTGTATGATTCTGTTCGTTTTCTACCGATAAACCATTCTTACAAGCCATTAATTTTTCCATATTTCTCGCAACCAGGGTGATCTCCGCTCCCCGTTCAGCCATCAACAAGGCAGATGCTTTCCCAATCCCATCGGTACTACCGCATACAATTGCTCTTTTACCCCTTAAACTCAAATCCATCATTTATTCTTTACATGAAAATAAAAGCCAAGATTATTCTCCACTTTCTGAGGCAATTTGGGTAGAGCTGACCTGGGTATCAAGAAAGTAGTCAATTCACCGATATCACTGAAAATTCGGTGTTTTTCAGCAGTTTTATTAAGATACTCAGAGCCGGTGGAACCGCCGGTGCCAATTTTGCGGCCAATCATACGGGATACCATAAGGGCATGACGGTACCGCCAAGTGGTAAATAATTCATCCACATCAACCAATTTTGTGAGTAATAAATATGGAATATGAAGAATGGGCTGGTCCCGATATAATAGGATCAACAAAGCCGCCTGTGT
>JAYEFG010000237.1:0-14222 GCA_034658595.1 Fidelibacterota bacterium | reverse complement strand
AATTATTGAAGCACTCTATGATGTAATATCGGGAGAAAAAGGTGAAGCGCGGGATTGGGAGCGATTTCGTTATTTATTCCATGCTTCGGGCACACTCCGTTCTGTGGGTAAAACCAAAGAAGGAAAAGTGGACACCCGCGCCATGACGACGGAAGATTACATAAAACGGGCGGAACCATTTTTAGTCGGCAATGGCTTTTTCGAAAGGGAGATCGGCAGAAGGACTGAACAATACCGCCACATCACCCATGTGTTTTCGACTTACGACAGTCGGAATTCAGCAAGCGATAAAAAGCCCTTTGCCAGAGGGATCAACAGCATTCAATTATTGTATGATGAGGATCGTTGGTGGATCATCAGTATTTTTTGGAATGGGGAGACCAAAGAAAAACCCTTACCCCAAAAATATTTAAGAATGAAAAAATAAACGCCTTGAGAACCCCTTTTTAATCCCTGTCCGGCAGGTGAGGTGAGTTGTTTTAAGTGGTTCTCAAAGCACTTCTAATTCAATGTAGAAAATTATTTTTCCACACTCATTTCCGATGGAATGATCATAACAGCAGGCACTGCTGCTTCACTTATCATATTATTGAATTTGAACAGGTCCTCAGTCAGAACATTATCTAATTTTTTGTAATGCAACTTGGCCTGGGAAACCAGGTCTTCCAGCACCCCATAGGATTGTGCTGTCGGGCTTGCATCCACACTTGCAACTACTCGGACGAGGGCTGCAATCTTATTATCCAACTTGATTGGATAATTCAGCGGATCCTGTCCTGATTTGGATTTGACTTGGATCATTTCCTCTTCAATGGCAGAGAGGCTTTCAGTCAGTTTTTTACCCGCTTCCAGAATTTCATCATTTTTAAATCCGGAATCTTTCATGAGCCCTGTCAGGGATTCAATCTGTTTCTTAATACTCCGAATGGTTAGAATCTTTTCATTGATTTCTGATGTACGATCCCGAATATTCATCAACAAGTCAAACTGATCTTTAAAGTCAGACAGTGTGGTTTCGGTACGAGGATCCTTTAAAATGGTGAACGATTTAATCTGGGACGCCCCCCTAACTGTTATACGAACTTTGTATTCACCAGGGATTGCTTTCGGTCCAATATGGGATCCACCCCACATGACCGCATTCGACACTTTTTTCGCGTCGGGATAACGTGTATCCCATACAAAACGATTCATCCCTTTTTTGGTATCAATAACAGGTGTTTTTTTCTTCTTATCTTTTATATTTGAAAATGTTTTAATCACTTCTCCATCCGATTCCATGTACACCAAAGTGATTGTATCATCCTTGGCAATTTCATCTTTCAAATAATAAAAAGTCATGACACCACTAGGAGGATTTGCACCCCAAGTCGGGCTTGGCCCACCCCAGCCGCCACCACCGGGAAGACGGTAAGTATCACGCGGTCGGTAAAGATGGGTCTTGGATTTCGCGATTTGATCTGACAGTTGATGGAGAGGCGTTAAGTCATCCATGATCCAAAATGATCGGCCTTGTGTGGCCACCACGAGATCATTTTCTTTTACCACTAAATCAGTGATGGGAACGATAGGGAGGTTTAGCTGAAATGATTGCCAGTTTTTTCCATCATCAAATGAAATATACATACCTGTCTCCGTCCCGGCATACAGAAGTCCCTGGCGTGCCGGATCCTCTCTAACAACGCGGGTGAAGGCATCCTCGGGAATTCCATTGGAGATGCGTTTCCAGGATTTACCATAGTTAGTTGTCTTATACAGATAGGGGTTGAAATCATCCAACTTATACCGTGTGACTGCCATATAGGCTGTTGCGGGATCATGGGATGATTGATCAATGCTGTTGACCATACCCCAATCAGGCATATTTTTGGGAGTAATATCCAGCCATGATTCTCCGCCATTTTTCGTGATATGGACCTTCCCGTCATCTGTTCCAATCCAGATTACCCCTTTTTCCTGTGGCGATGGTGTAATCACAAAGATTGTGCAATAATACTCAACACCAGTGTCATCTTTTGTTATGGGTCCACCCGATTGATCTTGCATGGAAACTGTATTGGTGGTCAGATCGGGACTGATCAGCTCCCAGCTCTCTCCTTCATCGGTTGTTTTATGGAGGTGCTGTGAGCCGACATAGAGTGTATTCGGATCGTGGGGATCGAACTCGATAGGAAAATTCCACTGGAAACGGTATTTCATGTCTTTCACCCCGTGACCCATGGGATTATCCGGCCAGACCGTGATATTGCGTCGTTGACCCGTGGTATGATCATAGCGTGTCAAGTAACCGCTGTAAGAACCGGCATAAACAATATTCGGGTTTTCAGGATGAGGTGCCACATGGGCACTCTCACCGCCACCGACAGAATAATAATCCCTTTCGGTGATACCGCCGCCGGTGGTTCGAGAAGCAATGGAAACGGTACTATTATCCTGTTGGCCGGCATAGACGCGGTAGGGGAATTGATTATCAACATCCACGCGGTAAAATTGGGCAGTGGGTTGATTGTGGTAGGTACTCCAGGTTGCACCTGCATCAAAAGAAACCTGACCTCCCCCATCGTCAGCGATAATGAGATGTTTCGCATCCTGGGGATCAATCCAGAGATCGTGATGATCACCATGGGGTGTCCGAATTCTATTGAATGATTTACCCCCATCCTTCGAGCGCCAGAATGAAACATTCAGGACATAAATCAAATCCTCATTCTCCGTATCCGCATAGATGCGTGTATAATACCAGGCTCTTTGGCGAAGGTTGTTATCCGAACTGGTTTTATTCCAGGTTTCGCCCCCATCGTCCGAGCGGAATAATCCACCTTTCCGATTTTCTATCAAAGCCCAGATACGGTCAGAATTCAGGGGAGAAATCGTAACACCAATGATTCCCACTAAGCCGTCCGGAAGTCCCTTATTGCGCGTGATTTCTTTCCATGTATCGCCACCGTCGGTGGACTTCCAAAGTCCTGACCCTTCACCGCCGCTTTCGAGACTGTAAGGTGTACGTTTAATGCGCCAGGTGGATGCATAAATAATGCGCGGATTGTTTGGGTCCAGGATTAAATCGCAAGCACCTACTTCATCATTCACATACAGAATTTTTTCCCAGGTTTCGCCGCCGTCTTTGCTGCGGAAAACACCCCGTTCTTCATTGGGGCCAAATAAATGTCCAAGCGCGGCGACATAAACTAAATCAGAATTCCTGGGATGAATTCGGATACGGGGTATTCGTCTTGAATCTGCCAAACCCATGTGTTCCCAGGATTTGCCCGCATCGGTGGATTTCCAAACACCGTTTCCATGGGAGACATTCCCCCGAACGGTAACCTCGCCGCCGCCTACATAGATTACATTGGGGTCCCATTCACTGACGGCAACAGCGCCGATTGAACCGCCGTAAAATCCATCGGAAAGATTTTTCCAGGATTGGCCGCCATTTTTTGTTTGCCAAACGCCACCGCCCGTACCGCCGAAGTAGGCTAATAATTTATTTCCAGGGATGCCCGCTGCCGCCGCGGATCTTCCACCACGGAATGGACCGATGTTGCGGTATTTTAACGCTTTAAACAGGTCCTCACTGAATCGTTCTTTTGCGCTAACCAGCGTAACCGCAGCCAATAGAAAAATTGCATAACGGATAATTCGGATTCTTTTGTGCATAAAAACCTCCTTCTTATGACACATTGAGAAAAAAGAGACAAAAATAATAGCATCAATAATGCTTTGTTCGCAAGCAAACAATTATTTTAAAATTAATAAATTATAAGGGTTAGCCAAAAAGGTCATTTATAAAAAATTTATTGAAAAATAAAGTTGCTTACATGTTTAAAGTTATAGTTTCTTTAATACTTTTATTAATTTCCCAACCCAAATTTTTAGGAAATTCATGAGAATTGCATTTTTAACTGCAGGGGGAATTGCGCCCTGCTTATCCGCATCAATCGGTGCATTAATTGAAGCGTATAACAATCTTGCCCCAAAAGCAGAACTTGTAGGGTACCTCCATGGATACCGCGGTTTATTGTTAGGAAACGCGATCGAAATCCCTGCTTCTGTTCGGGAAAAAACGAATATTCTATATAAATATGGTGGAAGCCCCATAGGGAACAGCCGCGTGAAACTGACTAATGCTGAAGACTGCATAAAACGGGGATATATTGAAGAAGGGGAGGATCCCCTGGAAGTTGCAGCGAATCAATTGATGAATGATGATATCAATATTTTCCATACAATCGGCGGGGATGATACCAATACCATGGCCGCTCAACTTTCATATTATTTAAAGGAAAACAATTATAACCTGACTGTTGTGGGACTCCCCAAAACAGTAGATAATGATGTTTATCCCATTACCCAGACTTTAGGGGCCTGGACGGCAGCAGAACAAGGTGCGATTTTTTTTGAAAATATCGCCAACGAAAATACAACTAGTTCCCGACAACTGATTATTCATGAGGTCATGGGGAGAAATTGCGGTTGGCTAACAGCTTTTACAGCTAAGGAATATCATGACCGCTTAAAGCAGCGCAATTTTTTACCTGAAATATTGATCTATCAAAAAAGGTGGGATGTGGATGCGATTTACATTCCTGAAATGGACATTGATTTTGAGGCAGAATGCACCCGCCTAAAAGTATTGATGGATGAAAAAGATTCTGTCAATATTTTCCTTAGCGAAGGGGCCGGAACGGATACCATCATTAAAGAAATGGAAGCGGCAGGCGAAACAGTTGAACGGGACGCATTTGGCCATGTAGCACTGGATACATTGAATCCGGGCCAATGGTTTGCAAAACAATTTACAAACCGGTTGGAAGCTGATAAAACTCTGGTGCAAAAAAGCGGTTATTTCAGCCGCAGTGCCGCTCCAATTAACCAAGACCTGGACTTAATTAAAAGGTCTGGACAATTGGGTGCTCAGTTAGCGATGGCTGGTCAAAGCGGCGTCATTGGGTTGGACGATGATAACAATGGAAAATTGGGTCTTATAAAATTTGATAGAATCAAGGGTGGGAAGCCATTTGATTATCATGTGAATTGGTTTAATAAATTGCTGACTGAGATTGGTCAGCCCAAAGGAAAATAAATAGAGAATTAATATTATGAGTTTGAATTTGAATAGTCTCGAAGCTGTGGCTGAAGCCATGACCGCGCCGGGGAAAGGTATTCTGGCGGCGGATGAAAGTACAGGCACAATTGGTAAGCGATTTGATCAGATTAATACTAAAAGTACGTATGAAAATCGGAATGCCTACCGTGATCTATTATTTAGTGCGGCGGGTATGGAAAACTATATCAGCGGAGTTATCACGTATGATGAAACACTCAGACAGTCTTCCTTGGATGAAGGAACACCCTACCCTGAATATTTGGCAGCCAAAGGAGTAATCCCCGGGATTAAGGTAGATGCAGGCGCCCATGAATTACCCGGGAGTGATGGTGAAAAGGTAACCAATGGATTAGATGGCCTCGACGATCGATTGAAAGAATACCGCCAAATGGGTGCCCGCTTTGCCAAGTGGCGGGCGGTAATCAATATTACTGAAGATCATCCCAGTGGGTATTGTATCAATACCAATGCCCATGCCCTTGCGCGCTATGCCGCATTATGTCAATCCAATGATATTGTGCCTATTGTCGAACCGGAAATTCTCATGGATGGGACCCATGATTTAGATGACAGTTTTGTTGTGACTGAAGAAGTCCTACACACCGTTTTCTTTGAGCTTTATTCCCAGGGTGTTCAGTTTGAACAAATGGTTTTGAAACCCAACATGGTCATGTCCGGATATGATGCCATTGACCGTGTCGGGGTGGAGGAAGTGGCCAATGCCACATTGCAATGCTTTTTCAGAACTGTTCCAGCAGCCGTACCGGGGATTGCATTTCTTTCCGGCGGACAAAGTGACACAGATGCTACAGCCCATTTGAATCGTATGAATCAAATATTGGGTGACAATAAACCATGGAATTTATCATTTTCCTATGGTCGTGCACTTCAGCAGTCTGCATTGAAAGCATGGGGAGGGAAAGATGTGAATGTATTAGCTGGACAAGAAGCATTTATGAAAAGGGCGAAATTAAATAGTCTGGCGACTCAAGGAAAATATTCTGAAGATATGGAATAAGTAAAGACGCAGCATGCTGCGTCTTTACATTATAATTCGTTTGTCAGGCAGTGGATGGCACCACCGCTGAGGCGGAACTGGGTTGTGGGAACAGTAATATGCATGACACCCAATTCTTTGAGCAGAGGAGCCACCTTGTTGGAGCGGAATCGGGTCGGTCCCACCAAATAGCCGGGAAGCGGTTCACAGTTTACCGCAAATTCACCTAATTCATCTTCAGTACCAATGGCGTCCTCCGGCGGGACTTGAACTAATTCGATATTTTTTCTTTTAGCGAATTGTCGAAGGCTTTCAGCCGAATCTTTTTCCATAAGGGAAGTGCAGGCAATTACGGTAACAAGTTTATTCTCTTTATTGATCACAGGTGTAAAAAGTGTATCCAAATGAAAGGCATTCGATTTCATAATGACCAATTCATCTACATTGAATTCCTGGGCCACCCATTCAGCTCCTTCCACATTATTGCGGCATTCACCGGAAAAGAGTACACCATCCCCGGGACAATAATAAAATTCTCCCCCTTCGGCTTTTGCGGTGGAGTTCTCGGGAATGCGGATGGTTTCATAGCCCATGGAGTCCAGCATGACCTGCATAATGTCTGCTTCCACCTGGCGGGCTTTTTCCCTGAACTTAGAAATAATTACTTTCCCTTTTTGGTTACTTACAAAAAGATCCCGGACAAACACAAAATCATGTTGTCGTTGGTCTTTATTTTGCTGATCGAGAAAATAGGGAAAATCGATTTCAACAACTTCAATGGGGAGTTTGTTGAATAGTTTAGACATTAAAAACATTTCAATTTCCACCAACTCCTGGTTCGGAACCACCCCTTCTTTCATGGCAGGGTTGTTTTCATAGATTGGAGTGCCGTGGCCCCACCAAGCATTCTTAGGCAGTTTTGAGATCAATATTTTCATAATTTCAAATGGTCAATTTAAAAACGAATGTGTACGTGGGGACCCATTTACCATCTGTTAATGTTTGGATATATTTATAAAATATCGATGGTTTTCCAATTTTTGATTTTGGAAGATCAAATCCAAATGATGTCCAGTTGATATAATATTCCCAGGTTTTGGGTGCAAAAAATAATTCATTACTAATAAAAGGTGTGATTTTCAGGGATGGAATTGGCTTCGGGGCTTTGATTTGAATCCGGCTTCTATTTCGCATTTCATCATCTTTCCCCTTACGGATCCGGTATTCCATCCTAGTTCTCAATTGCCATTTGACTGTTGGGCGATTGATCGCTTTAATTAATTCCCCCTGTGGACGTTGCTCCAAATTCCAAGCATCATCCTTGGTGCGGTACTGGGTCCTGTATTTCAGACCAACCGTCCATGTTGGATTTATTGGGTAATGGACACCCACATCGAGATGTTTATGAAAAAAACCTGTTTCGTTCACCCGGCCATCAAAATCAAAAGTCAAGGTGGATTGCCCCAATTTTCGTTTAATCACCAGTTTATCCTGGTGGTTAACCTGTCCAATAAGGACGATCAAGAAAAGAAGAAATATGAAGAATGATCTTTGCATTTAATTTTTGATGATCTTAACAGTGGCGCCAAAATTCTCATTATCCGTCATCAAAACCAACGCATTCTTTTGAAACATCATGGCTTCCACTTTTTGGCCGTCGAAGGCCATAATAGGTTTCAGTAAATCCGGGTGGATTGGTGTAAAGGTACCGGCATAGTTGAATTGACCTAATTCATAAATGAAAGTGGAGAAGGGCCCCTCATCCCCCGGGTCTGAAGTTGCGGCAGTCCACAGACTGCCATCCGGTTTTAGCGTCAGGTCCGCAATACACCGTTTATTTGAGTTGGGTTTGGGTAAGTCAAATTCAAATGAATGGATTTCATAAAATGATTTTTTCTTATGTTTAAAAAATGCTGTGAATAAGGTGGATTTTCTGGAATCGGAACCGCGGTCACCATAGATAAATACCAATCCCTGTCCGGAAGGAAATATAGTAAGTCCTTCCAAATTCATATCCGGTTTTAACCGGGGGACGGTGAAAGTATTAAGCAAATCAATTCTTCCATCTTTTGGATCAACATTGATCTCATAACACTTGCCGGTACTTTCCATAAGAATAAAGCGGTCTTTTATTGCCGGTATATGTACTGCCGCTTCAAGGTCATAAGGCAGTGAGGGCTCGGGCCAGATCAGTTTTGAAATTTGAAATTCATCATCGATGTAACTGACGCGGGGCTGGCCTTTCTTTTTATTATCATGGACGACTAAATAACCCTCCCTGAAGGCGGCAAGGCCGCTAATAGAATATTCCCTTGTATCATGGATTTGACGCCATTCATTATCCTGGCTCAATAAAAAAACAGGGAGCAGAAAAAGGAAAAGTTTATTCATGCTGCCAAGCTGTGAATGGATTTTTTGACAGATAAGCATTATAATAATGTTCATCGCCCGTGACTTCTTGAACCGCCCATTTAGGTAATGTCACTGATTCTTCTTCTGATTCTAATTCCACTTCCGCCAGCCACAGGCCTTCGTTTTTTCCATGGAATTCATCTACATCCCACAGCTTCCCTTCCGCCATGACCTTATACCTCGTTTTTTCAATAATATCATTTTGACACAGTTTGAAGAGCGCTTTTGCCTCATTCATGGGAATCTCATATTCAAATTCATCCCTGGATAAACCGGTGCCGCTGGATTTTACGGTCAGTGTGGCAATATCACCTTTGATGCGAACACGGACAATCCCTTTTTTTGTGATTGCCAGATAGCCTTGCCGGTAAGGGCCGCCTTCAGAATCCCCGGGCCAATGGGAGAGATCCATCAAAAATTTACGTTCAATTTCAGTTGCCATGGTTATCCATTAATAAAATTGAAAATTGACCCATTAAGTCCCCTCTTGCGAGAGGGGTGCCCCGCACACTTGCGGGGCGGTGTGTGTAATAAAAAGTGTTTTTCAATTTTTTGCTCGCGTTAGATATATAAGTCCTGATGTTAGGATGCCCGGGTAAAATGGTTCAAATCCAAGTGGATAACCACCAAACAATTTACCCAGCACCATCCAGAGAATGGCCACCAAAACAGGACATACCATCATCATAACCATGCCCGATCTTGGCCGATCATTTTTGAAGGATAATAAAAAGGGGAGGACCAACCCCGGGACAAGGATAGACCCCAACCCGTACCACAACTTCACCACCGATGGCACACTGAAGGCCAATCCAAGGGCAATAAATGCAGTTACGCCCAATCCTTTTCGAACAAACCCTGTGGACGCGTTGTCCCATAATTGTTGATCTTTCGTTGTGGGGGATTTAATCCGCCATAAAATATCCCTGCCAAAAGTAATGGCGCTGATTAATCCCAATGAATCAATGGTGGACATAATCGTTGCCAGCAGCCCGGTGATGAAAATACCGTAAGCCAAGGGCGGCAGCACCAGTGCGCCGAGCATGGGATAGGCAAATAATGGATCACCGCTGTTTAAGAGTGCTTTGGCGTAGAGGCCCGTGGATAAGGTGAGCATATCAAAAATAAACCAGAATCCAATGGAAATGATAATACCTTTCTTGGCTATTTCCGGGGATCGTGCTGCGGCGCAGCGCTGGTAAAATCCCGGGTCAACGAAGGTCCACAAGGCGATAAAGAACCAAACTAAAGTATACTGGATGGACGCACCCCCAGTTATATCCAAATGGGACTCAGGCAAGGAATGTGTCATTTCTGAAAAACTGCCTCCCGATTTCATTGAGAAAATGAGGAGGAGGACAAACCCCAAAAACATAAATCCGAATTGAAACATGTCGGTGCGAACCACCGCCTTAAAGCCTCCCATCCAGGTATAACTGAGACTCAATCCTGTGGCGATAAGCAAAGACAACCCAAATGATAATCCCAAAGTGAACTGCAGTAAAATGCCGATACTGAGTATGTAGGGCGCCGGACTGGCTAAAGCCAAAATATAGAGGGCACTAATGATGCCGGCGGTTTTTCCATACCGTTGGTGAAACTGGTCCGGGAGTGAAATCGTTTTTAACCGATTAATCTTTCCGGCGATGAAAAAGGCAAACAAAAATGCGAATATATAATAGGGAAAGCCGAAAATGAACCAGGTCTGGATGCCATAAGAATAGGTGTTTTCCCCAATGCCGAGAATACCCCCATACCATGTGGCCACCAGGGTTACGACAAAACCGGGGAGGCTGAGTTTTCGTCCTGCCAATAAATATTCTTCCGGGTCTTTCCCTGAATGTTTAGTGCGGTAGAATCCAAACCAAATGAGCAATCCCACATAGAGGATAAGGACAGAAAGGTCGAGCCAGTGCATGAATTAGTTTTGGGGGTGGCCGCGAAAAACGAGAATGGGATCAGACGCAACTACTGAAAATGTAGCGCCAAGAGATTGATTGGAAATTCCACGGGCTGAGGGATCCAATACAGTTTCATTTAAAGGATATTTGAGTGCGGTGGTTGAAACGACAGAGCCGAACCGTTGGGGGAATAAAGAAACAACTTCTCCCGGGAATGAATCGAAAGATCGCTGCCCACGATGACAGGTGATGGTTGAACGGTCTGTAACCATTTCTATATTCAATTTTTCAAAATATTCAAAAAGAATATAGTGATTGGCCATTGTCATATCTTCCCGTAACCCAGTAGCCCCAAGGATGGTGACAGAATTGATACCATTCATATCGGCCCAATCCAAGGCTTTTTCCAAGTCATTGTTGTCCTGGTTTGGATCGTGGATTTTCAGTCCCTTGAATTCGACTTCTGTCTCTTCGAAAGAATCCATATCACCAATAATCACATGGGGCATGAGGTCAAGAGCCTCAAGAGAATTGGTGGAACCGTCAGTGCAAATAACTGTTCCAGCCTTTTCCAATATAGCCAATGGAATGGGGTGGAATGGAAATGCGCCGTCGGCCAAAATAATGACGGGTGATTTAAATGAATTTTCCATATTCAATCGTCAAAGTTATGGGTATTCCTGCCATAATTCATAAAAAAGGGTTTGGGGAGAATTGTTATTTTATTTTAAACTTGGAAACGAAATATACGAATTTCGTTTCCATTATCTATGAAACAAGAACCACAAGTTTATCAAATACTAAGCGAAGGTTTTGAGTCAGTAGCCGATTCCGGTGTTCGGGCGTTTACGGTGGATGCGCTCTCCAAACGATTGGCCATGAGCAAAAAGACAATCTATAAGTTCTTCCCCACAAAGGAGAATCTGATCCATGGCATAATGCATTTTGCCTTGAACCAAATCAACAGTGTCTTTAAAAAGGTGATGAAAGAAGAACCCAATCCGGCCCTCCAATATATCAAGATTATGGAACATATCTGCAAATTCTCCGGACGGACACCGGTCCATAAACTGGTGGAATTGAAGTCACTCTACCCCCACATTTGGGATCATGTGGAGACCTTTCGCCTGAGCCACCAAGATGATTTTTATACCATCCTGAAATCAGCACAAGACCAGGGGTTGGCGCATGCTGACATCAATATGAAATCGGCAGCGATCGTATATATCAATATTGTTAATTCAACATTTCAGCCGGAATTTTTTCTAAAAAACGATTTGCCAATCCGGGATACCATCCATGGATTTGTACAGGTAGTGGCCCGGGGTATCTTCACGGAAAAAGGGATGAAGGCTGTCAATCAATATTATAAGGATAAAATATAAGATGAGTGATAAACGCATCAAAGATTGGTTCATGAGCCAATCGCTGGACCATCCAAAACGAACAATATTTATTACATTGTTGATCTCAATCCTTATGGGGTCGGGACTGAAATTCTTCAAAATTGAAGATGATATGATGAAAATGATTCCTGAGGATATTGAAACTCGGCGGGTCTGGGAAGAAGTGAAAGAGGAATTCGGAAATACTGAAATGATTTTTGTGGCTTTCGGGGAGCGGGGGACGTCTGCCTACAACAATGAAGTCATGGCTGAATTATGGGATTTTACAGAAGTAGTAGAAGCATCACCTCTTATCGAAGAAGTAATCAGCTTGTCTAATATGAATCGAATGGAAAGTGTGGACGACTTTCTCGAAGTGGATGATTTGGTACCGTCCCGAGATTTAGATAATGATGAAATTGCTTCCATAAAAAAATACATTGGTGATAATCCCGATATACAAAAACGAGTTTTGGGTAAACATGGGGATTTCTTTAATATTGTGGTCAAACCGACGGAGGGTAGTAATGATCAGGCCGTAGTGAAATTGCTTCACGATTATGCAGAAGACCATTTAGGAGATTATGAGGTCCATTTTGGCGGACCACCTTATCTGACTGGATTGGTGGGTGATTTGATTCGGGTGGATATGGTTGTGCTCATCCGAATTGGGCTGCTGGGGATGGTCTTGATTTTACTATGGAGTTTAAGAAGTTTTGTTGGTGTGGGAATGGTTGTGTCTGTGATCGTCCTTTCAATGATTTCAATGATGGGTGCCATGGGGTGGATTTTAAATATAACTAAATCTGATAATTTTGTATTTACCATTATGAATACATCCATGCCGATTATTTTATTAACTATTGCCAATTCGGACGGGGTGCATTTTTTAACAAAATTCTTTAAAAAACTCCGCCAGACAAAAGATAAACGCAAAGCGATTGAAATGAGTATGCATTCCCTAATGCTGCCCATATTCTTAACCAGTCTCACCACTTCAGCCGCATTTTTATCCTTGCTGTTTGCGCCCATAGAAGTGATGTCCGGTTATGGATATACTATTGCCATTGGCATCATGTGGGCCTGGATTTTATCCACAACACTTTTGCCTTCTTTAATCATGCTGACGAATTGGAAAATGGACTCAAAAGCAATAAGTCATCCAGGACTTCTCGAACGAGTGGTTGATAAAATTGGGAAGAGAATCCTGAAAGGGCCTCGCTTGATCCTCACTGCAGGATTGATTGTCGTCCTTATCGGCGCCTATGGATTGAGTGCTCTCAATGTTGAGGTGAACATTAAGTCGTTTTTTAGTGAGGATCATGCCATTCCCAAAAGCTTAACCTTTTTGGATGAAGAAATGGTGGGATCCATGGATTATACATTCAGGATTGAGGGGGACCTTAAGGATCCGATAACATTGAAAAAGATGGTTCGTCTTCAGGAATATATGGAAGAGCATCCGAAAATTTCGATCTCTATTTCTATTGCCGACATAATTAAACAAATGCATCGAACTATAATGGATGATGATCCTGCCTTTGAAACGATTCCCGATGAAAGAGACAAAGTAAATAATCTCTTCACAATGTATGCCATGTCCGGTGATCCTGATGATTTCAGTGCCTTGGTAAATTATGATTATACGGTGGGATTGATTACGGTCATGTCTAAAAATATGTCCACACAGGCGGCGGAGATCTATGTGGGTGAGGTGAATGAATTCATCGAGCAAGAAATTAATGGTGAAATGGAAATTACTACTACGGGAATGCTACCCGTTTTGGGAGATATGGTGGATATGGTTATTTCATCATCATTCCGCAGTATTTTTGCTTCAATTATTGTCGTATCATTGATAGCAGGATTTTTCTTTCGTCGCATCGGGTGGGGACTGTTGGCAGTAATTCCATTGTCATCTGCAGTCATCTTAAATTTTGGTTTTATGGGTCTATTTAATATTGATCTTAATCATGTTACAGCTGTGCTTTCATCCGTCATTATTGGCGTGGGGGTGGATTTTGCAATTCATTATATTTCTCAATATCGTCGCTCGGTAAAAACAGTACAAGACCCTGAGATTTTAAGTCGCGAAGTTATTGATGAAGTTGGCTATCCCATTGTATTGGATGCACTATCAAACATGGCCTTCGCTGCCTTGCTTTTTTCACAGTTTTTACCGGTTCAACATATGGGTGGATTAATGGTATTCGCCATGGTTTCAACATCGGTGGGGACCTTGACAATTCTGGCAAGTATTTTGGAATTAATCAGGAGAAATGAGAGAATGTATAATCGTTTAATTCGAGGGAATTGAAAACGATTGGATGTTTGAATAGATTGATGATAGAAAAGAATTGATAATCTCTGATAATGAGACAGTGTTGAAAAATCAATCATACATTCAATCAACCAAT
>JAYEFG010000236.1:0-3939 GCA_034658595.1 Fidelibacterota bacterium | reverse complement strand
TGGATATAGGCACCCGGGAAAAGTTCAGCAACTTCAATGAGTACATTTTCCAGAAATTCGAATGTTTCCTCTTTGCCTGCACAAAAGACTTCTTTGTGTACACCCCAGAGTTTGGCAACCGAATGGGGACCGCCAGTACAGGAGAGTTCAGGATATGCCGCTAAAGCTGCACGGGCATGGCCGGGCATTTCGATTTCAGGAACAACAGTAATGTATCTTTTGGCGGCATAGTCTAAAATTTCACGGACATCATCTTTTGTATAATAGCCGCCATAGCGTTTTCCATCAAACTGACGAGGTAGGTCCCTGTAATGGCCGATTAAAGATTCATCTCTCCAGGCAGATACTTTTTGGAGTTTTGGGTATTGGTCAATTTGCAAACGCCATCCCTGGTCTTCCGTAAGGTGCCAATGGAAGATGTTCATTTTATGCATAGCTAAGAAGTCGATATAACGTTTTATGAATGCCACATCAAAGAAATGCCGGGACACATCCAGATGCATTCCTCGCCAGGTAAACCGCGGTTCATCTGATATGGATATTCGATGGATGCGAATGCCCCCATTTACTCCCTTTCCTGAATCTAAAAGTTGCCTGAATGTTTGAATGCCATAAAAAATCCCATTGGGCGTTGTTGCATTAATTTGAACTGTATTTCGGCTTACAGTTAATTCATATCCTTCATTGCCGATGGATTCATTTTCCGAATCAATATTTAATGCAATCAGTTTTCTTGATTGATTTTTCGTCTGGATACCGTAATCCACCAATAAATGTTCAGCAATTCTTTCTTTTAAAGAATTCAAATCCTCATGTCCGCCGTTGTGAGAGATGGACCATTGATTATTTATCGTTGTCTTTCCATTTTTAACTGATATGGATGAAGAGATGGGAATTAAACCCAGGTCATCGACGTTGAAGGTCATATTGCATCCAAAAAAAATGGATATTAAAGTGATAAAGGTGAACAATATTTTCTTCATTTACGTTTTTGCCTCATAGTTTTATGATTTGATTTTTATGTGCGAGTTGAAACCCGGCTTTTTTAATCTGGTTTTGGGCATCCAACTCAGGGTTTAATGCAGGATTTGTATGGTTTAGATGAATAAAATGAATTCCTGTTTTATCTTTAATATTTTTTAGTACCTGCATCGATTCTATCATAAAAGGATGGGGGATTTCAGACATGTTCCGGCCGGGCAATTCGTCGTCAGTGTAGAAGGAGCCGTCGATGAGTGAATAGTCATTTTCAGAAACAATTTTCACAATATCTTTCTCCCACTTTTCCCATTTATCAATATCTGGAATGAAGACCAATGATTTGTTTGGACCTTCAATTCTGTATCCAACTGTTTCAGAAAATTCATCCCGGTGAGGGACAAGGAATGGTGTAATGGAAATTCGTTTATTCAGATCAACTTTTCTGCCGTTTTTTAGTTTTTCTATTTTAATATTTTTCAAATCAACCAATTGTCTCCAGGGCCCATTCGATTCAAGAAATTTTGCCATTTTAGGCATGGCATAGACAGAAACACCCTTGGTCTCCATGACCTCTCGGCCTAAATGGATGAGCCCTGTATAATGGCCAATATGGGCGTGGGTCAGAAAAATACCATTTAGTTTTTCCCGATCATTCCCCGTAAGCATTTCCAATTGTTGGGGAAAATCAGGCGTTGCTTCAATCATCCAGGTTTCGTTGGAATTGGGATCCACGATACCCAGGGATACAACCATCAGTCTCTTTCCTGGAGTAATCCAACGATCTCTACAGCAATCTTTTTGGCAGCCGGCATGGGGTGCGCCCCCATCCTGTGCAATACCCAGGACAACAACATAGGGCTCCTGAACTGGTTGACTTGAACATCCAAGAAAGAAAAGCAAAATGAAAGAGGTGATCAATTGCTTCATTTCAGGCCTGCAAGATAAGTGACAATTTGATCTTGAAGTTTGCGATAGGGAGTGGATGATCCTGCAAATCCATTCATAAGGATTGAAAAAACAATTGGTTCTTCACTTTGGGTAAATACATAACCGGATAGAGAAGTCACACCGGACAATGATCCTGTTTTGGCAAAGACTGTTGCGGGTAATGTGCGATCTTCCAGTGTACCATCTTTTCCGCCACGGGGTAATGTTTGGATAAAATTATCCCGGATAGTGGGTGACTCGTACGCCCAAGTTAATAATTGTATAAAGTGATTAGGACTTGAATAATTGTATCGTGAAACGCCGGATCCATCTGCCAGGCGAAAGCGGGTTGTATCTATATGAATATCATTCTGCAAAAAAGTTTTAATCGCTGTTAAACCACTATCCCAATTACCCTGATGCCCTGTTTGTTCACGGCCGATCAACTTTAAGGTTAATTCAGCGGTAAGGTTATCACTTTCACCCATGAGGTTTTCAAGTGAATTAATCATGGATTCAGATCGGTGAGTGGCGATCAATTCTGCACCTTCCGGCAGGATTCCTTTTTCCATTATGGGGATTGACATCCCTTTCGACTGGAGCATTTCCTGGAAAACAGTGCCGGTAAATAATGTGGGATCATCCACATTTCTGTAAAAAGTATCGGTGGATGTGGTATCCAGAAGAAAACCGGAAATGGAAAATTCATTCGTTTGACCTTTCCAATCGCGGTCAATTTTAAATGGCACAAAACCTGTTGTATCGGCAACGGTTTTAGAATCATTGGTTACGTGAATATAATTGGTATTGGGGGAGGTATTCATTTTAACGGGTTGCCCCAGTGCGCCGGGGGAGACGAAAAAATCGACACAGTTGTCATTCACACTCAAACCACTGATTTGTGCCGAATACCACTCGGACCCTTCATCCCACATCCAGCCCTCCCCAAACCGTTGCGCATCGTGAAATGAATCATCCAGGATTAAAGAATCAAATTCACTTTTTGATTTGGAAATAATATCTCCAAGAGAATCCAAAGTGGATAATGTTAAATCGGGATCACCACCGCCGACAAGAAAAAGGGAATTGCCCTCTTTGAAAACCTTGGTTGAATAAGTGTAGCTTGTATCAATAATCGCAAGCGCAGCAGCATGGGTATAAAGTTTATTGTTACTAGCGGGGTTGAAGAGAGAATTGGCATTGAGTTCGTAAAGAGTATTCCCGGTTTTTAAGGAAACTACTTTTATACCAAGGTTTGTGGATAATCCCGAGGATTCAATCAATCCATTGATTTTGCTTTTTACTGATAGGTTTCCTTTGCTGCGGTAAATGGAAGGGGAGTGGGTACAAGCTGAAAATAAGGCCAACCCGATGAAGCCAAGTTTGAGACTTTTTTTCATTTAATTATTCTGAATATCCGGTTCCAGGACGATCACAAAAGGATCATTATATTTTCTGTTTTTCAACAGGATGAAATATTCATCATTGTCAAACCTGTCAATCTTTAACCCATTATAACCACCCTTGAGAAAATAAGACTTATTTATGGCCATCTTTTTCGGCAATTTAATTCTGAGCTTTTTATCAATGGGAACATTGAACCCATCATATCCGGGTTCTTCGGCAATCTCTTCCCCCACATCTTCGAGGATGAAAATGTAATCATCTTTGGGCAGTCGTAGATTGTTGCCGGTTTCAAGAGCGGCCTCCAACCCTTTGTGGATAACTCCGGGGACCTTGTCTCTATCCCTCAACGATCGGACCCGCCGGACCGCATCGGCGATATCTATTTCCATGGGACAGACATTTTCACACTTTCCGCACAGGGTGCAGATCCAGGGCCAGCGCGACTCAATTACCGCATCCTCAAGGCCCAGAGACAACATTCGAACCAGTTTCCGTGGGTCAAACCCATCTATTCCTGAGACAGGGCATGAGCTGGAACATAGCCCACAGGTCACACAAAAATCCTGGGAAAACCCCCAGGATCTGAACCGGCTGTGGTCTAATTCGTTCATATGGATAATGTCG
>JAYEFG010000235.1:0-3970 GCA_034658595.1 Fidelibacterota bacterium | reverse complement strand
TATGGCTGATATCTGAAGAATATATTTGACCATTAGATTTCATTCTTTCTACGATATATCCCGATTTTGTTCCCGGAGCAGCACAAACGTCTAAAATGGTTTCACCCGGCTGTGGATCCAATAGCTCAACCACAGCACCCGAAGCGCGATCCTGCGATTGGATCAGACCCATCTTAAACTGATCATTTTTCAATACTTTTCCCATCCCGGTTTCCACGCGGTAAAATCTATCTGATTCGGGACTGCCAACCAGTTTAATACCGTCTTTTTCCAACTGATTAACAATTTCGCTTCTTGATCCTTTATCTCCATTCAATCGAATATCATTGGGTGAGGGTTGGTTAAAATACTCGCAAAGTTGGGTGGCTTTGCCTTTGCCAAATTGTTCATTCCATTTTTGGAATAACCAGTTGGGATAGGAATACCATTCATTTAATAATTGATCCCCAAACTTTTCAGTTGGGTGAATATTTCCAGTTTTTCGCATGAGCGCATTGACCAGTCCGCCAAACCTTTTTCCCAGTTCAGATTTGGCCAATTCCACCCACGAATGAACCGCCGCATGGGGTGGAATTAAATTATCCATGACCGCTTCATAATACCCAAGTCTTAAAATGATATGAATTGACGGATGGAGCTTTTTAATTGGTTTATCCAGGAATGAAGATATCCAAAAATCCAGGCGGCCCTGCCACCGAACCACCTCATTCGTCAAAACTAAAGTGCGGGACAAATCATTTTGAGAGAGTTTGCATTTCTTAAAATATAGATCTCGAATGGATTTTAATCGATCATTAGATCGATTAAAATCATTCAGAATGTGAAAAGCATGGTATCGAACATCCTTCATTATTTACCGATTGGATTACCAATGTTTACTTTTAATCCTTTTAGACAATCAGCCATGGACATCTTGCGTTTACCCTCAAGCTGAATCTCAATCAATTCCAACTGCCCATCTCCACATGAAATGGCCATTCTATTTTTTTCTAATAATGAAATTTTTCCATCTTCATCTAAATATTTTTCTGTCAGAATTAATGATTTAAATATTTTCAACCTTCTACCATTCATCGTAGTAAACGCACCGGGAAATGGTGATAATGCTCTTATTTGGTTATGAATTTTTTCTGCGGAATCAGCCCAATTAATTACGCACATTTCTTTGTTAATCTTTGGCGCAGGTGATGCTAAATCGTCATCTTGTTGAACAGGATCAATCGATCCCTTTTCTAATTGATTCAAAGTTTCCAAAACGAGGTCCGCTCCAAGAACTGCCATTTTTTCTGAAAGTGTACCCAAGTCATCATCTTTTTCAATTTGGACTTTTTCCTGCATCAGAATTGCACCCGTATCTACTTTTTGTTTAATTAAAAAAGTTGTAATGCCCGTTTCTGAATCTCCATTCAATAATGCACGCTGTATCGGTGCGGCTCCTCTGTATTTGGGTAATAATGAAGTATGGAGATTTACGCTACCCATACTTGGGATTTCCAAAATGGATTTGGGTAGAATACGAAAGGCGACTACAACAAATATATCAGGACTATACGATATTAATTTGGCTTGAAATGTCTCATCCTGCAATGAGTATACCGGAATAAAATTCAAACCCAATCCCATTGCCAGATTACCTATAGCCGTATGACGAATTGACCTTCCACGTCCCATGGCTTTGGGTCCATTACTCACCACCCCTGCAAGATCGTGTCGAGATGAATGGATAGCATTTAATGCGGGAATAGCGATGGCGGGGTTACCCATGAATATGACATTCACTGGTTGGCCTTCTCAAAACAAATCAAGAAATGAAATAAAAAGTTAAAGAACAAATTCCTTTCGGAATTTTAACTTTGTAACCGCTTTTTTCTCAATAGTTTTCAGTTCTTTCTCTACAGTCAATTTTGTCGTTTGGGATACCCGGTCTATAATAAAAATACCGTTGAGGTGATCAACTTCATGTTGGATAGCACGGGCAAGAAGTCCACTAAATTCTTCCACGTGATCTTCCCCATTTTCATCCTGGTATTTGAGTGTAATAAATTCCGGGCGCTTGACTTCTAAACGCACATCCGGAATGGAGAGACATCCTTCTTCAAACCAGGATTCCCCCTTACTATCCAGGATTTTACTATTGATAAAAACGTGGATACTTTCATCTTCTTCAATATCAGTTATGTCGATTATGAAAAGATTAAGGTCAACCCCGATCTGATTGGCAGCTAACCCAATCCCACTTTCTTCATACATGGTATCAAACATATCGTCAATGAGTTCCGGGAGTTTGGAAAAATCCTTTACCGACTGACATACTTTTCGAAGAATCGGATCTCCGTAATGGACGATTTCCCTCAATGCCATTAAGTTTTGACCTCGATAGATTCAGTTTCAGTATCATCCACCTTATCGGTTAAACCGGCGATAGAAGAACGGTTCAAAGTCATACTTGTGTTTTTATCCACTTTCAAAATGACAGCTTTTTTCTCTTTTCCTTTGAAACCGCCAATTGTCCCATGGATGCCGCCGATGGTCACTACACGGTCACCTTTTTTCAATTCTCCCAGCATCTTTTGTTTTTCTTTCTGACGTTTTGCCTGGGGACGAATCATCAGGAAATACATAATAACCAAAATGAGAACAAAAGGCAAATAGGCCATAAACCCGCCTCCCTGTGAACCTTGACCACCTGCAAATAAATGTATGAAATTCAATTTTAACTCCAGTTTTTGAGCAAAGAAATTACCGAGGAATTTGTAATTAATTATAGCGATTAAACGGACTTTTTCAGACGAATTTCAAAGGTTGTTCCTTCACCAATTCTACTATGGAGCACCTTTATCTCACCCCCGTGGATTTCATCAATAATCCGATTTACCAACGAAAGTCCAAGCCCCCATCCGCGGGCTTTCGTGCTGAATCCCGGGCGAAAAATATTCTTCCAATCTTTTTTCGGAATACCCGCACCGTCATCCCGAATATAAATCAAGCCAAACCTATCATCGGAAGAAATGGAAATATTGACTTTTCCAGAATTGCTTTTTATCGAATCAATCCCATTTCGAATTACATTTTCAATCGCCCAACCCAGCAAAGTCTGGTTTCCCTCAATAGTAACATCTTCTGAAGCGGAAACAGTCAAATCTATATCCTTACCAAGAGCAGGCAGCCGTTTTTTGAGATAAACAGTTTGACTAGCGACCAAGTCCTTCAGGGATATATCTTTCAGCGCCGATTCCGAACCCATTTTGCTGAAGCGGTTTCCAATCTGATTTAACCGGTTCAAATCCGATTCCATTTCTTTTACAACTTCTTCCGCCTCCTGCGGATGAATTTTTAGACGGTCAACCCAACCCATGAGGGCCGAAACAGGAGTTCCCAATTGATGGGCTGTTTCCCTAGCCATCCCGACCCAAATATTTCGTTTTTCGCTGTTGCGAATAGAATTGAATCCCATAAAACCCAAAAAAATAAAAAGAGCCACAACACCAATTTCCAGATAGGGAAGCCACTGAAGCTTGCGAATTAGATTAGAATCCCCATAATGCAAAAAGCCCAGTAAAATGGACTCACCTGAATTGGGATGGGTAAAAGCAATGGGGATCGGATCATTTTGGCGATCCATGGAGGCCATAGGACTCCTAAGTTGTTCTGCGAGTAGACCATTGCCGATATTCCGGGAATAGATCGGTTGATTTTCGGTATCAGAATAAATGATTGGGAATTGAACCTTTTTAATGATTTCATCAAATACAAAATTCAAATTGGCGTCAGAATCTTCATTCACTGTTTTGGCAATGATTTCTGAATAAAGTTTTACAATCTCCCTATTATCATCCCTGAGACGATTTACGATCGAATTTGAATATGCCAATAAGCCAATAATTAATATCAAGCCGACGAAAAAAAGTCCCAGTTTGATATTGCCGCCGGTTCGGTAATTATTCATGATTTTTTTTGTTTAAAATAACCC
>JAYEFG010000234.1:0-4034 GCA_034658595.1 Fidelibacterota bacterium | reverse complement strand
CAAAATCATTATGGATCGTTGAATCATTATCTATATAGGTTTCTTTATTATCAAAATAAAAATCAAAATCATACCGATAGCGACTGCTGGCAAAAAATGTTTTAGCTACAATATTGGGCGAAACGATCCAGCGCCAGGTTAGCCCATTAGTATGATTGCCCCATGGCCAATCAACGCCATACTCAGATTCGGTTGTGCCACCTTCAGAATCGCTGGTCTGATCAGAAGTAGAAAAACGTAAAATATCATCGCCATAGAATCGGCTATAGGTCAGGCGATGATCTGGTCCTAAGTCAATATTAGTTTTGATCTGATAATCGTAAAAATGATAGGGAAACTCTGCTCTGCCTTTACTAAAAACATCAATAATTTTATCAAAATAAGTTCGCCGGCCGGAAACGAGCCATGAACCCTTTATTCCATTCCGTTCGGATATAGGGCCCTCAATGAGTCCTTTACTGGAAATCAATGAAATATTACCCGAACCTGTTATTTTTTCCGTATTTCCTTCACGGTTGATCACATTCAAAATAGCACCCATACGCCCGCCGTATCGTGCGGGAAATCCTCCGGCATGAAAATCAGCTTCTTTTATTGCATCCGTATTAAAGGTTGAAAAAATACCCCCAAAGTGATAGGGGTTGTAGACTGTGATTCCATCCAGCATAATTAAGTTTTGATCTGGTGTGCTTCCCCGGACATAGAGCGCACTGGAAAAATCACTGCCCGATTGCACACCGGGCAACATCTGCAGGGTACGAAATACATCCGCTTCAATGAAACCAGGCACCGTGTTGATCTCCCTTAAGTTTAAAGAAATTTTGCTGCTTTCAATTTCCTGTTCAAATTTTTGCCGCTCCGCCGTCACGGTGACTTCCGCACCTTCTAAAACGGCCTGACGTAAACGAATATTGATTCGAATATTTTCATTTTCTGCAATATTTACATCTTCTTTATGAATTTCAAATCCAATCATAGAGGCAAGAAGTTGATAGCTGCCGGGAGGCACATAGGTGATGACAAAATAGCCGTCCACATTGGTAGCTGAGCCAATGGATGTCTCATAGAGGAATACATTAGCGTAAGATATGGGCTCACCTGTTGCATCATCACGCACAAACCCGCTGATAGTTGACATTTCTTGTGCGTTAAGGGATATAATAAAAAATAATAGAAGACTATATTTCACGATCTTTCATTTATTTTTAATTAATTTTGATTACACGGGACATCTGCGAAATCCGAATCAATTTCTGACATACCTAAGTGTTTAATATGGTCCTTAATTATGTCATAATGGTCAGACAGACTTCCTGGATCATGAGGTGGCATATAACGATTCCAATCTGTATTATTAGAAAAATTCCATGCGTTTATGTTACCCAACTTATGACAGCTTAAACATTTGTTATTGGACAGATCGATATGTTTTAATTCCCAACTTTTTAATTCATCCCATATCATACAATATGGACTGTTGGGCGTTGCTACATGAGGTAATACGGGTTCATCTGGGTTATCTGGCATTCTTGCCTCCACAACCCATCTGGAATGAATAAATGGGTCAGAATTATGACATGAATTGCAATTTTGATAGGCTACCTTTACTGGCGCTTTCCACGCATCATTATAATTGTCATCATCAGGTGTGGGAACATTTACCTTCGTTTGAAGGTAATCGTTTGTAGGCAAGTAACCATCAATTAGTTCTAAAAAAGTCGTTTTACCTGTAGTTGTATTATGTCCGATCATTTGTGCAAAATCATCACCCCTTCTTCAGAAGAAAACCCAAACCACCCCTGGTCTTGGACTTCCATCTTCATTAGTTCCTTCAATTCTGCCAATTCGAGAACCCGGTAAACACATTCCTTTTAAATTAGGGTTATCACAAGCAAAATCAGGTAAGTCTTTAAGTACTTCAACACCATCTTTGTAAATTGGAATTATAACCCCATCTTCACAATTAAACGTTGGAATAGGTCCTAATTCAGCTTCAACTAAATAAGCATGATCTAAAGCAGCTCCACCTTCTCTTTCACCATATTTTCCGTCATCATCTGAATAATCTTTACAACCCCAAAAAGCCAACACAAGAAATAACGCTAATAAGAACCAGAAGCGTTTCATTAAACTTGTTTCCAAAATGTCATTATAGGTTTTATTCCAGCCAATAATGCAATAATCAGATACCAATACCAGTCTAAATAGAGTATTGGCGCCCAAAGTTTAGCAATCATCAGCCCAGTAGCCAAACCTACTAATACCGTTAACCTAATGTCAATATATGGAAATTTAAATTTCCACATTCTTACGAATAAATTCTTCTTAATTTTCTAAACCTTTATTGGAACCAGAGGCGTTTTATTGTGGAAATTGATATGGTATCATTTAAGGCGTATTTGACATCCACCTCCGCCATTTTTATCTTTTTCATCTCCTTCACCAAGATTGAGTTCGCACGCTATGGTGAATAAAAGTAAAAATGCTAATATTATCTTTATCCTCTTCATTGTGTTCTTCTTTATTTAAGCCAGAGGCGTTTCATACTGAAAATTACATAAAATTATATACTAATGATGGTGTCTCTTTTGCAGAGGTGTAACCGCAAGGTTAATGAAGATATCTGATTATCGTCGCGGACGAAATTTCTGTACTCTTTTCCCCGTTTCAACTTCAGCGGTATACAGATTGCCTTTGGAATCCATGGCCACATTGTGAATCCAGCCAAATTGACCGGCGTATCGTCCAGGCCCACCTAACGAACCGCTGGTCTGCAAGTTTTGCCGGTTAAGAATCCATACCCGATTGTTCATCCCGTCAGCCACATAAAGCAGACTTTGCTGTGGGTCACGGGATAATTCAATGTCCCAGACGGATCCCATATCCAGTGTTTTTGGAGCAATAAATGCTTCTGTTACGAAAGTCCCGTCTTTTTGAAATACTTGAACACGGTTGTTCACCCGATCAGCAGTATAAACAAGTCCATCATCTGACAAACGTACTGAATGGATTGGACTGCGGAAGGAGCTGTCCGGCGGCACTTCAGGAGAAAAATCAGGCAAAGGTCTGTCATGGGGAACGGTACCGTAAGCCCCCCAATGCCGTTTATATTCGCCCGTGGCGGCATCAATAACAATAATACGGCGATTGCGATAGCCATCGGAGATATAGGCTTCATTGCTTTCAGCGTCCACAGCTATATCTGTCGGTTGCCCCAGGTGTTGCGTATCATTACTGCCACCATACAAACCGTATTCCCCAATCTGCAATAATAACTCCCCCTGGGGATTCAGTTTCAGTACCACGTCATCGGCCTCTCCAGCACTGGCAATCCATATATTGTCTTCATGATCGATAAACAGTCCGTGTTCGGTCTGGGGCCACTGACTGGGGAAGTCCTGCCCGCCAAACCAAGCCAACAGGTTTCCCTCCTGATCGAAGGCAAGTACCGACGGTGCCGGTAAACAGCAGTCATCTAATGGAGGCTCCTGGGCCAGGCCGGCTTCCTGCGGTGTCAGGGAATTGGGTCGCTGTACAATCCAGATGTTGTCCTTGGAATCCACATCGACCCCGGCCACCTGACCGAGTATCCATTTGTTCGGCAGCGGTTTGGGCCAGTCGGGAACAACTTCAAATTCTGTAGGTGCCAGAACCTCTGTTGAGTCCGGAGAAGCACAGGTAAAAATAAACAGGCCTAAAAGCCAACCAGAGAATTTTTTGATAGAATGCTTATAGTTCTTCATCAGTTTGAGCCTCAATTATTATACCAAATCTACCAATCACTCTAGAAACAAAAAAGCCCCCGTGAGGAGGCTATTTATGATATCCTACATGAGAAAAACTATTTTATTTTTTTTGAATAATTACTGTGTTGCCAAACAGCAATTACATTGCCTGATCTATCCACTTCAAATTCTATTTCTTCTCCTAAAATTTGTAAATGTTTAGGATCCTTACTGTTGCGTATTCGCTTGAACGTATCTCCTGAAACATAATGAAGTTTCGTCACATCAAGCGGTGATTCAGTGGGCAGA
>JAYEFG010000233.1:0-14649 GCA_034658595.1 Fidelibacterota bacterium | reverse complement strand
GAAGTCCTTATTGGAAGCATAATCACCCAAGGTTTCTTCGTAAGGACGAAGAACAAATTGTGTATACATTCTATCGGCTGGATTAAATGCATAGAACGGTGTTGTTGCTGGATTTGCTTTCCTATCATAGATAATTATACTAATTTGAACCGGATCTCCTCCTCCTTCTGGTTCCATATCATAAACCTTAAATGGAACAGTTAATAGGAATGGATCCCCAGTACCGGGATTGCCCGGATCTAAATGATCTGCTATACTATACCCCCTTGCACCATATAGCCATACTTGTGACCCGCCAGACTCTACAGCAACATAACCATTTGCATCCGGAGCACTAAGAACACCATCCCAGACTACTCGGACATCTCGTTGTAGATGACCTACGTCTGTAAACCCAGCACCAAATGCATCAATAGATTTGGCCGATGCAGCCCAACCTTGAATCCCATAACTGGTAAGAATGAAAGGCTTGCCGTGTTGATCATAATTTAACCAGGCCGTAGCACGACCGGGCGAGAACACATCTGTGACGCCACTAGGATTGGTATGTGTGTATTGTCCAAAATCCTTCGGAGAAGCATAGCCGCCGCTAATAGTGACTCTAAAACCATCTGCTGATGCGGTATAATCACCATGGGTATCTCCGGCGCTTTTGAGTTTTCCATCATATGTAACGTGTTCAACAGTTGTTCCATCAAGTACGTATTGATCCTCTATGACCGCCGTCCCAGTTGTTTTATTTTTTACATTCCAATGCTTGATTGTCTTATAAGCATAACCCAATTCTGTAATTGATGCTGTACCGGTTGCGTCCACAATTGTTCCGTCATACCCATCATCATAAACAGTGTACGCAATTGACAAAGGAAAAGATGGAGGAAGGTTAACATTTACGATCCAAACAATATCTCCTGTAATGGCACCCCATTCACTTCTCAGGGCATTTCCCCAAGTGATTGTATTGGTGGTGGCATCCAAAGTTCCTTTAGAATTCGCCGTATTTTGTCCAGCGGATGATCCAGTCATAGGCGTACCAAAGCTGTTTACCGTTAAACCATCCGGCAAATCAAGCACAATACCGTCAACCCAGTTGCTTCCACAATCCATATCGAAGGAAAAGGTTAAATCCACTGTTCCCACATCAGCCGATGCTATCGCACTTGCGGTGATGGTGGATCCGGAACAATCAAAAACAGATGATCCTTTTAAGCGAATTTTACCCACAGAATCTGGGAATGCTGTTTCTTTCCACAGACCATCTACATCTCGATAGTAATGTTGGTTATCAAAGAAAATTTCATAATCATTTCCTGTTAACACAGATGGATCAGTTACCATTGCGCTTGCGCTTGCAATCGCTGTCCCCGCTGAATGAGCCACCGTTATAGCGTCGCCAGAAGCAACATCATAGAATGTACCGGGATCCGGTATTTTGGGTACGACGGAAACCACAGCCATGGAAGACTCAAGTGATTTAAACGGTGCTGTTGGATCCGCAGCCAAAGCTCTGTTGTAGGTATAGGCACTTACACCATAATAATAAGGCCTGTCATTTGTCATGGGTCTATCCCGGAGATAATCTTTGGTTATTGTGATATCTCTGTGAATACCACTGTCTGTTCCATAATGTTCCGGTGTTTCAAGGAGCAAGCCTGAAGCCAGATCTACTTTTTTCCCCGATATTACTTTAATAAGGTTATCCAAATCAAATGTTGCCACAAGAATACCATCCTCTTGGCTCGCTACAGGGTTTGGCAACTGAAAAACCTTATATCCCTCAAATACAAATCCTTCATTTACAACATTTTCAATCAGTTCATGTGCGGTGTTCCAATCAAGAGAAACATATCCATCCCCCTCAAAAGCAGTCACGATTGGACTTTTGGGTGGTGTGGGTAGAACAAAATTCTGATCATATGCATACTGAGCATAAGAATCGTTGTATTTCATTACGGTAACGGAACTAAGAGCATCATCCCCTAAACCACCGATTAGACCTATCACAACATCTTGCGTATCACCCAAAGCCATTTGGAAAGGGCCTGTATTCATCACGAGTCGTCGATCCCCCGGAGGCAAAATCATACCATCAATCCAACCCGTTCCTTTAACAGGATCACCTGCCATGACAAATATTTCGGCCAATCCGGTAAGGGGATCTACAAAAGGACTTTGTGTTGGATATTCGGGACGAGGCAGATAGCCTTCCATCAAATTAAACCACTGCAATGTACCTGAGTATACTCGGGTGGTCGGATCACTTACAGAGGAACCGGCAGCAAAATATACAAAACTGGTCATACCCAGCGTATCTATAATGCCATCTCCATTCACATCCACTTTGGGCCCTTCTAAAAAGTCATAGCCACCGGATGGCACTGCCATCCCATAACTATTGTAAAACTGTGTATCATACCTGTTTCCATTGTACACATAGCCCAAGCTCAAGGTTGTATCACAACCCACATAGTCATCCGTATAAGTACCTAGGTCAGGATCTGACCACTGGGTAAAATAGATTGTATCCAGTTTAGCATCTGCACTATAAAAATCGTGAGTGACAGGAAGACCTGTGTAAATCATACGCGCTCTTTTGAACATCATACTGGAAAGGGGGTTTGAAAAAGGATAATCATATCCCCACATGGTTAACTGCATTTCAAATCCGGTTGGCGGAGAACCCCAACCACCTTCAGATACACTTACACCATCAATATCATCGGGTAAATCATTGGCAACCAGCCATACGGTTTGATCTGCACCAGGAATCCCAGGAGCATCACCGATCCATTCATTGGTCGCTTCATTCCATGTTGGCACGGTATATATACCATCACCGTCTGCATCATCAAAAGGGGCACCTTCATCCGTGGGCCAATGTTCCCAGTCGTGTTTATACTGATCACGGACTGCTGTAATCATTGCCTCTGTTACATTCGATTGAGATATACCTTTAACAATAGCAACATCACTAACAATATCTCCCGTTTTCCAGTTTTTACGAACACGCCAGATTTGTTGATCGCGATAATTTTCAGATCCAGAAACAGTACCATCAGCATTATATAATACTTTACCTGATTTTAGACCAGTATTGTACATGGAACCGTTTACACGAATACGAACACTACCGTTATCGCTTACTTTAGCGCCCCAAAGAATCCCTTCAGCAAAGATCACATTACCTGTTCCTTTGGGATAATCACCTGCTGAATCATGCGCAGTACCATTCCACTGGAAGAATCCCTGGTGTTCCATTTGGATCGACCAGCTGTTCACATTAAAATATGTACTCTTTGGGCCATTGTCAGTGGCTGATTTAGCCAGCCTGCGGACGTTTGTTTTACCCGCCTGCCGATCACCTCTGATGTTTTCTGCAATTAAGACTGAATTCACCAAAAGTGCTATGCTGAGCACCCAAGAAATTGATTTTTTAAGTTTCATAAAAATCTCCTCGATTTTGTATGGCAGAATTACTCTCCTTAGAAGGAGACGGAAATTCCTGTTTTAATTTCGCGAGGTGTACCAAATAGATCCCAACCATGATCATTCAGCCAGTGCTGGCGATTTTCAAGATTGATCTTTTGATACATTTCCACATAAGTAGCACCACGACCTTCGATAATTTTTGAACTCAATGCAGGATCGGTTAAAAATCCATCATCGTAGGCATCACCGGTTCTGTTATACACATTAATAATATGTTTTGTATTCAGCAGATTGGTGATGGTGGCATAGACCTTCACGTTAGTGTTGGCAACTCTAAAGGTTTTATCTAAACCTAAATTTAAGTTGAAATACCAAGGTGTTGTGGATGAATTAATTGCCTCAGTTGGTACACGGTTCCGTGGATCATTGTCAGCCAAAAGCGCACCTTCATCCGCATCCCGCTGCCCCATAGAACCATTGGAAGCTGTATACGGGTGACCACTATTGAATTCAGCAATCAAGTTTGCACCGAAATTGCTCAACAACGGGTTGTCGGAACGACCGGTACGGAAGTCCAAGATCAGATTTCCGCGGTGGCGCTGGGCGTAACGAGTCGCCATAAGCATCGTTGGGCGTCTAGCGCGTACCCCAATATTCCCCTGTAAACTTCCCGGGTAGGAGTTTGTACCTCGAGCATCCAGGAATACATAATTAGCAAACAACTGTATGTTGTTAAACCGCGAAGTTTTAAAATCAATTTCTATACCTGTACTCGTTGTGAAATCTGCATTCACATAATTAGTGTGAGAACGAAGACCAAATACATTCTGAGTTGCATCGGGTATATACAAGTCTCTAGCAACCTGGTCATAAGGATTTCGTGAGAATACGGTAATGTCAATAGAAGCAAAATTTCCAATCAATTGACCATAGCCGATTTCAAATTTATCCTCTTTTACCGGTTCCAATCCCCAAGAGGAGATGCCTGAACCGCGACTGCGATAGAGATAACCCATTGGCGCCATTTGTACATAGCGGCCATAATTCAGGTGAAACGTGGCTCTGTCAGTAATGGGAAAGCCAAGGCCAATCCTCGGCAACAAATAACTTTGTGCCGGCATATCTTTAAAGCCATAATTTGCATCTTCTGCTGCCACAATCGTGTAGTTGCGATCCAGAGGCGGATTTGCGTAGTCTTTTAAGTCTACATTTGCCTGATTAATGGATTCATAACGAAGGCCGAGATTAACAATTAAGTCTCCTGCTTCAAATTTATCATTGATATAGAATGCCATTTGAGAAGGGTTCCTTACTTCGTCATAATCCTCACATTTACTTCCGGAGTCACCACAATCTCTTCCTAGTGGGTCATAACCAATCCATGACGCCAAACGAGCAGTAACAATCTCGGTTACAACTTGATCGTCCTGCGCAACAACTTTATCATACAATGTGGCATCCTGACCAATTTTAGAATTCAGGGATTGAATACCCCAATAGCCATATCGCTTATATACATATCTAGTATAGTCGGCGCCCACTTTTACTTCATGTTCGCCCATCTGTGTTACAAACTCAGCATCAAAACCGACATAACCATCTTCGCCCTTGCTGTACCCGCCCCGGCGTGTACCATCCCGAGCAAACTTGAATCCGAATACATTATATGCGGTGGGCTCAACATATCGGTAGATTTCCTTGGTCGCGTCTTGCCCAGGTGTACCAAAGTTGCCGGCCCAGGTTGAATTAAATTCAGCGATTGCATCGCGATCGCCCCACGCCAGCCAGTCTTTTAATTCACTTTTATGTCCCTTTGTGAATTTCCCCTCATCGGCAAAGCTTTTATCATAAGATTCATATTTCCGGCCCATAGTTCTGAAATTGGTACGAATATAGGTATTCGCATTTAAGAAATAGGTTGCTTTTACGTTAAAGAGTTGGTTTGAGTTATCACTGACATGGCGACGGCTGTTAAACATGGTTTGAATGGGCAGCCCAGCATTCGAATATTGGGATTTATTCATGGTCAGAGAAGCGCGAATCACCAGTGGGTTAAAATCAAATTGAAACGTGGTGTTCAATTTACTGAACTTTTCCCAATTACCGTTGGCTGTTTCCGGAGAAACAATAGATATAGAGTCTCCGGAAGCAGTTAAACCACCGATTTTATCCGGCAGTAACGCGCCACCAGCAATTGTAACAGGTGTATAAAAACTGGGTTTATAATTATCGGTGGAACCATTTTGAAATGCAACCATGTAGCGAATTTTATTACTGATCGGTCCACTTACGGTAAATGTTATATCCTTTGAATCGTAGACATTTGTACCAAAAGATTCAGCCATCCCATCATTTTCAATCAGAAACGAACCAGAAAATTTATTTCCACCTGTTTTGAGGGATTGTTGAACCAAACCAGCATTTGCTTTGCCGACACTTGCATCATAACCACCCACTTGCACAGCGAGGGCTTCCAAGGCTTCCGGAATTGCATTCGAAACAACCTTCCCTCCGGCACCACTCATGGGTGCGCCTTCAAGGGTATAACCGATTTCTTCAGAACGACTGCCGCGAATATGCATGCCATCGTGCTGCTGAACAACACCGGCCTGATTGGCAATAATACTATTAACACTTCGTACAGCATAGTTATCAATTGCCTCAGAGTCAATACTCCGGGAAACGTTGGTCGAGGTAATCTCAATCAAGGGTTTCTCAGCCGTTACTTCCACCACTTCTCCTTCTACCGCGGCAACTTCCAGTTCAAAATCTTGAACGGTTGTTAAACCGATGGTTACACGTACATTTGAAACTACCTGGGCTTTATAACCGATATAGTTTACCCGTATTACATAAATACCTGGTTGTACGTCAAAGATATAGTATGTCCCATTTTCATCTGTTGCTGCACCACTTGATGTTCCTTCAAGGATTACGTTTGCGCCAACCAGGGGTTGACCATCAGACGAGACAGTTCCACTAATTTTACCTGTCAGGTTCTGTGCATACAGACCGACGGATAGGATAGCAGTTAAGAACAAGATTGCGAATTTTCTCATAATATTCTCCACTTTGCTGTTCTGAGGTTTATCAAAATTATTTAAAGAATTCGGTACGACAAAACGCACCTATCCCCTTTCCCTCTACGAATGAACATAACTTTTTTTCAAAAGCTATGCAAACTTTTTTTATCCAAAAAACAGGGCGTTTTTTAGGGGGGAGGCGTTACAGTGTTTCTCGACGGAGACGGTTGGAGTTACCCACCACATTTATGGATGAAAAGGCCATGGCAACCTCGGCCAGCAGGGGGTGCAAAACACCAAAAATGGCCAATGGGATCGCAACCAGGTTATAAATACTGGCCCAAAACAGGTTTTGGCGGATTTTTTGGAATGTTTTTTTTGATAATGAAATGGCTTGATTTACCTTCAATAAATCTCCGCCTATCAAAACGATATCTCCTGTTTCCATGGCAATATCGGTACCTGTACCCATGGCCATTCCCACATCGGCCTGAGCCAATGCCGGGGCATCATTGATACCGTCACCAATCATACATACAACTTCACCCCTGTCTTGAATTGCTTGCACTAATTTAGATTTATCCGCCGGCAATACGCCCGAAATAATTTCTTTAATACCAATTTCATTCCCCAGGGATTCGGCTATATCTTTTTTATCACCCGTCAGCATAACTGTTTTATAATTGTTGTTATTCAAATACCGGACTACTTCCCCCGAAGATTCCCGGGCTTGATCCCGCAGGACAAATACACCCCAAACCCGATCATCCACCGCCAGGAATACATTGGATCCGTGGGCCTTGAAATTTCCCTCATATCCCACAAAAGACCGACTCCCGATCTTTATTATGGTACGGCCCAAGGATGCTTCTATGCCACTCCCCGGCGTAGAAAAAACCCGGGTCACTTCATTTAGTTTAACCCTTTTATCTTCGGCTAACCGCACAATCGCCTTGGCTAAAGGATGGGTAGAATGTTTTTCGACGCTGGCGGCCATTTGAATTAAATCTTGCTCTTGGACGGAAGCGAAAGATTCCAGCTCAACAACCTCCGGATTTCCCGTTGTTAATGTTCCTGTTTTATCAAAAATAACCGTTGTCACTTCATTCATGCGCTGGATGGCGGCGGCGTTACGAATCAAAACCCCATTCTCCGCGCCTTTCCCGCTGCCCACCATGAGCGCTGTGGGCGTGGCCAGCCCCAAAGCACAGGGACAGGCAATCACCAATACAGCCACGGCGGAAAAAAGCGCCAAAGTGGTGGGAGGGACATCCGGGTTTATCCAGGGGAAAACAGTCGTAAATAATGCTGTTCCCCTAAGCATCGTATCCGGTATTACCATCCATAGTGAAAATGTGATAACAGCCAGTCCCAAAATAATCGGGACAAAAATGGCTGTTACCCGATCCGCAAAGGCTTGAATCGGGACTTTAGTTGTCTGGGCTTCGGCCACCAATTTGGCCATTTGAGCCACAAATGTATCCCGGCCTATTTTGGTGGCTTTTACTTTCAGTGAACCATCAATATTTATGGTCGCGCCAATGACTTTATCCCCCTCTATTTTATTTACGGGGATTGACTCGCCCGTAGCGATGGATTCATCAACAGCACTGTTTCCATCGATGATTATCCCATCCGTGGGAATTTTTTCCCCTGCCCGAACAATCAGGATATCACCGACTATGATATCAGAAACAGGAATTTCAGCTTCTTGGTTATTTTTAAAAATAACAGCTTTTTTCGCCCCCAGTGACATGAGCCGTTTAATGGCATCGGAGGAGCGGCCCCGGGCCTTGACTTCTATATATCGCCCGGTGAGGTGAAAGGCCATGATCATGCCCGCAATTCCGGCAAATGAGTGAATTTGCATCCCCAGAGCTTTTAAAACACCGGTAAACAGACAAGCCAAAGACCCCAATGCAATCAGGACATCCATATTGGGGGATAAATGAATGGCCGATCGCCAGGCGGATTTGAGGGTATCGCGGCCGGGGAAGGTTAAAACAATGATGCTCAAGGCGATCATGCCATATATATATAAGTAGGGATTTGGCCACATGACGCCTGTAACCCATTGGGGAATCATCCATAGCATAATAATTCCGGAAGCGATCCAGGCAAAAGTCATATGGGTTTTTGCCCGTATTAAATTTTCATCGGCCTGATCCTCAAGAGGCTCTTCCATTTCTTCAATTGATTCAGCTTCATATCCCGTTTCCTGTACAGCCCGGATTAATTGTTCCGCTTCTACCTCACCTTCTACCCTGGCTTTTTCCAAGGTAAGATTTACAACCGCTTTCTTCACACCGTCCACCCTATACAAGGCCCGTTCTATGGTTGTTACGCAGGCTGAGCAGTGCATGCCCTTAATTTTTAATTGGAATGAATTTGCTTGATCCATAATCGTATATCTCGATTTATTATTGAATGATTAATATGGAGTGGTTTGACTATGTCAATCCATGGATCAATCCCAATTTATCGGGACAGTCCAAAATACTTAACACTTGTGTTTTTTCCATTTATTTGTCGCAGAAACGATTAACCAGCACAATGAGCTAGTTATAGAAAATTTGCGGTATGAATTTCCAGCAGAATAAAGTGTAAAGTGTTACAGATAAAACGAAAATAGTTACAAAGTTTCGCCTTTGTTCAGAACATCCAAGGAGCGTCGGGGCCGGTTGGATTTTTTAAAATGGCTCGGGGATAATCCTGTCGTTTTCTTGAATTGATTCGACAAATGCTGAACGGAACTGTATCCCAAACGATAAGCAATTTCACTGAGATTTAATTCATTATAAACCATAAGCTCTTTTACCCTTTCAACTTTATGCAGAATAAAGAATTTTTCAATAGTGATACTTTCGACGTCTGAAAATAATTTACTCAAGGAGGAATAATCTCTGCCCAAATGATCTGATAAATAACCGGACAAATTGATATTCATTTCTTCCAGACCGTCAGTGTAAATCAATTCAATGATTTTACTTTTAATTGATTCCACAATTTTTGCATTTTTATCTTCCAGGAGTTCAAAACCATTTTGTCTAAGGCTGTGATTCAGCTTATTTAGATTTTGGGGTTGTTTGACTAAAACAGCCTTCCCCAATTGAACATCAATCACATCCAACCCTAAACCAGTTAATTCATCCTTTACTACACGGATACAGCGGCTGCAGACCATGTTCTTTATATATAAGGTGTTCATAATTAAATGATTTGAAACAAAGCTCCCACCGAAACACTGCTTTCCTTAAGCACTCGGGCATACCAACCGCGGCGATTCACGAGCGTCTTCATAAATTCAGGTCCGCGTTTCTCCCCCACATAGGGCAGGTTGTATAAATTGGTACAGGGCTCACACATAAACGAAATTTCTATTTCTACTTCTCCCAGTGAATATTTTTGTCCCGGAGCGATAGTTTCATAATCAATATTGGCAACGGTGAGGTTTTCCCCTAAATCTCCCGGCCTCACAGGCCACCCTTCTTTATTCAGTTCGCTTAACACATCCGTTGAAATAATCAACACAGCCATATGGGGATCATTCTTTTTCTTTTTTCGGCGCCAGCGGTTATAGTCACCTTCCAGCCCTGATTTATTAATTTTAACCTGATTGGCGGACATTTTCGGCAAACCCGCTTCACCGGGCGTATGCGGTTTAACACTTATTTGGAAAATAGACGGTTTCATACTTTTATTCCATATCAATAGCGAATTTACTTGTAATTACCCTTTCCATTACAAATTATCCATGCTTGGATAAAGTTCTTGGTTTAACTTTACAGTCTTCCAAAACAATTATTCATATAAGAAATCACTGGAGGAGGGGTTTCATGAAACGGTTAATACCCATTTTATTCTTTGCATTTCTGTTCGCTGAACAGAATATCCAGCTGCCCATGAAAATCAAGGGTGTCCATTATAATACATCCATTCCCAAGCCGGAAGAAGTGATTGGGCATCAGATTGGTACCCGCCATACTCGAACAGATCAGGTCGTTGATTATTTTGAAGCGCTAGCGGTCCGAAGTAATCGAATTATCCTTGCGGACCATGCCCGCACCCACGAAGGGCGCCGACTAATTCACGCAATTGTAACCCATCCTGACAATCACCAGAATCTGGAGAAAGTCCGACTGGCAAACCTAAAATTATCGGATGATCCTAAAAATGTAAGCGATAAAGATATAAACAAAATGCCCTTGGTGGCTTACCTGGGGTTTTCCATCCACGGTGATGAAGCCAGTGGAACAGAAGCGGCTCTTTTATTATTGTACCATTTAGCGGCGGGGCATGGAAAACAAATTGATGATGTCCTAAAAAATACTGTACTAATCATTGATCCTATGTTCAATCCAGACGGCCGGGACCGCTTTGTGAACTGGGTGAACGGCAACCGTGGGGCCGTTTCTACTACCGATAACCAGGACCGGGAACATAATCAGCCTTGGCCCAGGGGCAGAACAAACCATTATTTATTCGACATGAACCGTGACTGGATGCCCGTGACCCAACCGGAATCCAACGGGCGGATTAAACTTTTTCACAACTGGCGCCCCCAGTTTTTACTGGATGCCCATGAAATGGGTGGCAATTCCACTTTCTTTTTCCAACCGGGGATTCCCAGCCGCAATAACCCCAACACCCCCAAGCGAACGGTTGAACTGGCTGAAAAAATGGCCACCTTCTTCGCTAAAAGATTGGATAGTATTCAGTCCATGTATTATTCCCAGCAATCCTTTGATGACTTTTACTATGGAAAGGGATCCACCTTTGGGGATATTCACGGATCGGTGGGCATTTTATTTGAACAGGCTTCTTCCCGCGCCCTGGAAACAGAAACCAGCCAGGGGCGCTTAACCTATGCCTTTACGGTGAGAAACCATTTTATGGCTACTATCGGGGCATTGGACGGATTGACAGAACTCCGGGGAGATTTTCTTTCCTACCAACGAGATTTTTATGCCACTGCAACGGAGGCGGCTAAAAAGAACTCGGCCAGAGGATATTTAATCAGTTTAAAGAAAAACCGTACGCGGGCACAAATGCTGATCCAGAACCTCCAAAAACACCGCATTGTAGCCCATGAACTGAAAAAAGCTATGACGGTAAAACAGATAAAATTCAAACCCGGCGAAGCAGTGATTGTCCCAACCAATCAACCCCAAACCCGCTTTTTGAAAGGCATTATGGAACGGGTACTTACATTTCAGGACTCCCTCTTTTATGATGTCTCAGCTTGGACACTGCCCCTGGCATACGGGGTAGAGTACATTGAATTAAAACAAAACCCCACCACTTATCTTGGGCCCCAGCTGAGTCCATTAACAATGGATGGGGGTTCTGCGACCGGCGGGAAGGCAGCTTCGGCTTACCTGATGGAATGGAACCGTTATTATGCGCCTCGGAGTTTATACAGTATGATGGAATCGGGGATCCACCCCCGTTTAACCAAACAGCCCTTTTCTGCCGTGGTGGATGGAAAAACAAGACAGTTTGATCGGGGCACTATTGTGATCCCCGTAAACCAGCGGGATGCGGATGGGGACATCTCCGCGGATGAAATCCATAAAATGGTGCAATACCTCGCAGAAACTGACCATGTTAACATTTTTGCCGTAAACAGTGCCTCGACGCCCAGCGGACCGGATTTGGGCGGCGCCGGCCAAAGTGTCCTGCAAAAACCAAGAGTGGCTATCCTGTCTGGAGAAGGGACTTCATCTTACGGGGTTGGAGAAGCCTGGCACCTGTTGAATTTCCGCATGAGAATTCCCGTTTCATTGCTGAATGCAAAAAAATTAAATGAGCAGAAATTAGCTAAATACAACACCATCGTTGTCGCAGACGGATCTTACACCAATTTGGATTCCACCGATATCAAAAACCTAAAATCGTGGATCAGCAACGGGGGCACATTGATCGCTACCCAATCAGGATCAAAATGGGCAGTGAATAAAAAGGTGCTTGATGAGAAACTGAAGAAAGCGAAAAAAGACACATTAGATATCCCCTACGACCATGTCCAAAATGTTACCGGTGCCCAGCGTATCGGCGGCGCAATTTTCAAAATTACTTTAGACAACACCCATCCCATCGCTTTTGGATATGGAAAATCAGCACCGGTTTTCCGTCGTGGGGACGCTTTCTTTGAGTTATCAGCCAAGACAGCCGCAAATGTGGGGCGCTATACCAACGAGCCTTTGCTCAGCGGTTATATTTCAGAAGAAAAATTAGCTGGAATCAAAGGAAGTGCATCCATCATTGCCCGCAGGCAAGGCCGGGGACATGTTGTTTTATTCGCTGATAACCCCAACTTCCGGGCTTTTTGGTATGGCACAAACGGGCTGTTTCTGAATGCCGTATTTTTTGGGCAAACTTTTTAAAAAAGATTAATCTTTTAAACACACCCCTTCCCGATAATCGGGAAGCTCCTCTCCAGAGAGGAATTTTTCACAAGAGTTTAAAATTTAGGCGCCAATCTAATATCAAATCTCTTACAGGACGTGACATCCTATGATGAGGTGATAATTAATTTGATAGAATAAAAAAGCCCTCCTACTGGGGCTTTTTTATAAACTATTTTTTGTGTTAATGAATTAAAAAGAACGGATTTTATTTTCGAATTCTGTTGTTAAATCATTAGCAAATGATTTAACACGGCGCTTGGTTTCATCGTTGATTGGAATATCCACCCAGTCTTCACTCCCGCCGAACCGTCCATAAGAACGTGTAATCGCCCGGACAGTAAACATACCGCCGCCGGTACCTTTCGCCCTTGCTTCAACAGTTAGTATATATCTGATTTCTCGGATACCATTCAGCGTTTCTTCATTAGAAATACCAGGATATTCATACTTACATTCGATTACAACACCCATGCCTCTATCCAGTGTACGATCCACAAGGTAACGATGTCGATTCAATATTTTAATTGATAACATATTAAAATCATCTATAGTGGCCGTACCAACCGTTGTTCGATATTCTGTTATGGCGCCAGATGGGACACCACTGCATCCAATCCATAGAAAAGCGAAAAGTAACAAGGAAGCCGATATTTTTTTCTTTAACATCATATATGAATATTAATAAAAAGGCTCCGCAAATGCGGAGCCTTTTTTTAGCTTAATTTTAATCAGGATTTAATGTAAATCCGCTTTATTCAGCTGTGTTTTTCTTTCCCATTCAATATTAAATCCGTGGCTTCTATATCCATTATTGCGGATCTTACCTGCTGTACCCGGGTTCCCAATATTATCCACACCACCGAAGGTATAGTTTTCCATTAACAAGATTTCGAGTTCTTTGCCAGGTATTGGTAGCATTGTTGGTGTACCACGAACCAGATCACCCCAACCGCGACGGCTGGCATACGCGGTATAAGGATGGTAGAAGATATCTTCAAGAATTTTCTCATACTTATACTTAGCCCACAATGAACCACCATCAAGTGCATTGGCTGCATCAGATACAGAACCAATCCCATCACCGGCGGCGGCGGCCGTTAAGGCACCATTACCAACACGGGTATTGTTAATGAGCGTTGCAGCCCCAGCTGCATCACCGGAACGAAGCGCTGCTTCCGCCTGCAGAAGGTCCATCTCAGCCTGGGTAATATCGTGCATGGGACCTTGAAGGCCTTGATCTACCGCATACGTTCTTAATTTATTCAACGCATAGTAGGTTTGATGATAAGTACCGCGAGAGGCAATATATCGTGTACGGTATTCATTCACCATATAAAGACCCTGAGTTTGTTTACCATCTGCATCTAACCCACCAGAGATTCGAGCATCATCCGTATCCATGGTATATGCCTTACGTCCTGCAATCGTAGCGTCGCTGCCATCGCCGAGCCAGTTAGCATAGCCGGTAGATTTATCAGCAGGGCCAATCATCTTGTAATCGGCACGTCCCCAACTTCTAGAGACACCGGTATAGTACTGTGTGCGGGACCACCAGTAGTCACCATCACCAACAGGTGCCATGGGCGCTCCTTGAGAGGCGTGACTTTTGATGGAGGCCCAGTCGGCAGTATCCCGTTCCTGACGGGTCCGGCCAACACCGGCTTTAAACCGTGCAATAAAACTATGGGCTATTTTACCAAGGTCACCTAAGGTGAGATTGTCGATCTGTAACCAATCTTTGGGCAAAGAAATCGATGCATTGGTATTACAATCGCTGATGACCTGAT
>JAYEFG010000232.1:0-4050 GCA_034658595.1 Fidelibacterota bacterium | reverse complement strand
TGGATCCATATGGAGACCAATGGAGAAAAAGTTCCGCTTATCCTTCGGCACGTATTTCCCCATATGTTCCCGCAGTGCCGGCTCCATGTTGTCTTTGATCACCATGATTTCATTGTCCTTCAAGAACCGCATCATGCGCTGAACACCTTTTTCCGTGAGTTCCGCAAATTCTTCCGGTGTATCAGCCGCTTTTAGTGGGGGCAAATACTTATTTCGCTCCTCTTCCAGTTTCAGGGAAGACCAGGCCCGGTCCAGTTCCCGCTGGAGCAGTTGAACCTCTTCTTCCCAAGTGATGGGCACACGATGGACGTTTTTCTGGTACCAACTATAATTATCCTTACCAATGCCCGATGGTCCTGTTTTTTTCGGCGCTTGCGCTTCTAACCATTTTATAAAATTGTCATTGGCCACCTGAGCTTTTTCCACGGCGACTAATAGGTTTTCATCAGCTCGCTTATCTTGGTATTTCAAGAGTTGTTGCTCTATCGTTTTTAAGTCCTTCCCTTGGCTTCGGATATCATTAATACCGGCCACCCACAGATCGCGGGCATTTCCTGTCAGGTTTCGACGGGCTTGATCCAAAAATGCAGGGATCAATTTCAACTCCCTCAGGAATTTGGCTTTGGCTTCTCCCTTTAAGGGAAAGGTGTATTGCCAGTATTCCAAGAGAGCGTGGTTGGTGGGTCCTTCATGGGCGGGCACATCGCTTTGATACATCCACACGGTCCGGTAAAAGGCAGGATCCCTTTCCCAAGACTTGAGGACACGACGGTTGAAATCGTACCCGTTCATTTCTGCTTCTACGATCTGCCAATCCACCTGCATAGACACGGGCCAGCCAGTGGTATCAATATTCGCCAACCGTTTTTGGAGTGACTTGAACGGGCGCTGCCGTTTCTTAAATTGTCGTACGGTATAGTCCGGCGCTCCATTAAATAGCGGGGGATTTTCAAAGGACCGCCAATCCCGGAAGAGATCCTGGAGGTCGCCATAGTTGTCTGGTGATTGACCCATAAGAATTCCAATCAGAAAAATAGATACGAGCATTCTTATCCTAGCACCTTATCCATGCCCGAATTGAACCGTTCCATTTCTTCCGGCTTAGCCATACTCAAGCGACACCAATCAGTAAAAGGCGGAAATGGCCGCCCAACCAAAACGTCGTGTTTTTCCATACCAGGCTGAAAGTCCGTGATTTCCATCCCCGTTTTGATGAAAATAAAATTGGTTTGGGAATCTAAATACTGGATTCCTTTTACATCCAAAAACTCTGTAACGACCTTTCTAGCTCTATTATTTTGTTCTATACTGAATGTTTGGAATTTTGAATCCTTATAAGAAGCGATGGCTGCCCGAAGTCCCACAATATTCAGTGAATCGGTAAGATAGGATTCCATCCGCTTGGCAATCTCCGGCGTGGTAATGGCAAAACCAACTCTCAGACCCGCAAGGCCGTGAACCTTTGAAGCAGTCCTGGAAACAATAATATTATAGCCTTGTTTCACCAAGTCCATCATGGAACGGTAATTGGGATCTGTCACATATTCGTGGTAGGCTTCATCCACATAAACTGTGGCTTTTTTGGATATGGTCTTGCAGTAAGATTCCAACTGTGCTGTGTGCATGAGGGCACCGGTGGGATTATTGGGGTTGCAGAGATACACCAGTTTGGTATTCCGCCCCACGGCATCAGCCATGCGATCCAGATCGATGCCGATTTGATCCGTCATGGGTATCCGCTTCACATTGGACTTCATGGTTTTAGCATATCGGTTAATCGTCTCAAATGTAAGTGCGGGAGAAACCAACTCCCCTTTGTCTATCCCGTTCATGAGAGCAGCTTTTTTCAGGATCTCTCCGGAGCCAAAACCAACGGCAATATGATCTGATGTAACGCCATTAAGTTTCGCCATAAGTGTTTTAAACTCTGCCTTCGCTCCACGCATTGAATACAGATTCGCTTCTGAAAATGCCTTTCGCATGGCCCTCCTTGCAATATGGGATGGCCCGTAAGGATTTTCGTTAAACATCATCCGTACCGGTTCATTGGCAGATGGTTTTGTTGAGGCGCCCGCCAATGGATTTATACCGGCCATAGCACCGATAAATGAACCACCTAAAGCAGTGACACTTCGGTTTAGCCAGTCTCGTCTTGTCATTTCTTTTTTCATAACTTTCTCCTAATTTATGGTTGCCCAACATTCGATCTCGACCTTGGCACCCAGGGCCAATCCGCTACCGGCAAAGGCAGATCGCGCCGGTTTATGATCTGGGAAAAATTTCACGTATTCGGCGCTCATCTCTGCCCATTCGTTGATATCTTCAAGCATGCATAAACATTTCACCACTTTATCCATGGATGAACCATAGCGCTCTACCACTTCCTTGATATTCTCCATAGTTTGCCGTGTTTCAGGACCGATACCGCCGGGGACCACATGCATTTCTCCGGGTTTGTTGCCTACTTGTCCTGAAAGGTATAGCATATTCCCAACACGGACCGCTTCAGAGAAGGGTAGATTTTGTGCAGCAAATTTTTCGGATTGTAAATATTCCACTTTCTGCCTGGATTTGCAACTAAGTAAAACACATAATCCGAAAAGAAAAACAATCAGGTTTTTCATCATAAAACCTCCTCTATTTGCTGTGATCCTCAAACCATTTCATGATAGCTTCACCACAATGCTGAATGAATTTTGGTTCCCGCAACCCATGGGGCATTCTGGGGTAAACAATCATTTCAGTTTTCACACCTTTTCGCTTGATGGCCCGGTGGAATTCATAACCCTGTGCAATCGGTACTCGCATATCATTCTCACCATGAATCACCTGGGTTGGAGTGGTAACATTATCCACATGAAACAAAGCTGAATGTTTAATATATTTTTCAATATTATCATGCATTTCCCCTTCAAAATGCCAGGGAATAAAGTCGTGGATATCTGTGGTGAGCATCCCAATGAGATTGGGGACTCCTGCACCGACACTGGCGGCTTTGAACCGGTCTGTTTTGGTTACCACCGTCGAAGTCATGAATCCGCCGTAGCTCCATCCCATGACGTAAAGATCATTGGCATCAGCCACGCCCATATTGATCACATGGTCCACACCAGTCATGAGGTCTTGGTAATCCTTGCCGCCCCAATCTGAACGATTGGCAAAACGAAATTCTTTTGAATAACCGCTGGATCCTCTGGGGTTAGCCCGCAATACAGCATACCCTTCCTGGGCGTAGGCCTGGATGGGGTAGACGGAACTGCGGCCCGTATACCCTTCTGTGTATACACCTGCGGGGCCGCCATGGATGTTAAGAACGAGAGGTACCCTTTTCCCTTTTCGGTAATTAAGGGGATAGGTGAGTAGGCCTTCAATTTCCATACCGTCAGCGGACCTCCAGCGGATCACTTCGGTTTTTCCATGGGGCATATCCGCGAAATCTTGATTCACACTGGTCAATTGTTTCAGTTTAAAATTATCAACGTCTCCCGTAAACACGTTCCCGGGTGTATTGGTCTTTTCATGAACGAAGGCCATCTGGCCATTTTTATTATAAGATAAACTACCGTAATTCCCTTCCCCCGGTGTAAAAGAACGGGTCACACCATTTTCAGCAAGGGGAATATTAAAATATCGGCGGGATGTTCGGTTTGATTCAACCGTGATTACAGAAGTGCCGTTGGGTGTCCAACCTGTGATGCTACTGACATAACGACTGGGTGTGGCTGGTAATTGCCGTTCTTTTCCGCCTTTGGCAGTGATCACATAAGCAAAATGTTCTCTTCCCCAAGTGGGGTTGCCTCCATCAGATATGAAGGCAATGAATTTGCCATCAGGGGAATATTTGGGGGAACGATCAGACCCAGCCCAATCTACCAACAACCTTTTGGAACCCGTATTCACATTCACTACAGAGATATCGTAAGTTGTCCAAGCATTGGCAGTAGGGTTTTCCATATGGTCAAATACAATCCTTTTACCTTCTGGAGACCAATCAAAACTACCCACATGAAATTGTCCTTTGGTTAAATACCTTGATTTTTGTTTACCATT
>JAYEFG010000231.1:0-14813 GCA_034658595.1 Fidelibacterota bacterium | reverse complement strand
ATGGAGATACGTTAGGGTATTTTTTCGCCCATCTGGTTAAAAATAAAGCACATATTTTAAATATAGCTGTGGATATAGTTTATCAGCATCGGGGTTATGGGAGACAATTTTTAAGGAAAATATTAAACGATTATCTTAAATATGTTGACGTGTTTTTAGAAGTGAAACGGTCTAATTTCCCCGCTATAAATTTGTATCTGAATTTCGGGTTCGAAGAAACTGATGTACGAGAAAGTTATTATTCTGAGGGTGAGGACGCAGTGGTAATGATCAAAAAAGTAAAAACACATGGCTTGGTTTCGTCGTAAAGAAAAAAATATCGCTGAACTGGGGAAAAAAGATATTCCCAGCGGACTGTGGATCAAGTGTCCTTCCTGCTCAGAGATCCAATATAAACCTGAACTGGATAAAAATCATTCTGTATGCCGGCATTGCGGGCATCACTTCCGTGTGTTTCCAACCATATATCGTGATCTCCTATTAGATAAGGGTAGCATAAAAGAATTATTCTCAACTGTAAAATCTGCTGATCCACTCAAATTCAAGGCAGGGAAAAAATATACAGACCAATTGGAAACAGCTATGTCCAAGACTAAACAGAATGATGCTGTTAACTGCTATTCCGGGAAAATAAATAAAAATGACATCATTCTTGGCGTTATGAATTTCAACTTCATCGGAGGGAGTATGGGTTCGGTTGTGGGTGAATTGGTTTCTCGTTCTGTAGATCTCGCCAGGGAGAAAAAAATGCCTTTTGTCCTTGTTTGTGCTTCAGGTGGCGCACGGATGCAGGAATCAGCATTATCATTGATGCAATTAGCAAAAACCAGTTCAAAACTGGCGCGGTTCCAGGAAGAGGGTGGATTATATATTCCCATTCTGACCGATCCAACCACCGGAGGAGTTACTGCCAGTTTCGGTATGTTAGGTGATATAATACTAGCTGAACCGGGAGCTTTGATTGGGTTTGCAGGTCCGAGAGTAATCAAACAGACTATTGGAGAGGATTTACCGGAAGGATTTCAGCGGGCGGAGTTTCTCCAGGATAAGGGATTTGTTGACCATATCGTTCCACGGGAGAACATGAAAGAAATTTTATCTAATATCATAAAGATGCTCAATCCATGAGCCGCCCTTCAATTTTAATTGCCAATGATGACGGCATTTTTGCCGACGGGATATATGCGCTGTGGGAAGCCATGTCGGAAATTGGTGATACGATAGTCGTCGCACCAAATACAGAAAAAAGTGCGGTGGGCCATGCGATTACACTTTCGGATCCGATACGAATTGAAAAAGTTAAAAGATCGGGGGGCTTTCAAGGTTACGCAGTAAATGGCACTCCGGCTGATTCGGTTAAAATTGCTGTAAAAGCTATCATGGATGAAAAACCGGATATTATCATTTCAGGTATTAACGCCGGTGCAAATATCGGGCAAAGTCTGCTGTATTCTGGCACCATTTCTGCCGCAACAGAAGGAACATTTTTGGGGATTCCATCCATTGGGATCAGTTTGAATTCACTCAAAGGTGGAGATTGGTCCGGAGCGAAAATTGTGGCTCAAAAAGTAGTTCAGTCTGTATTAGATAAGGATCTACCAAACGGTACGCTGCTGAATGTGAATGTCCCTAATATCCCTGAAGCGGAATTCAAAGGATATCAGGTCACCCATCAGGGTTCAATCTATTTCAAGGACAGTTTTGAAAAACGGGAAGATCCACGGGGCCGATTGTATTATTGGATGACCGGCCAGATCAAAAATCCTGATACAGATATTAAAAGTGATGGGGTAGCCTTGAAAGAGGGTTATGTGAGTATCACACCGTTACAATTGCAAATGACGAACTTGGATTATATGGCTGAATTGGCAGAGTGGAGTTTCGATTGAGTCAACTGCATGCAGGGGGCGTTGTCATCCTTGATTTTGGATCGCAATACACCCAATTGATTGCCCGGAGGATTCGCGAACAGCACGTATTCTCGGAAATATTACCCTCTGAAACCATGGTAGATTCCATCATGGAAAGAAAGCCCAAAGCAGTGATTCTTTCCGGCGGCCCCAACAGTGTGTTTGAAATTAAAGCTCCCCAATATGATCCGAATATTTTTGACTTAAATATCCCAATTTTGGGAATTTGTTACGGCTTGCAGTTATTAGCCTATCATTATGGCGGAAAAGTTGAACCGGGGACGAAAGGAGAATACGGTTTTGCCAATATTCATGTGCAGAAACCGGAATCCATTCTCAAGGGAATTTCAGACGGAACCCAAGTTTGGATGAGTCATATGGATAAAGTTCAGGATGTGCCTAAAGGCTGGGCGATTTTGGCTGAATCCTCCAATGGAATTGTGGCGGCAATGGCCAATGATGAAGGTAAAAGATATGCGACTCAATTTCACCCGGAAGTGGTTCACACGGTTGAAGGTGAATCAATTATCAATAATTTTCTGTTTAAGATCGCCCATTGTGAACCCACTTGGACGGCTGGAAATTTTATTCATGAACAAGTGGATTTGATCCGAAATCAAGTGGATGATGGGAACGTGGTCGGTGGCGTCAGCGGCGGTGTGGATTCATCTGTTGTCGGGGCGTTGATGCACAGGGCGGTGGGCGGGCAATGCACCTCTGTTTTAATTGATCATGGGCTTCTACGAAAAAATGAAGCGGCTCATTGTGTCGCCGCGTTGAAAGACGGTCTTGGTGTCAATATTTTATCCTTTGATGAATCGGATATTTTTTTATCTAAACTGTCTGGAGTTGTTGAACCAGAAAAGAAACGAAAAATAATTGGTGAACAATTTATCCGATCATTCGAAAAAGTCGCCGCCAAAATTGGGGAAGTATCATTTCTTGCCCAGGGAACGCTTTACCCCGATGTAATAGAAAGCGGTGCCGGTATTGGAAAATCTGCTCATGTAATAAAGAGTCACCATAATGTAGGTGGATTACCCGAAGATATGGCGTTTGAATTGGTTGAGCCGCTGCGCGAACTTTTTAAGGATGAAGTGCGCAATGTTGGTCGAGAATTAGGCCTGCCGGATTTATTGATCAATCGCCATCCCTTTCCCGGTCCGGGCTTAGCTGTTCGGGTGATCGGTGAAATCTCAAAGTCCAGGCTTGATATTTTAAGAGAAGCAGACGATATTTATATAAATACACTTCATGAGGAAGGGCTTTATGATGAAATATGGCAGGCATTTGCTGTTCTCATTCCGGTAAAAACGGTGGGTGTCATGGGTGACCAAAGGACCTACGAACATTTATTGGGTTTGAGAGCCGTTACCAGTAGTGATGGTATGACTGCAGATTGGTTTCGAATGCCCGATGAAGTGTTATCAAAAATTTCCAATAAAATTGTTAATTCGGTGAAAGGTGTGAACCGGGTAGTCTATGATGTTACCTCAAAACCGCCGGGAACAATTGAGTGGGAATGAAAATAATTGTTAATTGGACCTGATATGAAGAAAAATATTGTTAAAGATAAAAGCTTGGATTTTGCGGTTAGAATAGTAAAATTGTATCAATATTTATATTTTGACAAAAAAGAATATCTAAATGAGTAAACAATTATTAAGATCTGGGACTGCTATTGGTGCAATGATTAGAGAATCTGCACATGCAGAAAGTAAAGCTGATTTTATTCATAAGTTGGCAATTGCCCAGAAAGGGGCAAATGAAACATTATTTTGGCTTGAGTTATGAGAGAAAAGGAAATACTTGATAAAAACAGAGTTTGAAAGCATCAATAATGATGCAACAGAAATTATTAAAATACTTACAAAAATTATCATAACAGCCAAAGATAGAAAGGAAAGTTAATTATTAATATATCATTAATAATTAACAATTAAAGAAATGTGTGGAATAGTCGGTTATTACGGTAAACAGGATGCCGTTCCAATTCTTTTGAATGGGCTCAAACGCCTCGAATATCGCGGGTATGACTCAGCGGGTATTGCCGTTATGGGTAATAATGGTGCCCAATCGATTAAAAAAGCGGGAAAAGTTTCGGAATTGGATAAACAAGTTGATGATTCAACCCTGAAGGGATCGATTGGAATGGGCCATACACGCTGGGCAACCCACGGTGAACCCAATGATGAAAATGCACACCCCCATTGGGATCACACAGGTACAATCGCAATTATCCACAACGGCATAATTGAGAACTACGCATCCTTAAAACAAATTCTTGAGGAAAAAGGCATCCAATTTCAGAGTGATACTGATACGGAAGTCCTCGTACAGCTCATTTCAGATATTTATCATTCTGATGGACTCCCCTTTGAGCAAGCAGTCCAAGTTGCCTTAAACCAGGTTGTTGGCGCTTATGGAATCGTAACTTTTTGCAGTGATGAACCGGAAAAAATGGTGGCGGCACGCTATGGCAGTCCACTCGTGCTCGGACTGGGAGAAAATGAATATTTCATCGCCAGTGATGCCTCTCCCATTGTTGAACATACACGCAATGTAGTCTATTTGGATGAAAGTGAAATTGTCACAATCACAAAGTCCGGCCATGAAATCCGATCTATAAAGAATAACACTATCATTAATAAAACTGCCACTGAAATTGAATTTTCCATAGAGGAAATTGAAAAAGGCGAATTCCCCCATCATATGCTTAAAGAAATTCATGAGCAGGTGAATACAATTACAAACACGATGCGGGGGCGAATCAATCCTGAAGATGGCACTGCTCATTTGGGTGGAATTAATGATCATATGGATCGAATCCGAAGAGCACACCGAATTTATATCACCGCCTGCGGCACATCGTGGCATGCGGGGCTCATGGGAAAATATTTATTGGAAGAATATGCAGGCATTCCGGTCCATGTAGAATATGCCTCGGAATTTCGCTATAGAAAACCAATTATAGATAGCCGAACCATTATTATTGCCATTTCTCAATCAGGCGAAACTGCGGATACTCTGGCTGCGATCAAAAAGGCAAAGGAGTTTGGTGCCTTGACGGTTGGTATTTGCAATGTGGTTGGATCTTCCATCGCCCGTGAAACAGATTGTGGCGTTTATACCCATGCCGGGCCTGAAATTGGGGTTGCTTCCACGAAGGCTTTTACAGCGCAGGTGACTGTTCTGTTTTTATTATCATTATGTTTTGGTAGAAAGAATGGTGTTTCGGTTTTCGCAGGTCAAAAATTTTCTCAAGCACTGCTTAATGTTGGAAGCCATGTACAAGAAGTTCTCCACAGTTCGGATAAAATTTTGGAGGTTGCAAAATCAACTATTGAGGCTGATAATTATTTGTATTTGGGCCGGGGGTTGAATTTTCCCGTCGCTTTAGAAGGGGCGTTGAAACTAAAAGAAATTTCATATATTCACGCTGAAGGATATCCTGCGGCGGAGATGAAACACGGCCCCATTGCATTGATCGATGAAAATATGCCTGTTGTATTCCTAGCGCCCCACGATAGCACTTATGAAAAAGTATTTTCTAATATCCAGGAAGTTAAAGCGCGAAAGGGTATTGTTATTACAGTCACCGATAAACGGACAAAAGATTTAGAAAATATTTCCAATTATATCATAGATGTTCCTTCAACGCATCCACGTATTTTTCCATTACTGGCATCCATTGCTCTTCAATTGTTGGCCTATCATTTAGCAGTCTTAAGGGGATGCCACGTAGATCAACCGAGGAATTTGGCGAAAAGTGTCACGGTGGAGTAAGTATAACAATAACAAGACTTACAGACTTTTATTATTCTCAATAAACCCCATTATTTTTGGGGTTTTGTGTTTTATAGAATAATATTTTGTAAATTGGGTGTGATATGAGAAAACTTAACTTTCTACCAATTATTATATTTCTGATCAATTCATTATCTATTGTTCATTCACAAAAAAATGTTGGAATAACAGTTGGTTATTCAATAAGTGGAGAAAATATTGGAATAACACATGGTTATTCAATAAGTGGGAAAAATATTTACTTAACAGATAGTTACTCTCCTAAAAAGGAAGAATTATATAAAGTTAATCATTGTATTGACCGTTTGTCTACTCTTACCAATATCAAATCCATTTTTTTAACAAATTGAGATGACGATAAATTATGCTCTAACCCCAAACCGCGGGATATTTTTTTATAGGATAAAATTTTGTAAGTTTAAACAGGAGCTACAATGAAGAAACTAACCCTTTTACTTTCAATCTTATTTCTGATTTACTTGGGCTGTGAAGATAAAAAATCAGGTGATGATATCTCATGTGATAGTGGTGAAGTTGAACTGTGGGGTGAATGTTATTCAATCGCGGATACAGATAGTTTAGTTTTAACCTCAAAAAATCTCAAAGGACCCATCCCTCCTGAAATAGGAGATTTGACCGATTTGACCTTTTTGAGATTGGATGCAAATCAACTCACAGAATCCATTCCTCCCGAGATCGGTAAACTGACTAAACTGAAAAAAATAAATTTAGCCGGTAATCAACTCTCAGGCGCAATTCCCCCGGATATAGGTAACATGACCTCCCTGACTCATATTTTACTTAATACAAATCAACTCTCAGGCGCAATCCCCCCGGAGATTGGTAATTTGTCAAACCTGGAAGGGTTAGGTTTAGCCACCAATCAACTCACGGGTTCAATTCCTTCAGAGCTTGGGAAATTGAAAATTCTATATGGGCTAAATTTATCAGCCAATCAACTCACAGGTAAGATACCTGAAAGTCTGTGTGATATTTACTCAAACCTTACGGTATTTTTTTCGATTTCTAATAACAAGCTTTGTCCACCCTATCCATCTTGTCTCGATAAAAATGTTGGTACTCAGGATACCTCAAATTGTGGTTAAAATCACAATCCTAGATACCTTTAACATTTTTTAATATTTATTCATCCTTAGTTAGTGGTCTGATGTTGGATATCGGATTAACTTCTTAAGTGAAAACACCAAATTTCATATCTAAAAAGAGTTACCGCTCGTTCATAAAAACCGTTCTTTTATTTTCTATTTTTGGTTTACAAGGCCAAGAGCCAGAGCCAATCGAGGCCGGTGTTGCGCCCCATCCGGGAGGATACGCACCCGGTGTAAATGCCCTCCATTATGATGTGGAAATTGGTATAGGAGAAAAGACTGATTGGATAGAAGGGCTGGTAAAATTAAATGTTTTCATCGAAGAAGATTCACCCCTTCTTCCATTAGATTTTACGGGATTGGAGATTAATTTTATTGCCATCAAGGGGAAAAAGGTGAAATATGAACACCAAAAAGGTGTCATTCAAATTCCACTTCAATCTTATCAAAAAGGTGATACTGTTGCAGTTGAAATATTCTACGAAGGTAAACCGGATGATGGCCTGATCATTGGGAAAAACGTCCATGGAGCCCAAACCGCCTTTGTGGATAATTGGCCGAATCGAACACGATTTTGGCTCCCATCCATCGACCATCCTTCTGACAAGGCGACAGTGAATTATACGGTCCATGCGCCCGTAGAATGGGAGGTCATCGCCAATGGATACCAGACCAATCGACCTGTCGAAACACCCCAAAATGCTATTGGACCCAAAGAGGACCGCCTCACATGGGAATGGGAAGTGACTGTGCCCATCTCTCCCTACAATATGGTAATTGGTGCGGCTGATATGGAGATCCGGACAGTTGGATTGGCTGCATGTGGTGAGGCGCCAGCATCCCACAGAGAAGATGGTTGTGTGGAAGTGACCTATTGGGTATATCCGGAAGATGTTGAAAAAGCTGGAGCTTCCTTCCGCCGTGCCGCAGAAATGGTGGATTATTTCACAAAAACAATTGGTCCCTTTCCTTTTGAAAAACTCGCCAATGTGCAGTCCTCAACGCGCTATGGCGGCATGGAAAATGCATCGGCAATTTTTTATTCAGAAAATGCCATTGCGAAAGGTCGAAATATTGAAGGGACTGTTTCCCATGAGATTGCCCATCAATGGTTTGGTGATGCTGTTACTGAATCGAATTGGCATCATCTATGGTTATCTGAGGGATTCGCTACATATTTTGGCGCCTTATTTTTCGAACATGCTGATGGTGTGGATGATTTCAAAAAACGAATGGAAGGAAGCCGGAAACGTGTCATCAAATCTAAGGTAACAAACAAACCTGTAATTGATCCGGATGAAAAAGATCTATTCAAACTTTTAAATTCCAATAATTATCCTAAGGGTGGTTGGGTGCTGCACATGCTGCGGGGGATTCAGGGCGATGAATTATTTTTCAAAGGCATACAGAATTATTACAGGCGATTCATTCATTCAGCCGTTTTAACTGAAGATTTTCAAAAAGTGATGGAAGAAACATCGGGGCAGGAATTAAATTGGTTCTTTCAACAGTGGATTTATATGCCGGGATATCCCATCCTATCCCTGGAAGAAAATTGGGAATCAAACGATGGAACAAACGGCATTATGAAAATTAGAATTCTGCAAACCCAAAAATCAGCTTGGCCGGTATTTAAAATACCAACTGAAATTTGCTGGGAGAATGATTGCAGGTCAATTGAGATTAACCGGAGAGAAAATGAATTTCAATTTGATTTTGATAAAAAACCGAACAAACCACCAGTCATTGATCCAAAAGGGTGGGTTTTAAAAGACATCTCTGCAAAAAAATGATAATCGTCAGAAAAACTATTTTACTTCTTATCCTTAACCTTGTAATTGGACAAAATTGGATTCAGTACAAATTGATTGAACGCCAGTTTAACCAAGCGGTTGAATACTATAATGAAGGAATGTATGCCAAGAGTGAAACCATCCTGGAAAAAATATTAGCGATTGAATCCGGTGAATTCACCGAACCAACATTGTTGTTATTAATCAAGGCACAAATTGGATTAAACCGGAACCAATCAGCCAAAGAATCAACTCGCCGATTCTTTGAAAAATATCCCGAGAGCGAATTTATGAAAAATGTAATGGAGAGCCTTGGTGATTTGTATGTAAATGAAGGAAATTATTCATCGGCCTACCGAATGTATCACCGTGCAAAGAAGCTTTCTGTTGCGTTAGACTTTAACCAAAAAGTTGATTCAAAAATTCAACACCTTATCCAGATTCGTTTACCCGATACGCTTTTAGATGAACTTTTGACACTTGAAGTAGATACTGAAATCAGGAATGTCCACCTTATTGCTAAAGCAAATTCTCAAATTCTAAACGGACATCCGGATGATGGAGCACTGGCTTTAAACCAAGTTGATTTAACCCAACTTCCTGATATATTTTATCCCTTATATGAAAATCTATTGCGGGCGACTTATGAGCCCCCAAGACCGGTGATGACGGTTGGCATTGTAATACCAATGTCGGGAATTCATGGCGAAACGGGAGATGCATTTTTGTCTGGTTTCTATGATGGTAATAATTCAAACGGGTCTGCCAAGCAAAGATTATTTATTTTAGTTCAGGACAGCCGGAGTGATGATCTTGAGACGATTAAGGTCGCAAAAAATTTGGCCAGTCTCAATCAAATCTCAGCGCTTATATCTCCGATGGATGATCAGTCTTCTATTACAATTGCCAGTTCATTGGAATCAACGAACATCCCAATTATTGTATCCCACCTCCAGCAAAATGATTTAAGTGAAATTAATAATCTCGTTTATCAAATCAATTCAACTATTGCCATGCAAGCTAAAGCTGCAGCGAATTATGCAATAAATATACTCGGCTTGGATAGTTTGGCAGTTCTTGCCCCGTCAGATAAATTTGGGGAAGTTCAAACAGATGCTTTTATCCAAGAAGTTGACCGATTAGGCGGTACAATTGTTGTCACTGAATGGTATTCCGGCCAGCCTAAAAACTTGAGACGGCAGTTCAAGTTTATCAGAAAAGTGGCTTTCAGTTTACTCCCGAAAGAGGATTCCTTTGATCAAGCCCTCGGAATGGAAATTGACAGCCTGGATGCCTTATTTGACATTTCAGCGGATGATTTTTTCGATCTCCCCGAACCGGAAAAGGAAAAAATGTCTTCATCAGATTCGGCAAAAGTTGTATTGACTACAATCCAAGGCATTTATCTACCAATAAATAAAAATGATTTGGAATACATTGGTCCTCAAATTCCAATGTATAATCTAAATACCAAAATTATCGGGAACGACCACTGGCAAAACTCCAGTATTCTCCAAAAGGAAAATATTGGTCCTCACCTGAAGGGGATGTCTATCATTACAAATTTTTATAAAGCGACAGTTGATTCACTGGAGTATGAAGGTGAATTGCTGAATACATATTATCGCGGTCATAACACAGCAAAATTATTGACCCTATTGGACCTTGAATCCCAAACACGACAATCGGTCAGTCAATCTTTGGAATCAATTGATTTTTATTCTGGTGAAGGGTTTTACTATTCACCAGACCGATCAAATCCGCATATTAATGCCGCCTTTCAAATATTGGAGTTTGATGGCCGGGGATTTATCCATCTGGGTGTAATCCATGGTGATTCCCTCCGTTTAGTTGTTGCACAAAACCCCTAGAAAATTTCTGTGAATCACAAAGATTATTCTGATTGGTTTGACAAAATTGGTTTTTGCGCTGTTTTCTCATATAATCAAGATGATTACTCAATTTTAGAGAATCGAAAGGGGTTTGCTTCATCATTCCAATTTGATCAAAACGCAATCGTCATTCCTAAACAAGTTCACTCAAAAAATGTATGTGATGTTAAATCTCCAGGATTTTTGGAAGAAACGGATGGTGTGATCTCAAAAAGAAAAGAAATTGTATTAAGTATTCAGGTGGCAGATTGTATTCCGTTATTTTTAGTTGATATGACCACTGACTATTGGGGATTAATTCATTCTGGTTGGCAAGGAACAGTCAAAAATATTAGTGCAGAGGCTATCTATCAACTTCAAAAAACTGGAAGCAAATCGACGGATATTAAGGCATTGATTGGTCCATCAATTAACCAATGTTGTTTTGAAGTTGGAGCGGAAGTCAGTGAACAATTTGACTCTTCTTTCTCCGTCCTTGGGAAGGGGAATCGCAAAATGGTGGATTTAAAAAGTGTAGTCAGACATCAATTGATTGAGTCCGGAGTTCCTGCTGGGAATATTATGATTGACGATGACTGTACGTATTGCCGAAGTGATTTGTATTTTTCTTTTCGCCGAGAAGGGGAAAAGGCAGGGAGAATGGTCGCTATGTCAGGCTGGCGTTAGTCTTTCTTTTTATTCTTTATTGATCCATATAAATTCATGCTCAATTTTTCTTCCAAATGACACTTTCAGACGCATTCATACTCGGCATTATTCAGGGAATAACTGAATTCCTACCTATCAGCAGTTCTGGCCATTTGGTCCTGGCACAGGAACTTTTAGGCGTAAATATACCCGGAAATGTGTTCGAGGTTGCCACCCATCTGGGGACCCTTTTGAGCGTTATTTTTGTATTTTGGAAAGAAATAACTGCAATATTTAAAACTATTCAAACTGCTGATACACAAAAATATATTTTTTATTTACTGATAGGAACCATTCCGGCGGTCATCGTTGGATTGAGTGGAAAGGATTTTATTTCAAGTCTATTTGATTCCATCCAAATAGTTTCTGGCGCATTAATATTTACGGGGATTGTTTTATTGATCACACAAAAATTAAACGAGAAAAAGGAAAAGTTGAGTTGGAAAAAGAGTGCTGTCATTGGGGTGGCCCAGGCGATCGCCATAATACCTGGAATATCACGGTCCGGAATGACAATCAGTACAAGTTTTGCCTTGGGTATTTCAGGCAAAGAGGCAGCAAAGTTTTCTTTCCTATTGGCCATACCGGTAATTTTTGGGGCCGGCTTATTGACTGCTTTAGATGTGCGATCGGGTGGTATTAAGCTTATTCCTTTTCCGCAATTAATAATGGCTTTTTCAAGTTCCTTCGCTGTTGGTTATATTTCATTAAAATGGTTATTGGGATTATTGGAAAGCGGTAAGTTCCACCGCTTTGGCTATTATTGCATTACAGTTGGAATAACTACATATTTCATGGTATGAAATGGTACGAATTAAAATAAATACAACCCCCATTACCAACGCATTACAATCCTTAGAAGGGTATGATCTCCGTTCTGTTTATTTTTTGATGGGCGAAGATCAATATCTCCAGCAATTATTTGTAGAAAGACTCATCAAAGTTTTGTTCAAAGATGATCCTATTCAAAAGATGGTTCTTATTCCTGATGAAATGAGTTCAAAGGATATCATGGATCATTTGACTGCGGCCGATCTTTTTAGTGCGAAGAAGTTATTTTTACTTCGAAATCCAAATGCATTAAAAGGAAAAGCTAGGGATGAATTTCTTGATTATTGTCAGCGACCAACCGATGGTCATACCCTTGTTATCATGCATGACGAATATGGTGCAAAAAATAAATTATTGGAATCCTTGATTGATATCGTAAATCCTATTTCATGTTCAACACCTTTTGAAAATGAAATGATTCAGTGGGCTAATACTTTTTTTAAGGATAATGGCATCAATCGCGTATCAAATCAAATTATCAAATCCCTCGTTGAAATTGCGGGCGATTCACTCAACCATTTAAAAAACGAAATTGATAAAATTGCTATTTCAACAGAATCAAATGATGAAGTAAAACTTGAAGATATTGAGCAGTTTTCAGGCTGGAAACGAAAATTTCGGCAATTCGAATTTTTCAATTATCTTGGCCAAAAAAAACTAAAAGAATCTTTGGAATTGGGTCGTGCATTGGTATCCCAGGACACGTCTATGATTAATCTATTATACCCTCTTACAGAATTTTTCCAGGAATTATTATTTTTAAAAATTTCTTCGGGAACAAATAATGTAAAAAAGGGTTACACCAGACTATCACCCAGTGTGAATAAGCAATTACCCGGCTATGCAAACCGCTATACAAGTAAAGAAATTACTCTGGCTCTCAAGCGATTGGCGCATATTGATCAACAGCTTAAAACATCAAGAATAAAAGATGAATCAGCTATCACCGAATTTGTCTATGCAACCCTTCACAATGGATAATCAATTCCGGTATACGGATGAGGAATTGATTGCCCGATTCCAGAAGGGTGATGAACAGGCATACATAGAACTGGTGAATCGCTATCGGGATAAACTAATGACATTTATATACCATTTTGTTAAGGATATTGACCAGGCAGAAGACATTGTCCAGGATACGATGCTTAAACTATATACGCATAAACATTACTACCGGAATATTGCCAAGTTTTCCACTTGGATCTATACCATCGCCGGGAATTTAGCTAAAACAGAATTACGTAAGAAAAAGCACCACAAAGTAACCAATATCAGTCAAATGGGACCGGAAGACCGTGATTATGAACTTCCAGCTGTTACGCCTGAGACGGATGTGGTTGCCCAAAGTGAATACATTGAGAAAAAAATACAGGCTGCAATCCAGAAATTACCGCTCCATTTCAGGACGGTAACAATCCTGCGAGATATACAGGAACTTTCTTATGAAGAGATCAGTAAGATAGTCGATGTTCCACTGGGAACAGTAAAATCCCGTATTAACCGGGCAAGAATTCAGCTTCAAAAAGAATTAAAAGAATTAAAAGATTTGAAATAGGAGAACATTTATTGATGGACCGCTACCAGTTTGAAGATGCCATTTCAGCATATTTAGAAAATGACTTAAGTCTTTCCGAAAGGAAGGCATTTGAATCATATATGAATGAAAATGCTGATGCAAAAAACCTTGTTGATTCGATTAGATTAACTATGAAATCGATCAAAAATATGTCTGATGTCAAAACATCAGACAATTTTATGCCTAATTTATCCCGGAGAATTGAGTTCGAAAAGAATCGTCCCTCAAAAAAAATTGTGGAACGACCTTCAAAAACATTATTTGGGTTTACGCCCTTATATGCCGGTATCATGACAGTGCTCGTTGCATCGTTTATTACGGTAGGCTTTAACCTTTGGCCAGAAAATGAAAAATCTTTCGATATTGCCCCCGCTTTCACAGAGAATTTGACTGAATCACTTAATCCGGTTTCAACCAATCCAATGTCACCAACAAATAATAATGAAGTTTTAGCCGCATCGGAAAGTGATTCAGCAGATACAACCCTCAATAAAAAGAAAAAATTCAGGCTGGATGATAAGGTTCAGTTCGTAAAAGACCAGCGTTAAATTTCGCCTGAAAATTAATTTCAAAAAAATCCCTGTTGTTGATGTATTTCAACCCAGGGATTTTTATTTTTTAGTATGATATTTTACCGACAAATCGCCGTCATTGTCCTCTTTTTCCTTATTTTGATCCTTTTCATCTATCCCAATCAGAGTGGTATTTTATTTTTACTCCTCAAGGGGATAACTGTCGGAGGACTCGTAATTGTCTTCATTTCATTCGCATTTCCGCAGGTTTTCAGACCCAACCAAGACCATTTAGAAGAATATAGTCAGTCAGTGATAAATGCAAATAAGCCATCCTTTTCTTCCACTGTAAAAGATCACTATAATAAATTACTTTTACAGATCCTCAATTTAGTCATGGATATTAATCCTGAGTTTTCAGCGGCAATCTATATGATTGACCCGGAGAATAAAGGATACACTTGCCAAGAAAAATCTATAGATGATTTTCAGGATTTTATTGAAGACGGAAATGATATCATAGCCCCTATATTGAAAAAAAGTAATCCAACCATCAATAGAAAAAGCGATAAAAATCCTGGGTGGGATGGAATCATGAGTACTCAAACCTGGCGGGGAAGTGAAACTTTAATGGGGTTTCCAATTTTATATGCCGGGAATACAGTCGGCTGTTTACTGATTTATGTGGATCATTTT
>JAYEFG010000230.1:0-4099 GCA_034658595.1 Fidelibacterota bacterium | reverse complement strand
AAAGCAGGTAGCAAATTATCCACACATGTATGGCGGGGTGCTTCCATCGGAAATTTAGGCGGATGGCAAGTTTCGAGAACGTTACATTTATTAAATGTATTAACCGGTTCCGTTGGAACCGAAGGGGGAACATCTCCCAGCGAATGGAACAAATTTCATCCGGAATTTTTTGATTCTCCCCCAGGACCGAATGCATGGAATGAATTGGCGTGGCCGAAAGAATACACATTGAATCATTATGAAATGAGTCAGATATTGCCCCATTTAATCAAGGATGGACGCGGATCTATGGATGTGTATTTCACCCGTGTGTTTAATCCGGTGTGGACTTTTCCTGATGGATTTTCTTGGATTGAAATGTTATCTGATGCAGAAAAAGTGGGGTGCCATATTGCCTTGACTCCGACTTGGAATGAGACGGCATTTTTCGCAGATTATGTATTACCCATGGGACACGCATCCGAACGCCATGATATCAATTCCTATGAAACACAGTCGGGTGTTTGGATTGCCTTTCGTCAACCGGTTTTGCGAGAAAAAGCCCGCCGCGATGGTAAAGAAGTGGAATTCACGTACGAAGTAAATCCCGGCGAAGTATGGGAAGAAGATGAATTTTGGATTGAACTTTCCTGGCGGATTGATAAAGACGGCGATTTGGGAATCCGGAAACATTTTATGAGTCCCTATCGCCACGGCGAAAAAATTAATATAGATGAATATTATCAATACATTTTTGAACATACGAATGGTTTGCCTGAAACTGCAAAAAAAGAAGGATTAACCCCGTTGGAATACATGCGGAAATATGGCGCCTTCTTGGTGGACCCGGAAGTGTATGTAAAAAATGAAGATGCTGTAAATTATGAAACCATGAATGGCGCCACCGTTAAAGAGAACGGCCAAATTGAAAAAGATGGCAATATCGTTGGCGTTCAAGTGGATGGAAAGAATTTTGGTGGATTTCCTACACCATCCAAACGACAGGAAATTTATTCCCAAACTATGGTTGATTTCGGTTATCCGGAACACGCCACTCCGGGGTATCGCATTAAAAGTCATGTGCATCCCGACGAAATGGATACGAGCAAAAATGAATGTGTTTTATTACCCAATTTCAGATTACCCACCCATATTCATTCTCGATCGGCCAATGCAAAATGGCTGACGGAAATTGCCCATAAAAATCCTATATGGATTCATACGAAAGATGCGGCTCGACTCGGCGTGGATAATGGGGATTTACTCAAAATCACCACACCCATTGGCTGGTTTGTAGATAAAGTTTGGGTGACGGAAGCCATTAAACCCAGCGTGGTGGCTTGTTCTCATCATATTGGTCGATGGCGCCGTCAACAGGATGCGGGAAATCGTCTTATGACCAATACAGTTGATATTAACAATATGGGTGATGGAAAGTGGAAGATGGAGACGGTGAAAGGGATCGAACCGTGGAAATCAAAAGACCCGGATACAAATCGTGTTTGGTGGCGGGATGGTGGCGTTCATCAAAATATTACCCATGCGGCAAATCCTGATCCCATATCTGGTGCACATTGCTGGTTGCAGAAAGTGAGTATTTCTAAACCAAATGCAGATGAGAAATACGGAGATGTTTTCGTGGATACAAATAAATCATTTGAGCATTTCAAAAAATGGAATGAGTGGGCAAAAGAACGGGAAACACATCCGGATGGATTGCGCAGACCACTATGGATGGGACGTCCTTTAACACCTTTAAAAGAGCAATTTTACCTTAACAAAAAGTGATAACTTAATCGATTAATAAATGAAAATTTGTTAACGCATGCTTTCAAACCAACCTTATCGGGAGTCCCATGAGTGAATTTATTCTAAATATTAACGGAAAACAGAAAACGGTAAATGTGGATGATGATACACCACTCCTGTGGGTTTTGCGGGATACGCTGGGATATACGGGGACAAAATTTGGTTGTGGGCGCGGACTCTGCGGCGCCTGTACAATTCATATGGATGGCGATGCGACACGATCTTGTGTAACGGCCATTGATATGATTGAAGACGATAGTGAAATCACAACTATCGAAGGTCTCACTGAAGATAATCCCCATCCTATTCAACAAGCTTGGCTGGAAGGGGATGTTCCCCAATGCGGTTATTGCCAGTCGGGGCAAATCATGACTGCATCTGCTTTCCTTGACAGAAATCCAAATCCCAGTGAATCTGATATTGATTCAGCTATGAAGATGAATATTTGCCGTTGCGGTACTTATCCCCAGATTAAAAAAGCAATTTTAAGCGCCGCCGGAAATAAAGTAAGCAGCATTGGAGGCGACCATGAATAGACGCGATTTCATTAAAGTTGTTTCCACAGCAGGATCAGGGCTCGTCCTTGGATTTTATTTACCATCAACCAATAAACTGAATGGGAAACCGGTTGCGGTAAATCTATTTGAACCGAACGCATGGATTAAAGTTCGATCAGATAATATTGTTCAAATCATGGTTGGGAAATCAGAAATGGGCCAAGGCGTTTTAACATCTCTGCCCATGATTATTGCAGAAGAAATGGATCTGGATTTTTCAAAAGTTGTTGTAGAAAAAGCAACAGCGGACCGAAAAAAGTACGGCTGGCAAATGACCGGTGGAAGTAATTCAGTCTCCGGTGGATATAAAAAATTGAGAAAAGCCGGCGCAACAGCCCGGGAAATGCTTGTAATGGCGGCGGCGCAAGAATGGGGCGTTTCTAAAAATGAATGCAAAACAAATAATGGAATTGTCATACACGAAAAAACCGGGAGAGAATTATCCTATGGCGAATTAGCTGAAAAAGCCAGCCAACAAAAAGTACCTAAAAAACCATTATTGAAGGACAAAAAAGACTTTTCAATTATTGGCCAAAATGTGAAAAGGACGGACACTCTTTCTAAAATAAATGGAACGGCAGAATTTGCCATGGATGTTCAATTGGATGGAATGGTTTATGCCACAATGGTTCATTCGCCTGTCTTTGGCGGAAAACTGAAATCTTTTAACAAAGCGAGTGTCAGTGATATTTCTGGTGTCATTAAAATTTTTGAGATTGAAAGTGGATTGGCCATTGTAGCCAAAAATACATGGGGGGCTCTTAAAGTAAGCAAACAGATTGAAATTAAATGGGATGAAGGAGAAGCGGCTGGGCTTGATGATGAAATGATCCGGAAAGATCTGATTAATGCCAGCAAAGAAAAAGGGGCGGTTGTCCGTAATGAAGGCAATGTAAAAAATGCACTTAAATCTTCTGATAATATTATCGAAGCCCTTTATGAATCGCCACTCCAGGCCCACGCAACCATGGAACCCATGAATTGTACCGTATACGTTCACAAGAATAAATGCGAAGTCTGGGCTGGGACGCAAGATCCAAATGGCGCCCGCAAAATTGCTTCAAAAATAACGGGATTATCCAAAAAACAAGTTGAAGTGAATGTTACCTTTTTGGGCGGCGGATTTGGCCGTAGAGCTTTTAACGATTATGTAAGTGAAGCAGTCGAAATTTCAAATGAAATGAAAAAACCAGTCAAGATGATTTGGAGTCGCGAAGAAGATATGCAGCACGATTACTATCGGCCATCCAGTGTTCATGTGATGGTTGGTGCTTTCGATCAAAACAATAATATAACGACCTTTAAACATCGTGTTGTAGCCCCATCCATTTTATTTACACAATTGGTAAAAATACCATTTCCCTTTAAAGAGAAGGCAGATATTATTGCTGTAGAAGGTGCAAAACATTTACCCTACGAAATACCCAATATGCAGGTGGATTATCAAATGACCAAAACGGCTGTACCACTAGGGTTTTGGCGTTCGGTATATAATTCACAAAATGCATTTGCCACTGAATGTTTCATGGATGAATTGGCCGAAAAAGCGGGGAAAGATCCGGTTCAATTCAGGTTAGGATTGCTTTCAAAATCATCCAGGGATGCAGGTGTGATTAAAATGGTAGTGGAAAAATCCGGTTGGAATGATTTTCAGAATGGCTCCACTTATCAAGGTATGTCATGCCATAAATCATTTGGAACTTGGGTGGCACAGGTGGCCCGCGTGTCAGTTGAAAATGGGCAAGTCAAAGTTC
>JAYEFG010000229.1:0-4145 GCA_034658595.1 Fidelibacterota bacterium | reverse complement strand
CTCAAATGTAATTCATATTTCTTATACACCGGAATAATTGGATACCAAAAACTAAAGTATTTTTTAAATTTATATTGTCATTTTGGTTATCGTAGGTAAACTGGAATCCAGAACCAAAAAGTTTTTATGTCTCAAATAAATACCGGATAATTTTAAGGCAATTTCCGCATAGCTGCCGGTATACTGGAATAGCCAAATATTATTGATGGAATAATTCCATTGGAAGTAAAGAATTTGGTTCTAATTTCATAATAGGAATTGCTTTGAATGACAGGAATTAAGTTTTTGTAAGATTTAATGCGTTCATTTTATTGCATCCTTAAATATTATTTGAAACAATGAGGAAAACAAAATATGAATATATATGCTGGCAACCTGAGTTATGATATCTCAGAAGACGATTTAAAAGGTGCCTTTGAAGAATTTGGTGAAGTCACCTCAGCTAAAATAATTTCAGACCGTTACAGCGGTCGTTCAAAAGGTTTTGGTTTCGTTGAAATGTCATCCGATGATGAAGCCAATGCAGCGATCGAAGCGCTGTCCGGTAAAGAACTGGCTGGCCGTTCACTGATTGTAAACGAAGCAAGACCCAGAAAATAATATATTCCCTATTTATCTTAGTTTGATAAAGCCATCCATTACTCGATCGGATGGCTTTTAATTTAAATGGTAACTTGCCAATTGATGGATGCCATTCTTAACCTCTTGTGTTATTTTTTAACCGAGGTAACGGATATGCAGACTTATGCCTGAACAAAAACAGAAAATCCAAACTGCAGAAGAACCGGAATTCAGTTCTCGAAATGTACGCAGTAATATTGCACCCATATTTCAAATTCTCCAGAGTGAACAAAATATCCTCCAGAGGACGGACCAAAAAGCATTTACACTCATGTCTATATTGGGTGTATTTATGGTCTTTTTTATTGTACATTTTTTAAAAATCAATATCAATTGGTTTAATGTGACGATGGTAATCATTTATTTTATTGCTGCATTATTGGCGATTGGGAATTTGATGCTGGTTATCGTACCCCGAGTTCGAAATGACCAGAACCATGAAGCGCTGCCTGATATTAATGCTACATTCTTCGGTGGAATTATTCAGTTTAAAAATCCGGTTGAATACGCCGAGTATTTAAATGAAATCACAGATGATCACGAGAAGACCTATAAAATGTTTGCTTCCCAACTGTACGCCTTGGGCCACATTAATGCCTACAAAAATAAACATTTACGCCAGGCTATCGTGTTTTTTGGAACAGCAATTCTATGTGAATTACTGATTATTATGTCCATGGCCTGGGGCCGAGCATTACAATTCTTATTCAGTACATGAGATTATATTTAATCCTGCTGGTATTTTTTATCAGCGCTTGCATACCTGCTTTAAACAAAGGGCCAGAAGGCCCGCAAGGTCAGCGGGGACCGCAGGGGGAAAAGGGAGACCCTGGCGAAAAAGGTAACTCCGGGGAAAAGGGAGACCCCGGTAAGGCGGGCACAGCCGGGAAAGTTGGTACCTCAGTTCCACCGGCGTTAATTCAAAAGCTTGAAAAAACTTTGGCCGATATAGAAACCGGTGGTAAGGAAATGGTAGCTGAAGCAATGGATGCTATGCCAGAGAATGTGGTAAGTACAGTACATTTTCGCTTTGGCATTTCTGAAATGGGGTTTGCCTTACTTACATCAAATGGCAGGATATTTTTAATGAAAAATAAAAATCCTGTTACGGCTGGGAATGGATTTGAATTCTCCAGTATGGTGACAAATGATGATCATAAATTTATTTCTCTTACCATCCTTCCCAGAAGTGAGGGATCAAAACAGATTTTTCTGGCGATGGCTGCTGATGGACATACGTTCATTTCGGATGATTTAAAATCATGGGACCAGAAAGATTCACTGAATTTTAAATAATATTTTTCGAGGGCTTGTTTGACTAGAAAATATCAAAAATCTCATATTGTTTTTTCCACAGATCAAAACTTTTCCTATGAACGGGAAGAGTATGTTGAAACACTTCCGCCATCGAAGCAAAACCTGAGGATTCACTTGGATCGCAGGGGCGGCGGGAAAATTGTTACTGTCGTGCGCGGATATTCTGGAGACAAGGGGGAGTTAAACACATTAGGGAAAGAACTAAAGAAAAAATGCGGTGTAGGTGGATCCGTCAAGAATGGTGAAATCCTGATCCAGGGAAACGTCCGGGAAAAAATCTTAAAGATTCTAATTGAAAAAGGCTATGGGGCAAAACCCTCCGGTGGATAGACATTTGGGAATCGCCCTTTAAAAGAGATAAATTTAGATATGAAAATATTGAAATCAATTTCATGGGTATTATTGCTGGCAGTAATTTGGTCTTGTGGCAAAAAAGATCGTTCATCAATAGAAGTCACTTTTCTGGTTACAAGCAATGTTCGGGCTCAGCTTGACCCCTGTGGATGAAAGGCCAATCCGTTGGGCGGTCTGCCCAGGAGAGCCACATATATCAGCCAGATAAAGGACAGCGGTGTTGATCCAATTCTTTTGGACGCCGGTGACGCCCTCTTTGATAATTATTACCTCGTAAGGGGGAAAGAGGCTTCTTCTAAGTTGAAAGCCAAAACGATCCTGGAATCTTCAAGTGCAATGGGGAATTACCTGTATAATGTCGGCTATTATGATTTTGCCGCGGGATATGAATTTATCCGGGAGATGCAATCCACTTATGGCACCCGCTTCATTTCATCCAATATCGTAAAAGCAGGTACGGATGAACTGGCCTTCGCATCCCATGAAATCCTCCAGAATAAGGGGTTAAAAATTGGTGTTTTCGGTATAACAACAGAACTGCCTGCTGCAGAAAAAGCAGTCGCAATTAAGGATTACACCGAAACCGCCAAAGCCAAAATCGCTGAATTGCGACCTCAGGTTGATTTGCTGGTGTTGCTGATGAATGCCACAAGGGTTCAATCCTACAATATCATGAATGATCTTACGGGGGTGGATTATGTATTTTTAAGCCGTGAAACAACACGAACCCGTCCAGAACGACTCCAGGACCAAAGCAATAATCCACTCACATACAGTTTCGGAATCCAGGGGAAATATGTGGGACGGTTTAATGTAAATATTGTGGATAACCAACAGCCGATCAAAGATATTACAGCGCCAATGATGTCCGTTTCTGTTTTCCAGGAACGATTAAATAATCTGCAAAAGCGTAATCCGGATAAACCTCTGGAAGAGTTATATAAAAACAGCCCTAAGGTTATAGATGTGGTTCAAAAATACAAAGAAGGCTTAAGCGAATCTAAAACGAATATGGCCAATGCCATTAATACCTCATTTTATACGCTGATTCCTTTGAGCCGTGATGTGGCTAGCGAAAAGAATATGCTGGCAGTGGTGGATGAAACATTAAAAACCTGCAATATGCTTGATAAACAGGGCGCGCAAAATTTGAACTAATGAATATCCGCACTCCATTGGGTCAGGCGGCATTATTTTTAATTGGTTCTTGTATAATAGGTTTCGGTTCAAACCTTGTCCGCGCAGACAAAATTCCCTGGATCGCACCTGAATTGGCTATTACAGAAACGCTCGATCCAACCGGTAAATCCAATGAACCGGTTTTGACCGCAATTTCCTTAGCCCAGGCGAAACAGCTTTTTGATGATGGTATCCTTTTCGTGGATGCACGAGATGATGCATACTACAGCGCAGGCCATATTCAGGGTGCCATAAAAAATGCATTTCTTATGGAACTGATTTTTAATATTGAAGACCGACAATCCAAAACGGATCCGATAGTTGTTTATTGCGGGGACCCGGGATGTGGCGATAGTGAAGATTTAGCTTATGATCTGCAGGATTCGGGTTATACAAAAATTTATGTATTTAAAGGCGGATGGATGGAATGGTCCAAAGCCGGTTATCCCAGCGAGGCGGGGCAATGATGCGCTACTTCAAAGTAAAAGTTATTTTCTTTTTTCGGCTGATTGTGGGAATCATTTTTATTTATGCCAGTTGGGATAAAATTGCCCATCCGGCTGAATTTGCCAAAGCGATCGGGAATTACCATGCAGTGCCTTTTGGTTTGGAAAATATGATGGCCATGGTTTTACCCTGGCTGGAATTACTGGTAGGAATTTGTTTAATAGCCG
>JAYEFG010000228.1:0-4153 GCA_034658595.1 Fidelibacterota bacterium | reverse complement strand
TGGTATCCTCTCAAGGATGACGCTCCACCGAATTGGACTTTTTTTGCTAAGGGCAGGTCACGTTCATCCACCCAAATTCCTTCGCCATGTATTGACCAGAAAAATACACCCTGATCCAATGGACGATAGAATGCATAGCGCAAATCCATTTCAACGACTTTGGTCTTTCCCAATTCATCTTCAAATCTGCCGAGAGCAATCTCCCCTTCCCAAAAGCGGCCTTTGGATGGCATCCATCTATTATTCCGGCGATCGCCCCGCAAACCGAGAATCACTGATTCTGATTCGAATTTTGTTTCATTAGTCAAATCATTGCTGGATTCCTTCTTTCCACCAATCCGCCACTGACCCAAAGGACCAATCCCCGTTGCGGATCCCGTTGTGCTTTCAATAATGTATTGATCTTCTAAAAAATCCTGCTGGAATTCTATATCGGTACCAAATGGTAGACCGAATGGGAATGGTGTTTCATAGGCTAATTTCAAAAACCGGGATCGTTCATTGGGTTGACGCCATTGCAGATCCATGATGGTGCCCTCTCCCTGGAGATTTTCCAGATGGAGATCAATCTCACCAGTGGTGATCCATTTGCCATCTTTACCTTTACTGCCCCCAAGGATGCCGCCGATCTGACTTTTGAATTGAGGTTGAAACGCCACCACTGCCGCAACTTGCTTTTGATTATATTGAGCAAAAGACAGGTTTGAGTCATCATTAATGAATGGATATGCGCTTTGAATCGTCTTAAACTGGCTCAATGCCCGTTTCTGGGTTTTAAGTCCCATGAGTGGCTGAAATAAGCGCTCCAGCACCTTTTGTTTCATGGATCCGTCTGCAAAAAAATATATTGAATCAATCTCTGCCGATTTCGGAATGAAATCATAATCTCCATTTTCATTTAATTGATAATAGCTTTTCCACTCTCCTTTTGCTTCTAGTTTGGTGTAGAGGATTGAGTCAATTCCTTGGGCAAAAGAAACCTGCGTTATAAACAGGATTGTTAACAATCTTATTATAGTTTTAATGATTTTATTCATAACAAAACAAAGAACTATGGAGTGCATCAACTGTGTTGATGCATGGATTGACATAGTCAATCCCTGCCCGCCCCGACACTCGGGGAGCAGGCGGGCACTCCATATTTAATTTAAAAATGGGCACGGACTTCTCCTTGCAGTTTGACAAATCCATCATAACGGGCATCATCTAAATATAATAGTGTGGCATTGACAGAAAGTGATTTGCCCAAAAAGAAAGATGCGCGAATATTGCTCCGTAAAGTTCGGCCGTAGGATAATCCTTTTAATGCTTCCGGGGGCATAGATTTAAATCCATTCACAATATAATATTCAAAATTCCCTTCAATTCGGCCGTCTTTCCCTATGAATTGGATCCAATTCATTTTAACACCTTGAGCCCATACTTTTTCCATATTTAAGCCACTAATCGGGGTGCGAATTCCACCTATCCCAGCATGGTCCCAATAATAGATGAACCGTGATTCCCATTGGAATGAAGTAGAACTATAATTTTTAAGGCCAAACTCAAACGCATAACCATCAACGGATCGCTTGGTAATCCGTTCTCTTTCTGATTCTAATCGAGATTCATGGGTATCACCTTCAAATACTAAATGATAATTGCCTTTCAGAGCAATTTGAGATTCACCACCCCATTCTTGCTTATATCTATACTCCCATCCTCGTGGATCCAATCCGTTAAGATTAAAAGATTTCTGGTTCCAAATGCGATAGCGATCTTTTTTACCTCTTTTTTTATAAATCAATCCATGACGATAATTGCTTCGATAGACTTCCCCCACATCCACCTGGGGACCAGTAATAGAAAATTTTGATCCATGAAAATCCACCCTATTCAGAAAACGATATTTCCAGTTTTTGAGGCGATCAAATTTCCATTTGGCAAAATCGATGGATATCCGTGTTATTCCATCCAGCCGTGAACCATGTTTGCGGTCCCCGGTAAAAACCGTATGGGCCACGTAGGCGCCGTTGGGGTCGGATATATATTCATTTAACTGATCGTCATATCGGTAATGGCCCAGTCCTACACCGATAGAATCATACACCACCGCCCGGGCTTCACTCATGGATGTTTGGGAATTCAGCACAATATCCAATTGAAAAGGGCTTTTCCGGTTTCTAAAATTCAAGGCCGTGCGAAATGTATTATAGTCATTTTTTGACTGGGATTTTTCATTTTCCTGAATACGTTGACGGTACATCCACTCCTGACGCCACCCAGTTTTTTGTCTGGATTTATAATCAACCTGGATAATCTTTCCCGTTTGGGTAGTTTCCATTGTTGTAGGATCGCTAAACGATGCTGATTGATCTTCCCGCTGGCCAATCCCCAAAGAGAAAGAACGATTATTTCGAGCAAAATCCAATCCCACCAAAATATCATCAAATTGATAAACTTTCTCCCGAACTTCGTGAGCAATGATAATAAATGGTTTTAGGGGTCCATTGAACAATCGAATTTGGCCATAAACCTGCTGAAAAGCAGTTTCTGATTGAACCTTATTCCAATGCATTTGAGCGCCGTTGATCAAACTGCCTTTGTAGTTCAGATCAATCTCAGTCCGATCTTTTTTTCGATCTCCCTGGACTAACCGAGATAAATTAATGCCACTTTTGAGCCCCTTTCCAATTGCGATCTCTGTTCGCAAGGATGACATGGATTCCCCATTCTCTTCCTGTTCATTATTCAAATCCCAGGATTCATTAAAGTCCACACCCCTCTCCCGGCTCAAGGATCGAAATTCCGGGGAATTCCGCCAATATTCGAAATCGAAGCCCAAATTCATTTTTCCAAAATTGATGGGTTTTTGATCCAATCCTAAGCGAAAGGCATTCCCATTCAGGCTCGTTTCAAAGCGATTGGAAAACAGGTTATTCTCCCTTATTGAAAAAGCCCCCTCTGTGGATAAGGACAAACCGGGACGAAGCTTTAGATTGGTATCAAACTGAATTAATTGGTGACTGACGGGCGCCCGTAAAGATCGTCCCGGGGAATAGCGTTGTCTATCGTCAATATCGTCTGTATACACAAATTCATAATAAATCCGATTTTTGTCAGAAATTTTTCTAACGTACTCCCCTGTGGGGTCTGGACTGAATGTGACGGTGTAGCGATCTTCAGGTAATACATTATATGCAGCATGCATAAATAGAAAGACACCATTGATTAACACATAATCTCCCAATGAATCCTGAACTACCCCAGATTGATACACCACATCATTAGATTTGAAAGTGGTCCGCTGTTCCGCTGATAAAAAGGACCCTTTCGCATTTTCGCGCTCATCGATGTAGGAAATGCTGTATTGCCCTTTCTCGCCGAAAACCCCCTCGAGCCCCGCCTCAACATAATTTGATTTATAGGCATTATCTGAATATTGGTATTCAATATCAATATCCAAATCGAAATAGATTAAATGTTTCGGCGTAAAAGTCAATTCACCGGTTGAATAATCAATGATATAATCCCTATCTTCACCCCGCGACAATTTTTCTCCATTGAGCCATACTGTTTCGGAACCGGCAGAAATGATGACGTTTCTTAAGCCTTCTTTCGATGTTAAAAAATAAGGCCCTTGCCTGCCATCCGCCCCTTTCATTTCTAACCGGTGATATTTACCCTTAGATTGACCTATTATTGTCCTGATTTTTACATCATCACGATTAATGCTATTTTTTATACCTACTATATTTCTATTGTTATTATTGTATTTACCTGATTTATTATTCACCGTTAAATCGCCCGCTGTTAATTCTCCGGATGGATGGGATACATTTAAATAAACTTTATCCAATTCATCCAAGGCAGCAGTGGTTCCGTCTGGTTGAATGGGAATGGATTCATCTGTGACAGTTCCGGAAACGCGAATGTTTTCACTGAGTTTTCCCGCCAGTTGGAATCGCAATCCACCACTCAATCCCCCGACCCCCTGGGAACTCATTTCTATACCACGAAAAAATGTGCCGGACGCATTGATGGGATAGGATTTTGGTTGATTACCTGCCTGCGCTAAAGCTTCGGCTGACAGGGTTGATTGGTTGATTAGTTGATTGGTTGATTGCTTTTGATTGACCGTGTCTTTTTTAACGACAAATAAACTATCCAAAAC
>JAYEFG010000227.1:0-4157 GCA_034658595.1 Fidelibacterota bacterium | reverse complement strand
AAGAATTGGGCAGTGGTAGCATTCACAATAATTTTGGATCACCAGTTTCCAGTTACCTTTAACTTGATATTTTTTTGTTTCCTGAACGACCAAATCAGAAATATTCCAGGGACTGAAGCGATCTTTTATTGGGGCAAAAACAGAATCAAAATCTTCTGGTTCATCCGACAAATTGATAAAAGTAAATCCTTCCCATTCTGCCAGTGCTACAGCATGAAGCGAGTAATCATCTTTCTTGAATCCTTCCACCGCATCCATGTGTGGGGCGCCGATTAGTTTACCCTTTAAATCGTAAGTCCAGCCGTGATAACCACACTGGATGGATTTTGAAAATTGTCCTTTTGATTTTTCACAGATGCGAGTTCCACGATGTCGGCATACATTAAAGTGTGCTTTCAAATCTCCATTATGGTCCCGCAGAACAATGACACTTTCCGTGTCAATATTGATCACTTTATATTGGCCATTTTCTGCCAAGTTCAATGAACGACCGGCGCAGATCCATTTATTTAAGAAAAGATTTTTGTACTCTTTTTGGAGAATTTCCGGATTCACATAATAATTTCGTTCAAGAGTATGTGCGCCTTTTGGCAAAGTTTCGGCTGTTTTTTTAAAGGGCATTATTTCAATATTATTTTCGCAGCATTAAACCCATTCGTACCATGGAGTCCACCGCCAGGATGGGTTCCCGGCCCGCATAAAAAGAGATTCTCAATAGGCGATTTATATTGGGCCGAGCTTATAGTCGGACGCATAAACATGAATTGATCCAACGTCATTTCGCCATGGTTCAAGTTTCCTTCTGTGAGACCAAATTGGCTTTCTAAATCCACAGGTGTTAGTAATGATGATGACTCAATCATGGATGAAAAATTGGGAATGTAGTTTTCAAGTACGCTTACCACATTATTTTTCAATTGAGATTTTAATTCTTCGGACCAATTCATTCCCCGTAAATGATAGGGCGCATATTGCACCGTGGCAGATAATACATGTTTTCCATTTGGTGCAAATTTAGGGTTTATTACCGATGGAATGGTGAATTCCACATAAGGATTATCTGGAAGCCGTCCATATTTCACTGAATCTGATGCACGTTCTAAATATTCAATAGATGGGCTAATTGAAAAAACGGTACCCATTTGCTCTTTAGTTACACCCTTGATTTCCAGAAGTACGTTTAATGCAAAATGAATACGAACCGTGCTGCCGCGATATCTAATATTATTAAGTTGGGTGTTAAGATTGGGATTGAGATTCGATGGACCGACCAATTTTATAAACGTATTATTTGGATCTAATCCTGATACAACTTTGTTCGCATTAATTACTTCGCCATCCTGTAAAGTGACGCCACTGCAAATTCCATTTTCAACATTAATGGCACTGACTTTTGAATTTGTCCGAATTTCACCATTGACAGATTCAGCAAAAGATTTTAATGCATTTGCTAATTCGATTGTACCACCATTTACAAATTGAGCATTGTGAAATACCCCATCACTATGAACATGCTGATGCAATAGATTATATCCCGTTGCCGCTGAAAAAGGGCCGAAGGATAAATGGTGAATCCCCGCCGTAGAAACCGCACCCCGGAGTAATTCATTCTCAAACCATTCGTCCATGAGCTCCGGCATCATCATGGGAACCACTCTCATGAGATCCACCAATCCACGGGTACCATGTCTCCTAACCGGACCTAACATGGATCGCATTCGCAATGCTTCTTTAAGTCCAACATTTGGGAGATTTGGGGGTGTTATTTCATAAAGTTTTTCTAAAAATTGAGCAAGCTTCTGGATGTATTCTGTGAATTCGCCCCAAACTTTTCCATCTTTTTCTGAATGGGCTGATATGGATTTCGAAGTTTTTTTGGAATCGCGGTGGAAGGTGATATTCTTTCCATTTTCTCCCAACGCTATTCGAACCGTATCTGGTTGGATCAACGATAATCCGTGCCTTTCTAAATCTAGTTGTTTTGTAATACGTGGATCAATCCATTTTACAATATCATTAATTGCATTGCATTTAAAACCCGGTGCGAATTCGGTAGTAGAAGCCAATCCACCAACTTGATCTCGCGCTTCAAGAACCACTACGTTCTTCCCAGCTTTCCCCAATAAAGAAGCAGTAACAAGACTGTTTATTCCGCCGCCAACAACGATGACATCAAATCGGTTCATGACCAAATTCCTAAAATCTTTTTCGCAGCCATTTCACCGGGCGAACCAGTGATTCCGCCACCGGGATGCGTACCCGAGCCACATTGAAAATAATTTTTGATTGGTGTTGTATAATCTGCCCATTTTACCGCAGGTCGCATGGTAAATAATTGCTGTAGCGAAAGTTCACCATGAAAAATATTTCCTTCTGTAAGACCAAAAGTGGATTCTAAATCTGCCGGTGTAAGCACCTGTCGATGCAAAATAATATCTTTGATATTGGGCGCAAAACGGGCGATGGTATTAATCACCGCATCGCCGAAGGCTTCACGCTTTTGGTCATTCCAACCACCCTTAATATCGTAAGGTGCATACTGAACAAAACAGGACATGACGTGTTTTCCTGGCGGAGCCATATCAGGGTCCAAAACGGACGGTAAAATAATATCCATATAAGGTTCTTGAGAAAAATTTCCATACTTCGCATCATCGTAGGCTTTTTCTAAATGGTCATAGCTGGGACTGATAGAAATTGCGCCACGTAGATGGTGGCCTTCGCCGGGGAGACAAGTAAAATTTGGCAATCCGTCGAGAGCGAGATTTACTTTTCCGGAAGAGCCCCGAATTCGAAAATTTTTAATATCTGTCACAAAATCAGAAGGAAGATCACTTTCATCCACCATTTTCAAAAAGGAGAGTTTTGGATCCAGTCCCGAAATAACAATATCCGATTTGTATTCATCGCCATTTTCTAAAGCAACACCCACTGCACGTCCATTTTTGACGATGACCTTTTCAACTGGCGCTTCTGTCATAATATCAGCACCAAAATGTTCTGCCGATCGGGCGATGGCCATACTCACTGCACCCGTACCGCCCCGTTGAAATCCCCAGGCACGAAAAACACCATCAATGTCGCCCATGTAGTGGTGAAGCATTACGTACGCGGATCCGGGAGAACGTGGCCCCATAAAAGTGCCAATAATTCCACTGGCGGCCATGGATGCTTTCAGCGGTTCATATTCAAACCATTCGTCCAAAAAGTCAGCTGAGCTCATTGTCATAAGTTTGGTTAAATATTCGAATTGTTCAGATGATAGCGTTTTAAAATGATCTAATAATTTTTTTGTTTTTGATAAATCCGATAAAGATGGGCGAATGGGGTTTGGGGCAATCGTCTCCAAAATGGGGCGAACCGCCATCCCAATCTGTCCCATAAGCGGCCCAAACCGCATATAGGCTTCAGCATCGCGCAAGGAATGCCGCGCTATTTCCCGGTAGGTCTGGTCCGCATCTGCAGTACGAAGCAGGTAATCATTATCCAACGGCGTGAATGTGCTTTCTAATGGAAGCAGTTCCAATCCGAACTTGGGCAGCATCAGTTCCCGCATCACATTGGGCTTCATCAAACTCACTACATAAGAACAAACTGAAAATTTAAACCCTGGAAAAATTTCTTCTGTAACGGCCGCACCACCGAGAATATATCGCCGTTCTAAAACCAGTACTTTTTTCCCGGCACGGCTCAAATAAGCCGCAGCGGTAAGTCCATTATGTCCACCGCCAATGACGATAGCATCATACTTTTTTACACTGGGCATGAGCGCTTCCTTTCCGGATCAAAGAAGGGTGTTTTTACTACTTTGGCTGGGGTGAGTTTTCGGTAATGTTCCACTTTTAATTCAAACATGAGTTCTGATCCTTCGCCAGCATATTCTGATTTCACGTGAGCTAGGGCGATATATCGTTTCAGGATGGGAGACCAAGCGCCGCTGGTTGCATAACCCACTTGTTCACTTCCTTTATATAAGGGTGTACTGGCTCGCCAAGCAGTGCTCGGGAGCCCCGGTGCTAATCCAGCCTTTCGGAAATGTTTTTCTAATTCATGCCACTGGATTTCGATGCCCACAAAGTCCCATTCCGGGCCGCGACCTACTTCAGCTTCTAATGCAGCTTTGCCAATAAAATCTTTTTTCTTCATTTTCACTGCCC
>JAYEFG010000226.1:0-4171 GCA_034658595.1 Fidelibacterota bacterium | reverse complement strand
GTACTACAGCTGAACTGCTGAACTTCAAATCGCTCATAGAACACTTCACCTGTATCACCATCAAAAATCATTACAAAAGCTGTTTGATTATTATTAAACCCGCTGCGATAAATACCAGGAATTATCGCCAGTGATTGACCGTCATCCGTGACCAGTTTATGATACCATCCTTCAAAAAATGGCCTTTTATTTTTCCCCCCGTGGTAAGCACCTGGGTCACGTAAAAACATCATTTAATCATCTATTTATAAAATATGCCCGTTATGAAACAAAAACCCTCCCATGAGGAGGCTATTTGAGCCAGAGGCATTTCATTTATACACATATTTCATATTTTCGAAATCAATGGTCCATGCGTAATTCTTAATTACACCATGCGATACCAGTAAATCACACTTAATTCCTCCAAAACTGAAATCATCACTTCCGCTTAAGGATAATATTACATTTTCATTATCCATACCAGCAAAGTTCAGGACATCATTAGTAGCAGTTACGGCTCTAGTTGACGTGTTCTCTTTTTCCTCAATGCCGAGGTTTTCCATACTTTCTTTAGTTAGGCACAACCATGATTGAGCAATGACGCCATTTGCCTGACCAACCACGACAAGCCCTGAATCAAAGAACATGTTGATTCGCTTGTCGTTATAACTTCCTTTACCCATCATATAGTGGTCACCCCACATAATGAAATTCATTTCGTTTCCTGCATACTTTTTTTGGTGAGCTTTTACAAGTGCAGGTTTGTCTTTTGTAGTAAATACAAATTGGTTGTTGGGATAGTCTATCGTAGAATAAAATTCCTTTAAGATACTTGTACCGAATATGATTATTTCCGTATTCATTTCTTCCAAAATGGTAACGGGCACATTTTTTAGTTTTATATCTTTACCCAGTACCAACTTATCAACAACACCCACCCACATTTTCGAAGTCGAATAACCCTGCTTGCCAGTGAAAAATAAACTTGAATCATATGAGATTCCCATGCTTTCGGCAGCAGCTTTTGACATGACAAGAAAATTTCCGCCTGTATCAAAAGCTATGTTTTGTTTTTTGCCATTTATTTCACCAGAAACAATAGGAATGAATGGGTTGAGGGGTTCGTTCACCAACATGGGAACGGTAAAAGTTCCACTACATTCTAATGTTATAGATTTATTTATAGAAGCGGCATAAATCGTCGCTTCTTTGTTATTAATTTTATTAATGAGCGTCTTAGCTTTATCTAACTCTTTTAGGTGAAATAAGTGGATATTGAGTTTACTGATTTGCACTTTTTCATATTCATTATATCCTGATGAAATACCATTATATACTTCTATTGCTTCCAAATATTTTCCATTAACCTGCAGAATATTTCCTTTCAGGTGTTTTCCTTCATCGGTATCGATGTTGCTTTCTGCAATTTTTTCTGCTTTTTCTAATTCAGCTTTACTCCAAAGCTTCCAACCTTCTTCAATAGTACCTTGTGCACTGGAAGCACTTAAAACAAGGATCAACAAAATAATTGATAATAATTTTTTCTTCATTTTACTCTCATTTATTTGAGCCAGAGGCGTTTCATTGTGAAGTGTACTTTGGTTGGTAGGGAATTACTTCCCTTGGGGAAGGTAGAAAATTATAATTGAAAATTAACTTCATAAGCGTCTCCAATTGTTTATGGTATGTGGAACGCTATATGGAAAAATTACAAACTAAACAGTTATAAACAAAAAAGTCTCCAAAAGGAGGTATTATTAGGTAATTTTTGGGTAATAAAACCGAAGGGATCCAATAGATTATCGACAAATTATTTTTCAGTGCCGAACTTAAAATTCGTTGGCTGAATAAGCCGTGCCGGTTCGAGTCAGGCCCCGGGCACAATTTTGTCGGACCTAGATCTTGAAGGATTAAGGATATGAAAAAATTGCTTATAATTATACTGTCCAATTTTATATTTGGTCAGATTAACGTTTATGATCGCGAATACCAAACTGATCCGGATTTTAATATGGATGTGAAACATTACAACATCTCCCTCCAAATCTATGACCATATTAAATCATTCACCGGAGAAGCAGAGGTTACATTCCAAATCAAAAAAAGAGGCTTGGAGTCTGTCAATTTTGATGTCGAAACGGTTACGATAACAAAAGTTTTGGAAGGTGGCAGGCCCCTTAATTATAAACAGACAAAAGGTAAATTGCTGGTTGAACCAAATGGCACACCAAAATCAGACGAAATTCTCATATATACAATTCATTATGATTCAAAGGGAAAGGTAGCGGACCCATCCGAATTCAATATGGGGGGGGTTAAAGTATTAGGAATTGGTTTCTTTGATGAAACTGGAGATAATCCCCAACTGGTGCAAAGCCATTCCTTTCCTACCGGGGCCCGCCATTGGTTTCCTTCCAATGACCATCCGGCAGATAAGGCAACAAGCCGGATCACGACAACCGTTCGTAAAGATTGGAAGGTTTTGGCCAATGGGATGCTGACCAGCCACACGACCCATGTAGACTCAGTCACCTATACGTGGGATTTAAACCTACCTAACTCTACCTATCTTTATGTGATGGTTGCAGGGCCATTTGAAGTCATTCAGGATTATCATGGGGAAATTCCCATCGCCTATTGGGTGTATCCGAAAGATGTCCCTCATACCATGCGATCTTTTGAGAGAACCAGTGAGATTATGACATTTCTTGAAGATGAATATGGCGTACCGTTTCCATGGCAGAAAATGGATCAGATCACCATTCCTGGAATCGGAGGTGGTGCAGAGAGCACAACTGCAACCATCCTTGGGCATAATACCATCCATGATGAGAAGGCAGAAAAGGATTTCCCCAGTCATTGGCTGGTGGCGCACGAGGCTGCTCATCAATGGTGGGGTGATTATATCACCATGGGCAATTGGCATCATGCATGGCTGAATGAAAGTTTCGGTACCTATGGAGAATATCTATATAGCGCCCACTCAAAAGGATATGATGAAGGGCAGATTAACTTATGGAAGAAAAAACAAGCCTATTTCAAGGAATATCAGAATCGATATTCACGTCCAATGGTTAACCCATACTGGGATTGGCCAAACCAAAATTTTGATAGTCATATTTATTCTCGGGGTGCAGCGGTACTCCATATGCTCCGGCAGGTGATTGGGGAAGAAAATATGAAAGCATTTCAAAAGAATTTCTTGAAACAATACGCTTATGGGAACCCTAAATCAGAAGATTTATTCCGTGTAGTGAATGAAACTGTTGGTAAGGATATGAGATGGTTCTTCGATCAATGGGTGATGGCTGCGGGGCATCCACAATTAGAAGTTGGAACCAACTGGGAAGATGGCATGCTCACCATTTGGATTAACCAAAAACAATCGGGGCGAAAAACACCAAAATCATACCAACTTCCCATAGATATCGATATACATTATGGAAATCGTGTTGAACGAAAGTCCATATGGGTTGATGGGCGGCAAACTGTGCATCGTTTCAAGACAAAATTTGCACCCAAAATGGTACGAATAGACCCGGATGATCATTTATTGATCGAAGTGGAACAGGTAAAATCAAAAAAAGGGTTGTTGCTCCAGCTTAAGAAAGATAATGTGATTGGTCGGCATAATGCCGCATTGGCATTGACGCCTTATCATGCTGATGTAAAAGTGATTAAAGCCTTGAAGCGATCTGCATTCCATGATGATGCCTGGTTTGTTCGTAAAGCTGCATTTTCCGTATTAACTGACTATCTCAATTCAAAGGAGTGGATTCTAGCATATCATCGTGAGGTCCATTCGCAGCCCAGACGTACAATTGTAACACAATTTTCAAAAGTATTCCCAGATGCGGCTGCAAAAATGATAAGAGAATCGATTAAGTCCGATGATAGCTATATTGTGCAAGCAGAGATGATTCGGCAATTAGGTGAGATAGGACATCCCTCAGATATTATGTTGATCGAGCCTTATGTGCAGCCCTGGTCACCAAGAAAGATCGTTCGAAATGCGGCCAATCAGGCAATGACCTCACTTAAGGATAAATAATATTGTTTTTCGGATTTTACTATATATTTCTGCATCCTGGCTCATTACTGCCCAATCGCGTATTGATGGGCGGATTACAGATGAAACCACAGGAAAACCACTTATCGGCGTTAATATATTTTTTTCCAAAACATCCTT
>JAYEFG010000225.1:0-4206 GCA_034658595.1 Fidelibacterota bacterium | reverse complement strand
GGAGTTAGTGGAGATCCAGAATGTCTGTGATGGATTCAATGGATTGGCTTTATTCTGGGAAAAGCTGAAACTTAAAGATGTACTCCAGAGTTTTCCGGTGCCTTTGGATTTTTTTGCAGAAAATGATGGCGTTCCTTCATCGAGCCTTTCCACAACTTTTGTTGTATCTGTACTCTCAGATTGTTTAGCGGATGCTCCCAGCCGCGTGCCGGAGAACCGAAAACCGGTGGAAAGCTGGACGTTCATCAGCCGCGGGTACGGCAGTCCATTTTCCGTAAGTCTGTAAGAATTGATGCGCTTCCCGAGGTTCGTGTCGTATTTGTAGAAATCATGAGTCATGGAGAGATCAAGGTTTAGAATCCCGGCAATGTTTGTCCGCACCGATGAACGCAATTGAGAAAGTTTGAAAGTTTCAGCAACAAAATTGTAGCCGGTGGACATGCTCCAGGAGAACAGGTTTATTTTTCTTTCCTTTCCGTCTTTAACTGTTTTGGCCTGGAAAACATTATTCAGCCTCAGGCTCATGGACTGCCGTTCACCAGTGGATGTACCGCCCACCATGGTTCCTGAAAACCGATCAATGGTTGCCGTAATGCTGTCGTTTGTAATGGTTTCGAAATAACCCAGGTCACGGCCAAACAGAGCCTTGGAAAAATCAGGTGTATAAGAAAAACTAATCGAGGGAGACATCACATGGCGGATGGAATTCAGGGATCCAATCCCCACCGGGAACAGACCATAGAATTGGGTCGAGGCGCTGACACCGAACGATCCCGTCGTGCGGGCGGCAAAACCGGCCACTTCACTTTTTACCACGTTTCCGCTGGTGTCTATTTGTCCGGTAAAAGTTTTGTTCACCCAGCCTGATTTCAATGACAGGCTGGGGCTGACGGTTATATAGCGGAGAAATTTCTGGGGAGCGCTGAATGACATGTTATGAACCATGGCATAATCCATGAATGTTTTCACAGCCCCATCACCATCTCCACCGGCTATCCAGCGGTAATTTTCTGTAGAATCATCCACAGCGTAGGCCTCACTCTCGTAGTAGGTGCGCCGTTTATTGTTAAAATTGGAAGAGTAATTGTAATTAATGTTGTGGTACCAGCTTCGTTTTGAACCTTTCTGTTTAAACATCTTGCGCTGGCCGTGGCGGAAGGCCATCTTGGGAAGCGTGCTGGTGGTGATATCCAGTTGCGTTCCGGCCCGAGACGGGGGCTGGTAAAAGTCGGAGGTGGTGTCAATTTTCTGATCTACCATCAAGTCTGTTTTTGAGGATACATTAAAGCTGATGGAATTATTGGATTTCCGCCATCGTTTACTGTAGGTGGCATTGGAAATGGCCTGCTGATTCAGGCGCGTCACCGGATCAACTCCGGTCAGCCGGTTGTAATCCCCGCTGCTGTAATAGCTGGCATTGACTCTTAATGTCTGGTCATTCCTGAGAGTTTGGTTGTGATGCCAGTTGACGACATAATCACTCCTTCGATTATCCAGCAATCCGGTAATATCCTGCTCACTCTTTACCAGGCCGGCGGGGAAATTCTGGCGATTTTCAAGGCGCAGGCCGCCACTGAACCCATAGCGCTTCCGATAGTTGTTTTGCAGTTTCATGGTGATGCCCTGGCGGTCGGCAAAGCTCATGGTGAACTTGGAATCCCAGTAATCATTGGGCGCCCAAAAGTATCCCAGGCCATTCAAGTACTGACCCCGCACCCTACTTTCGCCGTAGCCTGGCATGAGCCACCCGGAGTGCCGCCGTCCCTTTTGCTGCGGGAAAATTCCGAGCGGCAGCGCCATGATTGGAATTCCGGCGATGTACAGTACAATCGGACGGGCCACAACTTTGTCATCATTGATCATTTTCATGTGGGCACTTTCGAAATGAAAATGGGGCACCGGTAAATCACAGGTGGAATAGGTGCTCTGGTCAATGTAAAAAATGTTGTCTTCGCGGTTGCGAATTTCATATCCGGTATAATAGCCGTCCTCAACTTTGGTTCGCCCCTGGGTCACTTTACCACGCCGTGTTTCTAAATTATACAGGAGCATATCGCCTTCCATGGGGTCACGCCCTTGCTCCACCAAAGTGGGGCGCACCGGTGGCGAGAGTGTATCAAAATCACTTTCTGGCAGGGCCTTGAGCAGGTTGGTCTGCCACTGTACATTCACAAATCCGGCGCTCAGGTCCACATCGGTATAACTGATTTGAGCTTCTCCATGGAGATCGGTCTCTTCTTCCGGAATATGGTAATCAATATGGTTTGATGCGTACTCCACCGGGCTGTCAATCTCGGCTGCCACGGTATCGGGAGTGTAGAGTCCCCTCGATCCGCCGGAAATGAATATCCGGTTCAAATTGCCTTTCGAAAATTTTATCCGGATTGTATCACCCGAAGCAAGATTTTTGCCCTGGTAAATTGAATCTTCAAAAACGTGGTAGAGCGTGGTGGCCATCCCTTCCAGGCGCATCGAGTCCAGCGCTCCGTCAACAAAGTAAGCTTTAAGAGACCGGCTGGTCATGTCATCAGCAAAATCCACCGCTTCCCGGATAATTTCAACTGTATCTTCCAATGTCTTTTCTTTTTCCAAATAACCGGAGGGATGATATACGGTGTGTGCCTGCTCGGGAATAAATACGAATTCTAATTTGCTTTCGTCATATTGAAGTGTTATCTCCTTTCCTGAAATGACCTGGCCGTTTTCCCGGATTTCCGGTTTAATCTGCAACAGCGTTTTTTCCTGCTCCCGTTTATAGTGTGCCAGCCCGCAGGTGGCCACGCGCAGGCTGTCCTGAATTTGTACATTCTCTTCCGCCGTGTAAGATACTCCGTCTGTTGTTTCTGATTTTTTATAAGTAATCCTGCGAGCTGTAACGGTTTGTTTATCCTGGATGAGTTTCACATTTCCGAGAGCAATTCCGCTGTCAGGATCTGAATAATAAAACAAGGTGTCTGCTTTCAGATCATAGGTTTTATCCCAGATATGTGCATTACTGAAACCGGTCAGTATATTATTGTGGGAATCAATGTGCAAAGAGTCGCAGGTAAAGGTTTGTTCTTCGCGGGTCACTTTAACCGTACCTACCAGAAATCCAAGCCCTGCTTTCTGGTGGAATCTGGCCCGTTCCCCGATTAAGACCAAATCTTCTTTCAGGAAAACTACATTACCGGTCAGAATCTGGACCGCTTCGCCGCCGATGGTAACATTTTCCAGTACGTCGGCGCGCTTCAAGCGCAGGCGGCTGTCCTGAGCGAAGAGAGAAAAGGGAAGCTGAAAAATCAGTAATAAAATGACGGCTTTTAAAACACCGACTTCAGAATCTTTAAAAGTGCGGGCAAGTATAAAAAGCTGATTGATAATCTGTAATATCAAATCAATCTATTTCTTATAACGGTTCGGCCAGAGCTTGATCATTCGTTTTCGGATAAATTCTTCATGCCCCCAATTCGTGGGCTGATAAAAAGTTTCAGATACTTCATCGGGAAAATAGTTTTCTTCCACGAAATGTTCTGGATGACTGTGCGGATATTTATAATCTTTTCCGTAATCCAAGTGTCGCATGAGTCCCGTAGGTGCATTCCGTAAATGCAAGGGAACGCCGGGGGTTCCTTTTTCCCTTACGTGCTGCATGGCCCGGTTCACTGCCATGTATGAAGCGTTGGACTTGGGTGCGCTGGAAAGATATGTTGTGACCTGTGCCAAGACGATGGCTGCTTCCGGCATGCCGATCATATGCACCGCCTGGAACCCTGTTGTGGCCAGGGTGAGTCCGTTCGGATCTGCATTGCCAATGTCCTCCGAAGCAAGAATAATCAGCCGCCGCGCAATGAACTCCGGTTTTTCGCCGCCTTCCAGCATGACTGCCAGCCAGTACACAGCGGCGTCGGGATCACTGCCTCTGACAGACTTGATAAATGCGCTGATCGTATCGTAGTGGTAATCGCCGGTTTTGTCGTAAAGCTGGCTGCGGCTCTGCAGCGCTTCTGCCAGGATTTCATGCGTGATTGCATCTTTGTTGCTGATCAGGTTGGTAGCGATTTCCAGTGTGTTCAGCATTTTCCGGGCGTCGCCTCCGGCCGATTGAATTAGCTCTTCCCGAATTCTTTTTTTCAGTTTAATTGTATTTTTTGAAAAGATGATGTCTTCCTTAAAGACATTGTCCAGGATTGCTTCCAGGTTTTTTTCTGAAAGAGGTTCAAGAGT
>JAYEFG010000224.1:0-4223 GCA_034658595.1 Fidelibacterota bacterium | reverse complement strand
CAGTCCCTGGCTGGATGGAGATGCTTCCCTTAAAGATAATGATGCGGATGATTCCATGGGCCTGCTGAAAGAAATTGTTACGGCAGTTCGAACAGTTCGCAGCCGCATGAATGTGCCGCCAGGGAAAAAAGCGGATTTGGTGATTCGCAATGTAAATGGCCATCAAAAACTGATTGAATCCTTTGATAAAATTATCCGAACTCTGGGGCGGATTGGTGACATTACCCTCGGGAAGGAGCTGGAAAAACCGGACCAATCGGCTACGGCGGTGGTGCAAAAAATGGAACTGTTTGTTCCGCTCAAAGGGTTAATAGATTTAGAGCAGGAAAATGAACGTCTTTCAAAGCGTTTGGCAGAGCTGGAAGGACATCTACTGGGCGTAAAGAAAAAACTGGCGAATAAGAATTTTGTGAATCGTGCTCCGGATAATGTGGTTGAACAGGAAAAACAAAAACTACAGGATATGACTGCCGAATTTAAACTTGTAAAAGCAAACATGGATATGCTGCAATGAAAAAAATTATCATAATATTTTGCTTAATGACCCTTTTATGGGGACAATCAAACCATGCCACCATGACTCTCTACAAAGACGGATTTGCCCTCATCAAGCAGCCCTTGGCATGGAATGTGGAAAGTGGTGAATCCAACATAGCCTGGGATTTGCTCCCGGCGGGGATGATCAAGGATTCCCCTTTTCTTACCTTGGATGGCGCCAATATCAAAATGCAGCGCCTGAACCAGGATGTGTTTCATTTTGCCGACCGCCTTTACGAATTCCTGGGCGAAACAGTTGATATAAAACTGATCAATGAAAAACCCATGACCGGCACCTTGGTGGAAGTAACGGGGAATACAATCACGATTGAAAGAAAACGGTCTGTCATATCCTTTAACCGCAATCGAATTGATTATATCAATGCCCCCGGCAATCTGGAAAATGTCATGTATAAACCGTCCCTCACGTGGAATATTTATAAGAAGAAAATGGGCGCTGTAAGGGGCAGCCTCACTTACCTTTCCAGAGGATTTGACTGGGACGCCATCTATCGCCTGATCCTGAATGAATCGGGTAGCGGCGCGGAATTCATTGCGGAAGCTTTTGTAAAAAATAACAGCAACCTGGATTTTACCAATTTATCTCTTCTGTTGGTGGAAGGAAAATTGAAGCAAAATGGAGCCGGTTCACCGCCCCGGGTGATGTACCGAGCCATGGCCGCGCCTCAAGAAAATGTTGCGCCAAAAGAAGAACAGTTGGGGGATTACCATATCTATCATCTGGGAGGCAAGATCGGGTTCAGGGGTGGGGAAAGCATTATCACCCGCTTGTATGCACCGAAAAAAGTTTCATTTCAGAAAACATATTTATTTGAAAATGATGAACGGAGCCAGCGGGAAGAACCCCTGGAAATTGAATACCAGATTGCCAACACTAAAGGCAATAATCTCGGTGTACCATTGCCCCAGGGAAAGATCCAGCTTTACCAATCGGTGATGAATGATGCCATTGAATTCGTGGGCGAAGATGAGATTCGCCAGGTGCCCAAAGGGGCTACCGCAACCATCATCTCAGGACGGGCCTTTGACGTGGTGGGCAAGCGGACAGTTCTGAATTACGACCGCCAGCGAAAGAGCGAAGAAGGATCCATTAGCATTGAAGTGAAAAACACACTGCCCGGGCAAATCAAGGTACGTCTCATTGAACATATTTACGGCGATTGGGTGGTACGGGATGCGTCTGCCAACTACCGCAAGAAAGATGCCTCAACCATTCATTTTCCACTCACCATCCCCGCCAATGGATCTCAGACGGTGACCTATACCTACCGCAAGGAATGGAATTAAGTAAAAAGGAAAATGGTAGAAGGAAAAATTTTCTCTAACCACTTTAAATTAGTCTCCCCTTTTCCTTTTTCCTTATTCCTTTTTCCTTAATTTTGAATCTACATCCATTGGCGTTACGTTATAATTTGTCTACCGTGAATTCTTTAACCACCTCAATATCTCTCCAATCCATTAAAGGTGTGGGCCCGGCCCGGGCGGATGCTTTATCAGCAATCGGCATTAATACAGTGTCGGATTTGCTTCATTATTATCCGCGCAAGCATTTAGACCGAACTACGGTCACCCCAATATCAAAAATCCAAAAGGATAAAGGGGCCACTGTCATCGGCAAGGTTGAAGCGGCAGACATGAGACGGGGTAAGCGCCGACAATATTTTCAGGCCATTTTGTCCGATGGAAAAGGCATGATGACACTCACTTGGTTCAATGGGGCCCACTATATTAAAAAGGCCATCAAGGTGGGGGATCGCCTCGCCGTAAGCGGGAAAGTAGAATTTTATAACGGTTTCCAGATCGTCCACCCGGAATACGATAAACTGAAAGAGGATGAAGATCCGGTGAATTCCGGTTTGGTGATTCCCCTCTATTCCATCCCCGCTGAATTGAAAAAGACACGGTTGGACAGCCGGGGTTTTCGTCGGCTCATTAAATCAATCTCCGATTCCCTAAATGAAATTCCCGACCATTTTTCCCCTGAATTCCGCAAAGCTAATTCACTCACCCATATTAACAGTGCCCTCCGGAATATCCATTTTGCTGAGTCAGAAAAAGTGTTGAGCGAGGCAGTTCACCGACTAAAATTTGACGAACACTTTTTTCTCCAAATGCTTATGGCATTACGGAAATCCTCTATACAACAAACGGGAACAAAAGCCCTCACCAAGATCGGCCCCCAAGTGAAACTCATTTCCGATAGTTTAGATTTTGAGCTGACGGATGCACAGAAAAAAGTGATCAAAGAGATCAAGGATGATATGGCCCGGCCCTTCTCAATGAACAGACTTTTGCAGGGGGATGTAGGGTCGGGGAAGACCATTGTTTCTGTATTTGCGGTGGCCATTGCCGTGGCTAACGATGTGCAAATAGCCGTCATGGCGCCCACAGAAATTCTGGCCCACCAGCATTTTGAATCATTCAAAAAGCATGCAGAGACGGCCCACATGACTTGCGCCATTTTGGTAGGCGGTACCCCCGCCAAAGAGCGAAATGCCATCCTTGATGGATTGGCCGAAGGGCGGATTGATATAATTATCGGCACCCATGCACTCATTCAAAAAGATGTAATATTCAAATCATTGGGGTTGGCCATTGTGGATGAACAGCACCGCTTTGGCGTCCTCCAACGGGGTGATCTTACCGCAAAAGGATTGAATCCTCACCTATTGGCCATGACCGCCACGCCCATCCCCCGCACATTGGCCATTACGTATCACGGTGATATGGATCTTTCCATCATTGATGAAATGCCGAAAAACCGTATTCCAATCGTAACCAAAGTGGTGGAAGAACAGCGACTGAAAAAAGTATACGATTTTATGAAGAGCGAAGTGGCTGCTGGCCGCCAGTGCATGGTGGTCTATCCATTGGTAGAGGAGACGGAAAAATCAGACTTAGCCGCCGCCGTAGAAATGCACGCCAATCTTTCAGAAAAAATATTCCCGAATCTAAAAGTTGGACTCATTCACGGACGGTTGAAAAAGGATGAAAAAGACACTATCATGGATGCTTATGCTCGAAATGAAATCCATATTTTGATCTCCACCACGGTGATTGAGGTGGGGATTGACATTCCCAACGCCACGGTAATGCTTATCGAACATGCGGACCGCTTTGGTTTGACACAGCTCCATCAACTGCGTGGCCGTGTGGGGCGTGGGAGTGAAAAAAGTTACTGCATTCTTGTCCAGCGGAATTTCACCGACAATTCGAAAAAGCGCCTGCGGATTATGGAATCCACCAATGATGGTTTTGTGATTTCAGATGAAGATTTAAAAATCAGAGGACCGGGAGAATTCTTCGGCATCCGCCAAAGTGGATTTTTAAAATATAAAATTGCTGATATGGTGACCGATGGGCCCATTTTGCGACAAGCACGCCAAGCGGCTTTTGAATTGGTAAAAGCAGACCCCAATTTGAATCAATCGGAACATGAACTGATCCGCACCCGATTCATGGCCGAATATCAAGATAAATTGGAACAGGCGAATATATCGTAATGTCCGTCAATCATCCCCCGCCTGCTCCCGATATACCGATAGGAGTGGAGGGCGGGCAGGTTGATTGACGTGAGGGATATTTTTGGTTGAGTATGCGATAACCAGAGATGGTTGTCGAACAAAAAAGATGGTTGTCAAACAAACATTCTATATAAACTACTC
>JAYEFG010000223.1:0-15329 GCA_034658595.1 Fidelibacterota bacterium | reverse complement strand
AGCCCTGCGGCAGGGGAGATTCATTTCGTTCTCTTTTTGCTCCCAACGGATCATTTGCCAACATTTGAATTATCATATTTAAATTATCTTTATGCGCTTGACGAAATTGAATTTGGTTTTCCATGAATTAGTTTTTAATTGCAATTCCCCGTACAGTGGGGCGGATAATGGGGAGTGTCTTTCGCATACTTTCCCTTTTTATCTCTTTGAATGTGAATCCCGCATTGATTATGGCCAATTCTGTTTCCCGGTTTAAGTGGCAGTTACCGGCGACTTTACGCCAGAAAGGCGTTATCCTGTTTTGCCATCGTCTTCTGCGAGATCCTTTTTCGGCGCCTACATGCTCGAGAAAAATAAAATAACCATTCGGTTTTAAAATGCGATTGATTTCCGAAAACGCGGTCTCGAGATTTGGGACAGAGCAGCATACAAGGGTGGAAACAACACAGTCAATGGAGCTATTTTCAGCGTCAATATTTTCGATTGGATCATGGGATATTGCTATATGATCTAATTCATCATTTTTGACTTTTGCTGCTAATTGCTTTCGCATATTTTTATCCGGTTCAGATAAAGTCAGGCGAATCCCATCCTTTGGATAGAAGCGAATATTGGCACCGGTGCCGGCACCGATTTCCAGGACATCACCGTGGACCTGTTTCAGCAGATCTCCCCGCCATTCAGTAAGACAAGCTTTTTCTGTTTTGGCCATGAAAGAATCGTAAAAGAATGCGCTTAAAAATGTCATGCTATTTACATTCCTTATCCATGTATTGACTTAACTTAGTTACTGAAACAAATCCTAAATTTTCAGCAGGAGATAAATCGACTGTTTTTATTTGGTAAACATTTTTATTTCCCGTAGGAATGCCACACAAAGCAACTCTGTGATAACCGTCATTCAACTTTTGATTCCCTCTATATAAAAACCGCCCCGCCATGCTTGGGGCGGTTTTTGAATACAACAAAAACGGGAGCTCCAAGGGAGCTCCCGCGGACAACCTCCTGATCATTATCGAATCTCGACACCCTCGCCGAGATTGATGGCACCTGTTCCGCAAACCATAGTATGCAATTATCACAATTAAAAAAATCACGAGAGGTGGAAATTTTACTTCGGCTCCTTTTTCATCTTTTTCTGATATCATAACTCAAACCGATCTATTTTACCGTTCGATGAATGGTATTCTGAAAAAATACTCTTTTCATAAAATTTTAAAACAAGTATATCTAAAGTGTACACAGAAGCCTATAATTTATCAAGATGTAATTGTTTGATGTTCTATTGATCGATGTACGATAAGCATCCCTGCTTGTCGACGACAACCAAGATGGTTGTCGAACAATAGAACCTTGTCCGTTGTTTTAGAAAAGACTTAAATTACTTAATGGGTAGACTCCTCATTTCGCAAGATTCACATAGTTGGCGTAAACTTGCGCCCCTATTGAATGGCCATGCCCGGGTCAGCCTCGACCCAAAGGCAAAAAAAACCATTCGCGATTCCCACAAAATCTTAAAACAGATTCTCCATTCAGGTCAGCAGATCTATGGTGTAAATACAGGTTTTGGACAACTCAGCAACGTATCTATTAGTCCAGACAATCTGAAGCAGCTTCAACTCAATTTGATTCGCTCACATGCCTGTGGTGTGGGCAAGCCATTGGACCTTGGGGTGACCCGAATCACCATGGTTCTCAAACTTATGACATGGGTTAAAGGATATAGCGGCATTCGCCCCCAATTGGCTCAACTGCTGGTGGATATGCTGAACCATGATATCCTTCCGGTGATTCCAAGACAGGGATCTGTTGGCGCATCCGGCGATTTGGCGCCTTTAGCTCACATGTCCCGGGCCATGATTGGCGAAGGGAATGTACATTTTCAGGAACGGATCATGCCGGCCATGCTGGCCTTGAAGGAAGCGAATTTGGAACCGATTGTCCTGGAAGCGAAAGAAGGTTTAAGTCTCATCAACGGCACACAGGTTTCCACAGCCTTGGGGATTCGTGCACTTTCGGAATCGCAAAAATTATTGGAGACGGCAGATATTACCGGCGCTCTATCCACCGAAGCCAGTTTGTCCACCCGTGTGGTTTTTACACCAAAAGTGCACCGGTTGAAAAAACACAAAGGGCAAGTGGCATCCGCCACTAATGTGTATAATATGCTCAAAGGGAGTAAAATTGTCCATTCCCACGATGATTGCGGCCGTATCCAGGATCCCTATTCCGTGCGCTGTATTCCCCATGTTCATGGCTCAAGCCGTGAAGTGTTCAGCAATGCAGAAAAAATTATCAACAATGAACTGAATTCCATTTCCGACAATCCCTTGGTTTTTCCCAACGGGGATGTAATGAATTCGGGCCATTTTCACGCAGAGCCCGTATCCCAGGCATTGGATACATTATCCATCGCCATGGCTGAGATCGGCGCCATTGCCGAACGCCGTGTTAATTATTTTATGAAGGGAATAGGGGATCGAATTCCCATGTTCTGTGCTGTCAATCCCGGGTTGGAATCGGGCTTTATGCTGGCCCAGGTCACGGCAGCCGCTTTGGCATCTGAGAATAAAACACTGTCCCATCCCGCCAGCGTGGATTCTATTTCAACTTCAGCGGGACAGGAAGATTTTGTAAGCATGGCACCCTGGGCAGGACGGAAGTGTTTACGCATACTTGATAATGTGAGTACAATCATTGCAATCGAATTGCTGGTGGCTGGCAATGTGAATCATCGCTTCCATAAAAAATTATCCTCCGGCGACGGCCTTATCCCGGTGATGAATCTGTTGAAACGCCACCACGTATTATCCATGGAAGATCATCCTATGTCAGATGATATTGATACAGTTAATCAACTGATAAAGTCAGGAAAAATCGCAACCAGCGTCAAGGGGCGCATCAACCTATTATAGCGAAATGAAAAACAGACCTCCATTCGAACAGGTATTAACCTTTGACGACGTTTTGCTTATCCCAAAAGAATCCCATGTTCTCCCGCGGGAAGTGAACTTGAAAACACGTTTAACTAACAAGATTACCATGAATATCCCCTTGTTGTCTGCTGCCATGGATACGGTAACAGAAAGTGATATGGCCGTGGCTTTAGCCCGTGAGGGCGGGATCGGGATCGTTCACAAAAATTTATCCATCGAAAAACAGGTGCTCATGGTTGATCGTGTGAAACGATCCGAAAGTGGAATGATCGTAAACCCCATAACCCTATCTGCTGATAAAACGATTCGGGATGCTAAAAATGTTATGGCCAATTATCATATCAGCGGATTGCCCGTTTTGGACGAAGGAAAGTTGATCGGTATTATTACCAACCGTGATATTCGCTTTGAAACCGATGACAGTCTATCCGTAAAGGATCGGATGACAGCTGAAAAACTGGTAACTGTTCCACAGGGAACCACCTTGGAAGAAGCGAAAGAAGTGCTCCAGGAACATCGTATTGAAAAATTATTAGTGGTGGATAAAAAGGGCAGCCTTGCGGGATTAATCACGGTGAAGGATATTCAGAAAAAAGAAGACTTCCCCAATGCTTGCAAAGATGAAAATGGACGATTGAGAGTTGGGGCCGCAGTCGGGGTTGGCGTCGATGCTTTGGAGCGCGCCCAAGCTTTGGCTGAGGCGGATGTAGATGTAATTGTAATTGATACAGCCCACGGTCATTCAGTCAGAGTATTGAATTCTGTTAACGAAATTAAAAAGGCAGTGGGTATCGTCCAAGTGATTGGCGGAAATGTGGCCACCACAGACGGAACCAAAGCACTCATTGATGCAGGTGTGGATTGTGTTAAGGTGGGAATTGGCGCCGGCGCCAGTTGTACCACCCGGGTGGTGGCCGGTGTAGGGATACCCCAGCTTTCAGGGGTAATGAATTGTGCGGATGAAGCACAGAAATATAATATTCCAGTAATTGCGGATGGTGGAATTCGCTACAGCGGTGATTTGGCAAAGGCTATCGCAGCCGGCGCTCATGTGGTGATGCTGGGGAGCGTTCTCGCAGGGATGGATGAGAGTCCCGGTGAATTTATTCTTTATGAAGGGCGCCAGTATAAATCCTATCGAGGGATGGGTTCCTTAGGTGCCATGCAGGAAGGCAGCGGTGACCGCTATTTCCAGGAAGGGGCCGAGGCCACCAAGTTAGTGCCGGAAGGCATCGAAGGAATGGTGCCTTATCGTGGTTCAGTCCGCAATACGATTCACCAGCTTATGGGGGGATTAAGGTCATCCATGGGATATTGCGGGGCGAAAGATATTCCAGATTTTCACAGTAAAGCTGAGTTTATTCAGACCACTTCGGCCGGTGTGAAGGAGAGCCATCCACATGAAGTGAAAATCATGAAGGAAGCGCCGAATTACCAGGTGTCGGATAGTTGATTTTCATGATTGCTTTTAAAAACTCGTAATTATAATACACCCCATCCCGACGATCGGAACACCCCTCCTGACAGAGGGCCCGCCTTTCCCACTCCGCGAGTGGTGGGTAGGAACTTTATAGGTGTTTTCCAAAGCTATTTAATTATTGCGTCTTGAGCCTGTCGAAAGACAATTTGAAATTAGGTCATCCTTCGACAAGTTCAGGGTTCAAATAAAAACAAAAAACCCCCAGCAAATGCGGGGGGTTTTTATTTGGATGGTGTATAATATATTAACTGCTTTATGCAGATAAAGAATTCAGGTGTCGACTAATCTGAGATTTACGGCGGGCAGCGGTATTTTTCTTTAAATGACCCTTGCTGACCATTTTATCAATCCTGCTGACAGCCTTTTTATAAAGGCTATCTGCTTTACCCGCATCGGTGGATTCCATTACACGTTTAATGGCTGTCTTCATTTCAGACATTTTAGCCACATTGAATTCCTGTCGTTTTTTGTCTTGGCGTTCGCGTTTAATTTGTTGCGGATGTCTATCCATTTAAATCCTCAAATAATGGTTAAAATTTCGGAGGCGAAGTTATCTCGTAATTAAACACTCCGCCAAAAGAAAAAATGTATTGTTTATATTAGCATCCTGCGGTTAAGATTAAACAAGTTATGAAAAATAATTCTCGTCTAACTTTTCTTTTGCTTCTCTTCCTTGGATTCTATTCCACGGGATGTGAAAAAATATTCGGAACGATTAATGATTTTCTATATTCCACCTCATTTGAAAAACACGAGAAAATGGATCAATGGGAAAATGGAGAATATGCAGAATTTAAAAGTGAAGCACCAAAAGGCGGTGGGCAAAGATCTTTATTTGTATCAGGCGGATGTGTGGTGCCGCACATGGTTCTGGATTTAGGAAAGATTGAGACTCAAGATTATATTACTGTAAAATTTTCGGGGAAGGTTCTCTTTAATGGTGGAACTGTTTCCCTAACTGCAGTAAGGGGTAAATTTGAATGGATTGATCTAGGGCAGGTTTACCTAAAAGAAACGAATTGGAAAGATTATAAATTGGTATCAACTGCACCTACACCAATTGGATACAATTTAAAAATCCAAATGAGTTCCGGTGGGTTTGCGGCGGGGGGTATGCTTATTGATCTTTTGGAAGTCAGTGAACTGAATTAATTCACTTTTTTCTATTATTCTGTGACATTCGTCACAACCGGTGAATTTAAAACCTCTTAATTTTACTGATACCATTTATCCTCTTATCTATAGTATTTTCGTCCATGACTAAAGCCGAACATCTTCGCAATGTTCCAATATTCACCGACCTGAACCAATCAGACCTGACTAAAATCGCATCTAATATGGTGCCACGCGTTTATGACAAAGGACAAATGATCCTTTTAGAGGAAAGTCAGGGTGAAACCTTTTTTATCATCACCAAGGGAGCCGTAAAAGTAACGCGCCTCAGTGATGACGGCCGGGAAGTGATTTTGGCTATTTTGGGCGAAAGTGACTTTTTTGGTGAAATGTCCCTTTTGGACGGCGAGGGCCGGTCAGCTAATATTGTGGCGAATGATCATGCGGAAGTTTTGACTCTCTCCCGTAATGATTTTCTCGATTGCCTGGAATCCTATCCGAAAATTGCCATTGCTTTACTTGAAGAATTAGCTGTCCGCTTAAGGAAAAGCGATCAGCAGATTGAAAGCCTTTCACTTAGTGATTCCGAACAACGAATCGGAATTACACTTATTCGACTGGCGGCAGAACTGGGTACCATCAAACACGGTAATGTAACAGTGCAAAACTTACCCTTTCAGCAGGATATCGCCAACATGGCCGGCACATCTCGGGAGACCGTATCGCGTACCTTGAAGCTGCTGGAAGATAAAGCGTTGGTCAAACGGGACGGACGGAATATTACGATATACAATTTTGACGCCTTTCGTCAAGCATTCTCTTAAATAAAACTGTAAGCACAATGGACGCCGATACGCTGGATCGAATTCGATCGAACGATCACCGCACCCTTTCGAGGGTTATTAGTGAAATCGAATTTAATGGTCAAATTTCTGATGCATTTTTCCACGATATTCATTCACATGCCAAGGATGCTTTAAGAATCGGAATCACCGGTCCACCCGGGGCAGGGAAAAGCACCCTTACCGACAAACTCATTCAGCAGCTTATTTCTGACAGAAAAAGCGTCGGCGTGGTGGCAGTGGATCCCTCCAGTCCTTTCACCGGCGGTGCCCTTTTAGGGGATCGTGTGCGCATGAATCATTATATTTGGGATAACAATGTTTTTATCCGAAGTATGGGCTCTCATGGGGATTTGGGCGGGTTGGCCCGTAAAGCCCAGGATGTTGGGGACATCCTAGCTGCCAGTGGAAAGGATGTGGTCATTTTTGAAACAGTTGGCGTGGGGCAGGGAGAGCACGATGTAGCCAAAGCTGTGGATATGACTGTTGTTGTATTGGTGCCCGAATCCGGTGACGAAATCCAATTGATGAAAGCAGGATTGATAGAAATCGCCGATGTATTTGTGATCAACAAATCAGACCGTGATGGGGCCGGACGATTGGCCCAATCCTTGAAAAGTATTCTCCACACTTTTACACAAAAGGGACATTTGGAACCACCCGTTTTCAGTACATCTGCGGATCGAAATGAAGGTGTGACTGATCTTTATAAAGGATTAAACGAATTGATTCAAGTCATGGAAGCGAAAGGCGTCATGGTACAAAAAAAGCTGGATCGGTACCGGAAAAGGGTGCTTAATTTGGTTCAGGATCGCTTGCTCAATAAATTTTGGACACAGTCAAAGTTGGACAAACTGGAGGAATCCATTCATAATTTAAATAGCACCAATGTATCACCCCACGAGGTGGCTAATTCCCTCTTAAATACCAATGACTGACAATCAACATTCCATGCCGTTTCTCGACCATTTGGAAGAATTACGGTGGCGCCTTGTAAAATCACTAGGCTCGGTTTTGGTTGGAGCCGTCATTACTTTTTTCTTCATCGACCAGGTTATTGATTTTTTAATCAAACCAACCCAAGATTTAGACTCGCCTATGGATCTTCAGGTTTTGAAAGTCCAGGGCATGTTTATGATTAAGTGGGGGATTGCCATGCTTGGCGGTGTGGTGCTGTCCATCCCCGTATTAACCTATCAATTATGGAAATTCATCGCCCCGGGACTTTATTTGAATGAAAAGAAATATATCGCACCACTGATCATTTTTACCTATCTCTCATTTTTGATTGGACTGATCTTTGCTTATACGGTCATCATTCCATTCTCGTTAAATTTTTTTACCTCCGTAGGGATGAGTGGAATTCAGAATAATTTTTCAATCAATTATTATTTCAATTTCATAACTTGGCTTTTGATCGGCAGCGGCTTCATTTTTGAATTGCCGGTGTTGGTTTTTATTTTATCTATCATCGGGTTATTAACACCGGTATTCATGGGTCATTACCGTCGCCATTCCTTCATTACGATTCTGGTCTTAAGTGCCTTTATCACCCCACCGGACCCTGTAAGCCTTATTCTCATGTCCATCCCCTTGATGGCCTTATACGAAATAAGTATCGGTGTGAGTTGGCTGGTAAATCGAAAGAAACTGGGGTAATTTCCTGCTGTGAAAAAAGATATTAAATCACTGAAACACATTACAACTCCGATATTTGAGGATATTAAACTCTTCGAACAGGAGTTTCGCAATGCCCTCCGTTCAGAAGTGCGGCTTATCAATCTTATCGGGAAATATATTATCCGCCATAAAGGGAAACACATCCGGCCGGTGCTGACATTATTGGCCTCCCGTGTCTGCGGACAACCGACCATAAATAGCTATCGTGCCGCGGCCATGATTGAATTACTTCACATCGCAACCCTTATTCATGATGATGTGGTAGATGAAGCTGAAAAACGCCGGGGATTTCCCTCTATTAACCGTGTCTGGAAAAATAAAATCGCTGTTTTAATGGGTGATTTTATCCTCAGTAAAACACTCATTAATATGGTGGGATTAAAGGATTTTGCCGCACTGCAACTCATCGCCGACACAGCGGAAAAACTTGCCGCAGGTGAAATCCTGCAAATTGAAAAATCCCTGACCAAATCCATGACGGAAGATGTGTATTATGAGATGATTTATCAGAAGACAGCATCCCTTATTTCCACCAGCTGTGAATTGGGCGCTATCACTTCCACAGGGGAGGAAAAGGACCGTAAAGCCATGGTTACTTACGGAACAAAATTGGGAATGGCATTCCAGGTAAAAGACGACTTATTTGACCTTTTAGGCAGCGAAAAACAGACAGGCAAGGATTTGGGCGCCGATGTGAAAAGGAATATGGTTACGCTGCCACTGATCCATTCCTATAAAAAACTGTCAAGGATAGAAACACGTCAGGTGAAAAAAATATTATCGCTCAAAAAGAAATCCTCCGGAGATTTGAATAATCTGAAAGAAATTGTTCATAGTGCGGGTGGTTTCAACTATGCTGAACAAAAAATAGAGGAATTCAATCACCAGGCATTAGATGCCATTTCACCTTACCCGGATTCACCCTATAAGCAATCCATGGTGGATCTGATTAGTTTTAACGCCCAGCGTTCAGGCTGACCTCATGAACAATCCTCGGACCATCCTGGTCCTTCGTTTCAGTTCGATAGGGGATATCGTTCAGACCACATCAGTGGTGGGCACGCTTAAAAAATATTTCCCCGAATCTAAAATTGATTTTATGACCCTTTCAAAATATTCGCCTTTACTGGAAGGGCATCCCCATATCAACAAAGTTCATGCAGTCGATATTAACGCCGGCTATAAAAAACTCCGCCAAACGGGATTTGAAATGGAAATGATGGCCTATGATTTGGCGATTGATCTCCACAGTACCACTCGATCCCAAGTGATTCGAAAAGGGTTTATCACTACTAAAAATGTTCATATAAAAAAACCCCGATGGAGACGGTTCAAACTCTTTGCGCTTCATAAAAATGACTTCCCCCGGGATTTTTCGGTCCGCACATGGCTCCACGAACCCATTTCCTATTTACTTCCGGAAAATTATCCAATCGAAGCAACACAATTATTTGTTTCGGATGTTGAAAAAAGCGGCGCAAGAGGAATATTAAGCCAACATGGATTAAATGGGAAATATTACGTTGTGACACCGGGAGCGGCATGGGCCCAAAAGCGTTGGCATGGGGAACGGTATGCAAAGGTGATTGATGATTGTGCGAGTAAATTCAATATCCATCCCGTCCTCGTTGGCGGTGTTGGGGATCATATTTGTGATTTGATAAAAAATACTGCAGATTCCAAGATTGTGGATGTGCATGGGACAACAAATTTAAGAGAATCATTGGCCATTGTAAGTCAATCTGAATTTGTCCTCGGGAGTGATACCGGTTTTCTCCATGCAGGGGAAGCTTTAGGCATTCCTGCTGTGACCCTGTTAGGGCCTACATCCCGTGAAACCGGTGCCGGCGTATTTTTAAATGGATCCCGGGCGGTGGAAGACAATAATTTATGGTGCCGGCCTTGTTCACAAAACGGCAGTTTTCCCTGTTACCGGAAAGAGCAGTTTTGTATGACCGGCATCCAGCCTGACCAGGTTCTTTCCGCTATATCAAGGGTATTGGCAATATGATTTTTTGGAAAATCGTTTACAATCTCATTCTACTGCCCTTATTGTTTGCTCTTGGTATCATCGGTGCTTTATTCAATAAAAAAATCCGTGACGGTATGATTGGACGGTACAGATCATCCCGTGTATTAAAAACATTTATGGATGAAAGGGGTACGGGTAAAACAATATATTGGTTCCACGCTGCATCCCATGGGGAATTTGAGCAGGTGAAACCGGTCCTGGCAGGATTGAAAGAGGTTGAGCCCCATTCACTATCGGTAGTGAGTTTCTTCTCACCATCCGGGTACGATTATGTCAATGATAAACATATTGATTGCAAAGTGTATTTACCTTTCGATTTACCTTGGGTGATAAAGAAATGTTTAACAATCATTCAACCAAAAAAATTGATTTTAGCTGCCTATGATACTTGGCCAAACCTGATCTGGGGTGCCAAATCCCTGGGAATCCACTCTACATTATTTGCAGCGCGATTTTCCGAGAATACAATAAAACTTTCACCGGGGATTAGAAACTTTTACGGGAATGTTTATGGATGCCTTTCGGCAATATATACTATTTCCGATCAGGATCATACCCGGCTTCAGCGTATTCTTTATCCTGTGGGAAAACCGATTGTTCGTGTCCTGGGGAATCCGCGCTATGATCAGGTGAAAAGGAAGGCCGATAAATTTACCCAGGAGCGGACCGAATCAGTCCTGTTGCGTCCGAAACGATTAATTGTCGGCAGTGTCCATTCTGAAGATGAACTGGTGATCTTGGATTCTATTGTGAGTTTAAAGCGGGAAATAGCAGATTTAACCTTGGTTTGGGTCCCCCACGAACCCAGCGAAAGGATTGTTACGACAGCTGAATCCTTTTTCCAGTCTAAACAATTCGCAACCGCAAGGTTAGGGTATAAGAATCCTGACCAAATTGATGCTGAAGTAATCATTGTAGATACAATTGGGCGCTTATCTCAACTGTATTGGTTTGGCCAATTTGCATATATCGGTGGCGGCTTTTCAACGGGAGTGCACAACGTGATGGAACCGGCGATTGCCAGGTTACCGGTGTTTTTTGGGCCCCGCTACAAAAATTTCCATGAAGCAGAAGAATTAATTGCGGACGGGGGCGGATTTTCGATTGAAACAGGAACAGACCTCTACCTGGGTATTAAGCATTTATTTGAAGACAGGAATGCTTTTATCAAAGCAAGTTATGCAGCAACGGAAGTCATTCACCGCAATTTGGGTTCCTCCACACGGGTTGTACGTAACCTGATTCATGATTAATCCTGTTTCCTTTAAACTGAATTTTCAGAAATTTGGGAATTCAGACCATTTTTCCTTTTCCCCCGGGATGCATGTCATTTACGGGGAAAGCGGTTGTGGAAAATCCCATTTCATTCGTTCTATTGCCGGTTTTAATTCCGTACAGGATTCCAACTTTACTCTGTCGGATATTTCAGTTCCGGAATCCATTCAGGTTGTGTTTCAAAATCCTGAAAACCAGATTTTATCCCATACACTTGAATCCGAACTGGCTTTTGCGCCTGAGAATCAATCCATTCATGCCCATGAACTCCAGAAAAAAGTATCATCCTTAAAAAGTGAATTACCTTTCGTTCATGATTGGAACCGCCATCCGGAATCATTGAGCGGTGGTGAGATGGAAATGCTGAACCTGGTGACGGCCTTTAGCACTGATCCTCAGTTAATTTTGATTGATGATGGCTTATCATTTTTAAATGAAAATTTTAAAAAAACCCGGATAGGGTGGATTCGGCAAAAAATATCTAATGATAAAATAGTGTTATGGTTTTCCTCTGATCCTATGGATTTGGAATTCGGGGAAACGAAATGGGAATTGAGCTTATCCGGACTTAATGCATTAGATAATACGCATGATTTACCCTCTTATAATTATCATCACCCAAAGGGTGCGCTTAACTTAAAAATGGACGATTTAGTTTTTTATTATGAAAAAAGCCCATTTCCAATAATAGATCATTGGTCATGTAAAATAAATCAATCGCGATCCATTGGATTAATCGGCAAAAATGGTAAAGGGAAAACAACATTATCAAAGTTAATGACGGGATTAATTGCACCAACCCAGGGGAAAATCATCCTGAGTATAGAGGAAAATAAGGCTTCCATGGCAGTACTGGATCAATTCCCGGAGCGAATGTTAGGTCCCGATTCATTGGAATCACTATTATCAGAATTGGTGGTGAACCAGAAATTGAATCCCCGATTAATTAATAAATGCATCAACCGCCTGAATTCGTATCAAATCAAGTGGGATATTATTAAAAATCAGTCCGCCTTGGATATCCCTTGGTCAACATTACGTATGGCCTTGATTATCATTCTATCCCATTGTGAATATGATGTCCTTATTTTGGATGAACCAACCTTTGGATTGGGATGGAATCAAAAGTTAATTTTGAGCCGTTTTTTCCAGGAAGTATTAACCCATAAACACTTGGTCCTCATTTCACATGATAAACAATTTGTGTCCGCCCATTGTGATCAGATCTATGATTTAGACACACAAACTGTGGCGGCAAACCAAAACATATTGATTGATGCCAATTAAAACCAAAATAACAGATCCAACCAGGATTTTAACCTTAGCGAATATGATCAGTCTTGGGCGCGCCCTTTTGGCTGTACCGATAATTTATACGTTGCGGGATCCGGCTATGGGTACAATCACCTTCTCACTCGTCGTCCTGGCGGTGCTCTCGGATGCCTTGGATGGATGGGTCGCACGGAAGGCACATGAGGTTACCCATTTTGGGAAATGGATAGACCCGGTTGCGGACTTTGCCTGCATTTTTTCGGTTATATCTTATTTGACCCTGGTGGGCCGTTTCCCGGGTTGGTTTTTTGTCTTCTATCTCGTGCGCTATGTGGTAATTGCCCTACCGGCCATTTATTTTTTAAATCATAATCATTTTATTTTGAGTGCCAACTGGTGGGGAAAATGGGCAACGGGGATTACGGCACTTACAGTATTAGTCCATATTTGGCCTTGGGATGCCTTTCCCTGGATGCAGGATGTTACGATCTATATTTCTACATTTCTGCTTTCCGTCAGCTGGATTGTTTATTTCAAAACATTTTTCGCCACTTTTAAAGAGATCAAGTAAATGGCCTTCATGGGTAAGATTTTTCAAGCCCTTCGGCGGACAAGGGAAACAATCGGTGATGCCTTTGAAACTGTAATAAAAAATAAAGTCAGTCCGGAATCCCTGGAAGAACTGGAAAACACATTAATCTCGGCAGATATGGGATTTGATACGGTGGAGGCTGTTTTAAAGGTGGTTGAAAAAAACCGTACAGCACAATTAATTGAAAAGGTTGAAGCCTATTTAATTTCTGTTTTACCAAAAAATAAAAATGGGAATCATCGCCAATCAAAACCGGTTGTGCTAATGATCGTTGGGGTCAATGGAACAGGCAAGACGACTGCTTCGGCCAAATTGGCCAATTATTATAAATCAAAAGACAAAAACGTGATATTAATCGCGGCTGATACATACCGCGGCGCCGCGGTGGAACAACTCAAGATTTGGGCTAATCGTCTGGATATAAATATTGTTTGTAATGAAAAGTCCCAACAGCCTTCCGCTGTTTTATTTGATGGTTTGACTGCTGCGAAAGCACAAAACGCAGACATTGCAATCGTGGATACAGCAGGGCGATTGCACACGGTTAAGAACCTTATGGCTGAATTGAAAAAAATGTACCGTGTGTCCGAGATTCGATTTCCTGAGTTTGAGATCCATTCTCTTATTACTTTGGATGCAAACATAGGGCAGAACTCATTTATCCAGGCGCGGGAATTTGCCAACACAGTTCAAGTGGATGGGGCGGTGCTGACCAAAATGGATGGTACGGCTAAAGGGGGCATCGTCTTTCCACTATTTAAAGATTTGGAAATCCCGGTGAAATTTATTGGCGTCGGAGAAGATTTGGATGATTTGTACGAGTTTAACCGCAATGAATATGTTCAGGGATTATTAGGAACGGCAGAAACATAATGAGTGCTTTTAACCAAAAATTGAATATGATCAGCCTCGGCTGTGCGAAAGCATTGGTGGATTCAGAGATCCTGTTGGGTGGACTAAAAAACACCAATTTTGACATTACCAACGAACCGGAAGATGCAGATACTATTGTGGTGAATACCTGTGGATTTTTGGATATTGCCCGGGAAGAATCCATCGAAACCATTCTACAGGCGGCTGAACTGAAAAAATCCGGCAGTCTAAAGCAATTGGTAGTCATGGGCTGTTTGTCTGAAAGATATTCTGAAGAACTTTCAGCAGAAATTCCGGAAGTGGATCGCTTTTTCGGCAGCAATGACCATAAACAAATTGCTTCTTTTCTGACGGGCAAAGAATATGCCAAGGATGATCCATTATTCTATCGGTCCTTAATGACACCGGGCCATTACGCCTACCTGAAAATTGCGGAAGGGTGTGATAACGGCTGTTCATTTTGCAGTATTCCCATCATGCGCGGGTTGCAAAAAAGCCGCAGAATAGATTCTATCATGTGGGAAGCGGAGAAGTTAGTGGAGCAAGGCATCAAAGAAATGTTGGTTATTGCCCAGGATTCCACCAGTTATGGCTGGGACCTTAAACCAAAGAAATATCTCAGTGATTTAATTAAAGAATTAAACACCCTTGATATTGATTGGATTCGCCTGCATTATGCCCACCCGGCCCATTTATCCCGGCGCATCATTGATGCCATGGCTGAATCGGAAAAGGTGTGCCGATATCTCGATATGCCCATTCAACACGGGTCGGATAAAATTTTAAAATCTATGCGCAGGGGTTTGGGGCAAGATGGTATTCGTGATCGGATTCTTAGATTGCGTGAAACCATTCTCGACATTCGTATTCGGACGACCCTCATTGTGGGATATCCCGGTGAGACACAGGATGAATTCAAAAAACTTTACGATTTTATTGAAGAAATGGAATTTGACCGTTTGGGCGTTTTTACCTATTCAGAAGAAGAAGGGACTTTAGCGGAAGCTCTTGAAGATGATGTTCCGGCGGGTGTTAAGAATGATCGAAAAGCGGAAATTATGGATTTGCAGGCGGGTATCAGTTCCGGAAAGAATGAAGCCATGGTGGGGAAGACTTATAAAGTATTAGTCGATAAAAGCGGCGATACTGTTGCTGTTGGCCGAACTGAATACGATTCACCGGAAATTGATAATATTGTTCATATTAGGGGCCAGGTTGCCAAGGGTGAATTTGT
>JAYEFG010000222.1:0-4227 GCA_034658595.1 Fidelibacterota bacterium | reverse complement strand
AGATCGGGTCGCCCCGTAAACGGTTATTTCCATTCCCGTTACGCCACGGACGCCAAACACCAATTGGGGTTGACGGCTTTGGTGCATGGGGCCATCACAAAACAGCCAAATATCGATATCATCCAAAAGCGCTTTATGTTTGGTGAGATGTGCTTCCAAGTTTGTAGAACCCGCTTCTTCTTCTCCCTCAAAAAACAATTTAATGTTTGATGTAAATCCGATTTCCGAAGATTGAAGCCCATCCACAGCATTCAGGATGGTCATAATGGGCGCTTTGTCATCCCCCGCGGAGCGAGCGTAAAGCCGCCACTCCGGATCGATCTTGGTTTGTTTCATTGGCAATGGAATTGGCTTACCCCCAGCATCCATGGATGCATCATAAAGAACCGGGTCAAAAGGACCATGCGTCCATTGGATTAAATCCACCGGTTGACCGTCATAGTGGACGTAAAAACAAAGTGTTCGTTTGGCTCCCGGTGTTTTGTATTCACCATATATTATGGGGTTAGCATCTTCAGTTTCAAGAAGTTGCATATCAAAACCCCGTTTTTTAAATAAATTACTAATGTATTTTGCATTCCTGCGGATGTTTACTTTATCCGACGCTACATTTGGCATGGACAGCAAATGAGCAAAATCCTTAATAATGGTATGGCCATTTTTCTTTACCCATTTTTGGGTAGCTTTTACGGATTGGGGTTGGCCAGCGATGACACTCGTGATTAAGATCAGTCCTGTGAGAATAATGCTTTGAATCATTTAACTGGCTTTCAATATATCTGCTGCTGCGTTAATCTTAGCTGCAGCGCGATCCAGTGCTTTTGCGACCTCAAGAATATAGAAGTGGGTTTCATCCCAATTCCGTTCTTCCAGGCCTTCCCTAATCCCCGGGAGTGTCTTAACACCATAGCCTGTATAAAAACCCGGCGCATAAATCATATTCTTAAACCATTTCCGCCGGGGCAATCCGTCAGATCGGGTCATGGCTTGTTCTACTTCCCGTAATAATTGATTTACTTGGGATTTTTGTTCAGCAGATAGGAATCCTTTTTTGACTCCGGCTAATGCTTTTTCATATTTCCACGCACTGGCTTCAAGCCTTTTATGGGATTCATCTAAAGGAGTAAAATCAAAATCCGGCACCAAGCTCAACCGTTTTGGCGGCAGGTATGTTTTTTTCGGATTCCCGGCAATGGTATAGGCTTCCTGATCCAAAAGTTTATTTCGTTTGTCCGTTTTCTTTTTTACCCCTTCAGCCAGCTTTTTATTGCTTTCAATAAACGAACCGATATTTTCCACCATATTCACAAATCGAAAGGGTAAAATATCCGCTTCTGAAAGACGTAAAACCAATCGGCCATTCACTTTAGCCAGAGTTGTTCCGTATTTGAAATCACCATCACTGAAACGGGTATAATGATCATAGGAATCAAAAATAGAATGGTATGAGCCACCGCTGCTTTCGCCACCGAAACCAATATTTAGGGCCGGCACGCCGGCATGATGAATAAATGCCGTATAGTCCGAACCGGAACCCAAGGGATAAATACGAAGATCCTCCCTTTCAGCATCCTTATTCCCGCTTACCCGCAGCCGCGCACGAATGCGTTCCTGCAAGGTCACATCCTGAACCGGGTCTTTGACCTCTGAAGCTACTTCATTCACAAATTTTTCCAATGAATGGGAACCGCCAACACCAAGGAATCCAACGCCAGTTCCATCCGTATTTATATAGGTTACCATTTTATCCTGGATTTCATCCCGGTGATATTCCACCCATTCGGACGAACCCAGAAGGGCCGGTTCTTCCGCATCCCAGCCCGCATATACCAAGGTCCGTTTTGGACGCCAGCCTGTTTTGACCAATTCACCAATAGCTCTTGCTTCTTCCATGAGGGAAACCATTCCACTGAGAGGATCCGCCGCGCCCTGGGCCCAGCCGTCGTGGTGGTTACCGCGCATGATCCATTCATCGGGATAAACTAATCCCTTCAATTTCGCCACCGGATTGTAAGCACGACGCAGGCTCCAATCAAATTCCAGATGAAGGTTCACTTTTGCCGGACCCGGACCAATATGATATGTAATCGGCAAACCGCCACGCCATGAAGCGGGGGCTACGGGACCTTCCAACGCTTTAAGAAGCGGTAGTGCATCCCCATAAGAAATGGGCAGCACCGGAATTTTCATTATGGTAGGTGCATCCGCAATGGCCAATCGTTCCACATCCGGTTTGGCACCATATCCGGGGGTTAATGGATCACCGGGATACATGGGCATATCCAAAACAGATCCTCGCTGAATACCATGTTCCATCCTGAACGGGCCCTTGGGATAAACATCACCCCGACCATATCCGTCATCTTTTGGATCGGAAAAAATTATACAACCAATGGCCCCATGCTCATAGGCCACTTTGGGTTTAATCCCCCGCCAGGAACCGCCATACCGTGCGAGAATAATTTTTCCTTTTACATCAATACCCCTTCGTTCCAGTTCTTCATAATCTCCGGGGATACCGTAATTCACATACACCAACTCAGCCGTTACATTCCCATCTGCGGAAAATGCGTTGAATCCGGGAAGGAGATTTTCTGTAATTCCGGAAGTGCCATCTTCAGCCAATGCTGGTTCTTTCAATTGTAAAGAAACTTTATTTGGTGCTACCAATTCCAGTTTGCGAATCTCGGGGAATGGAACCATTACATCAAATATTTCAATCTCTGTTTCGAAGCCCCATTCCTTAAAATGCTTGGCGATAAACTCTGCATTTTGTTTGCTCCAGGGGGATCCAACATGGTGGGGTTTGGATGACATATGCTTCATCCAGTCATTCAAATTCTGGGGATTGAGTACTGCGTCAAACTGGGTTTCAAGTTTGGATTGAGTTTCTTTATCGAGGGCAACATCAAAAGTTGTGACCAATTCCATTTCAGGATCTGTCTTTTTTACAGTTGGCGGCTGTCCACAACTCATTAGAATAAATAATGGCAGAATTCTGACCATTGAAAGTTTTTTCATACTCGACCTCCTCAAATCGGATTGTTTATGGGGGTGATGAAACTAAATTGGAGATGGGATAAAATGAAGGAGATTTATTTAAACTCACCCCCACTAATTTTAGTATGATTAATTAGAATTAATTTCATTCTCCTGCCACATCGTCAGAGTCAGAAACAATATTGGCAATAAATTGTATATAGCATAGTTATTGCACTTATTCGATAAAAAAGGAAATCAAATGAATAAATTTCAACAATTCATGCTCAACCACCCCTACATCAGTATGGCGGTAATCCTGCCCTTTGCCCTGGTGTTCGTATTGGGAGTATTCTCGATCCTGATAAATATAATTCTACCGGCGGCGATTGCCTTCTGGCTGGCAGGATGGGTCTATACGGCAATTGTGGGCAAACCAGTTCGACAGTATTATCGACGACCATTTTGGTATGCCAATTACGAGTGATTGATCTCATTTAGTTTTGGCTTAACCCGGCTGGAATAGCGCGCTCTTGATACCACTTTCTCCGGATCTTTCCGCAACACCCGCTGATCTTTGATCGGGAGACTGGCAAATGCCTGGCATTCCGGGGAGCAGCAGCCATCATACTTTTTATTACAGCTATCGCATTGGATAAATAATATATGGCAGGCGTTGTTCCCGCAATCCAAATGATGATCTGCCGGATCACCGCATTGATGACAGACACCAAGAACATCATCCGTAACCCGCTCGCCCATTCGGGCGTCAAATACAAAATTCTTACCGACAAACTTTGAATCCAGACCCTGGGCTTTCACATCATGAGCATATTGTATAATGCCGCCTTTGAGTTGATTCACATGCTTAAATCCATGGTTAATCAAATAAGCTGATGCTTTTTCGCAGCGAATTCCTCCCGTACAGTATAAAAGGACTTCATCCTTTTCATGTCCTTTTAATAAGGATCTTACTTTGGGCAATAATTCACGGGATGTATCCACATCAGGAACAATGGCGTCCTTAAATCGTCCGACTTCACTTTCGTAATAATTGCGCATATCCACGATGACCGTATTGTCTTCATTTAATTTTTTATTGAATTCTTCTGCGGAGAGATGATTCCCGATTTGGGCCATATCATATTCATCCTCGCCAACACCATAAGCTACAATTTCATCTTTGATTTTGATAGTTAGCTTGTAAAAGGACTCCCCATCCTGAACGGCAATTTTGAGGAGCATATC
>JAYEFG010000221.1:0-4332 GCA_034658595.1 Fidelibacterota bacterium | reverse complement strand
GCCATGACCCCTTTGGGAAATTCGGCGATTTTGGTGGCCGTCTCAAATCAGTTAAGGTTACATTGTATTCTTTCGCCAAATTAGCCAATTCAGGGTCATCTTGAAGAAATTGATGCATACCACTAATAATGTTACACCCAGACATAATGGCATTTTTGACTTCGTTTCGATATTCATCACTAATAAATCCACCTTGTGAGGCATTCCCTATTACAAGTGTATCAGGATTGACACCATTACATGATGCAAAATTTTCCAATACGGGTATATCGCCACCATAACCCAATTCAGATTCAGCAGTTTTGCCAGCCTTACTTTTATCAATAACGGCCACAACATCTTCAGGACGATAGCGAATAAGCATATTCCCTGTTTTATTCAATATATAGTTAAATGCGTGGTGGCATAAAATGACAATTCTTTTTTCTGTGTTATTCATATAATTATTTATTCGGTAATTTGATTTTATAATTTGGCAACGTCTTCTAAATTTTGCCACAATAATTTAGTGACAAATTAACAAAATGATAAATATTTTACACTTTAAATTTGAAAATTTCCAAAAAATAAAAAAATTATCTTTTCATGCTTCTGCCGATATGTATAGAATAATACTGATCAATTGCAGTTGTCAGGGCACTGGCAAATTTGGACCAAGTTTGCTGGTTCTCTCTTATTCCCGGCTTCGGTGCTTCAATCTGAATGGCACTGATAATTCCTCCATTAACTGACCCATGCCGTTTCGTAATATATCCACCACTGAAATACCGCATACCATTGGGACTAACATCATTTACACTGGGGACACACTTATATCCGAGACTATCCATGAGAGATCCGAAACTATTTTTCCCCCGTAAAAGTTCAATGAATGAAAAAGTTGTCGAATCGGCTAAGGCCCGTATGCTGGTTTTATTTTTATAATTGTCTGAATTCAATTCCGCATCGGATTGATCCAATTCTGAACCCTTCAGTAAATAGCCCAGCCAAGAACGCAAATCATAATAACCATCCGGATTGGCGCCGTGGCCATGCATATCAAAAACAATTCCACTACCAAATTCGTCCGATATTTTCTTTTTTGCTGCATCCAAATAAAAATGATACTCCTGCCAGGATCTAAGAGCATATTTATCACCTTCAGCCGCTTCGACACTATCCCGATTTGCGTCTAATTTGATGCGTTTTAACTGGCACAGGATTACATGGGGTCTGGCCCCGAAACGTGCTGCAATCGAATCCATGACCACTTTTGTTAATTGGTATGTATTGGCATCCGTTACCGTAGTTCCTCCCGTTCGATCTGGTATCTCATCCGGTACCACCCACCCGCCATGGGGTGCGGATAAAATGATCGGTAAATTCCCCGCGTGATACTCCACATACTTTTCCCGCCCATAATAAATTGAATCGGCGTGATAAGGTCCATCGTGACCTAAAACCGGAAATGTATCGGTTTTTGTTGTATCAATAGGTGGTATGATTTCATCGGGATCATCCTTTGGTTCCTCACACCCCATCAATAGGGCTATAAATAGGATTCCACTTGAAACCAGTAATTTATATGGAATTCCTTTTGGATACATCATGTTAATTAGGCAAATAGACTTACAGCAGTGAAAACAACAAAAACACCAAAAATATTAAGAATGAGTCCTGCCTTTAACATATGTCGCTGGGTTATAATTCCCGTACCGTAGGCCAGTGCATTAGGCGGTGTGGCAACGGGCAGCATAAATGCGCAGGTAGCGGCTACACCAACGCCAAATACCAATGCATAAGTAATCGCAGGATTAAACTGATTTGAAAGTGCTATCATGACCGGAATCAATATAGCTGCTGAACCGGTATTGGATGCCAATTCAGTTAAAAATATCATCAATGTAATACTTGCCATAATCACGGCCCAATCCGGTGCACCAGAAATGGCCTGCAGCATTTGGGTCGCAATCCATAATGATGTACCTGTTTCGCTTAAAATGACAGAAAGACATAATCCACCCCCGAATAATAATAAAATTCCCCATTCAATTTTTTTCTCTAAATCTTTCCAGGAAATTAGTCCAAGAATCGGCGCAAGGGCTGTAATTAATATTGCAACCATTCGGTCAAGCTGCTGCACCCCGATCATATTTCCCAACTGGCTGGAGAACACCCAACAAAAAACAGTAAAAATAAATAGGGCAATACTACCTTTCGCATGGGCACTCCATACCATTTTTGAATCATTTCCATCATCAATACCATTGACAGATGCATCCTGTTCAGGTCTAATAACCGCCCATAACGCCAAAATGACTATAGGGAACATCATAACCGTTGTTGGGAATCCAACTTTAAACCAGGTAAAGAAATCAATATCCAAGGCAGAAACAGCAATCCCGTTGGGCGGTGAACCTACAGCAGTGGCCAGACCGCCTATATTGGCTGCGTAAGCTGTACCTAAAACAATATAAGCACGCATCCGGGGATATCGCCGATCAACCAGCGCAATAGCAATCGGAAGCATCATAGCTGTGGTAGAGGTATTGCTCATCCACATGGATAAAAAGCTGGTTACACCAAAAAATCCGATCACCGACCACCATAAATGTCCACCGGACGCTGTGGTTACTTTATCGGCCAGCCAAATATCTATTCTATATTTATTCAATAAAGCGGCCAAAGTAAACCCACCCATGAACAAAAAAACGATAGAATTAGAGAATGGCGCTAAGGCAGCTTTTGGTTCGAGGATTTGGGTAAAATACGCAAGAACCGGGACGAGTAAAGCTGTTGCTGGCAAGGGAATTATTTCTGTCATCCATAATCCTGCGCAAATTAATAATACAATTATCCCCTTCTGCGTTATGGCAACATCAACAATATGAGAACCAATGAAGAAGCTTACGGTACACCAAGCAAGGATTATCCCCAATTTCTTAACTAGAGGGAGATCACCCATTATTAATCCTGGTTATTCATTATTTCTTTCCAGGATTTTTTGAGGCGGAAAAATCGATCCAGATGTGTTTTTGTCGGTGGAAAAAATGACCCTTGACGAACACCTCTACCCTCCAAATCGCCGGCTAAACGCATAGCACCCGTTCTGATTCCATTTACTTTTTTCTGTTTTGCCTGCACCGCTTTCAGTTTTTCATCTTCTTCATCCAAAGATTTTTTCAATATGTCAATTTCGGATTTTAGGTTTTCATTTAATGCATAAGTGGCTTCATAGATCGCCATCACCTTTAGGAGAAATTTCTCCCTTTGCCGATAATCCCCCACTTTTATGTTCAGTAGGGGATCTGGGCTCACGCGAATGCTCTGTTCTGAATAATGATCACCGGCCATCACTGAAACGGTGTAAACACCGGGAGAAACGGACGGACCTTCAGGATCGAGGTTTTGGGCGGGCCGGGGTAAAATATCTTCCGGCTTTGGCTTGACCAAACCTTCTGTCTTCTTATCACTTTTTTTGAATGAAGGCGGTGAATGCTTCAAATCCCAAACCATACGCTGGATCACACCTTTTTCCACAGCAACATTATACCTGCGGACAATTTCATCCTTCCTGCGTTTGATGGTAACCACGGCTGAATCTATATTTGCATTCACCACGAAACTGATTATGGCCCCATAGTGACGATTCTCCCCGGCCCATTCTTCCTGGGCGCGGTAAGACGTATCCTTCCAATATTCAAACAAGGATGCAGGGCTAACCGAAAAAACATGGACCGGTTTGCCTGCTGCATGACGCCATTCAGCCAAAGGTGTTGTATCATCCAGGACCCAGAAGCTTCTGCCGTGGGTTCCCAGAACAAGATCCTTCTCACGGGGATGGATGAGCATATCATCATATAAGGTCGTTGGCAGATTGGATTGAAAATTCACCCAATTCTCTCCTGAGTTGAAAGAAACAAAAACCGCATGTTCAGTCCCTAAAATTAGAACTGAAGATTCATCGGGATGTTCAATGATCACATTTACCGACCCCAACGGAAGACCATTGGTGAGCTTTACCCAAGATTTCCCATAGTCGTCTGTCCGATAAACATAGGGCTTCCAATCTCCTTCACGGTGGCGGTCAAAGGTTGCATAGGCCGAGCTTCTTTTTCTCCCAGACGCCAATACCCGGCTCACATAAGATCCTGAAGGAAGATCAGGAATATTAATACTGACTTCTGTCCAATTTTTTCCGCCGTCTTTGGAAACCTGCACATTCCCGTCATCGGTGCCAACCCAGAGCACGCGGTGCCACAATGGCGATTCAGAAATTGAAATAATTTCACCATAGGTTGAGGTACCATCATTTTTTGAAATTTTAATTTCCCCGCCAAGAACGTTCATGAT
>JAYEFG010000220.1:0-15696 GCA_034658595.1 Fidelibacterota bacterium | reverse complement strand
GGGGATAGGAAAATTGGGAGCCGGTATTTTGGCATCCGATGAATATTAGAATTAAGAGACTTGCATAAAAACGCTTCATGATTTCCTCCTCATTGGAATGAACGGTTTTGAATATAAGCGATGATTCTGAAAATCACCGGCGAAAATTAACACTAACAGGGATCAGGATTTAGAATAATTGTTGACCGCAGGGGCGAGACAAAGCCTACCGGCTGGTAAATATGCCTCGCCCCTACCATAGAAAATTATTTTCGTTTGAATCTTTCGCCCTTATCTGAAAATTCATGGACCCATGTGAGAATGGAATCATCAATACTAAAATGCATATTCATTTTTTGTTCTCCCCGTCCGCAGTTATTAGCAATCGTAAGGCGATTCCCGCTTACAAGATATGTTCTTGTACATTCATAAGTTGTGATAAAATTCCCCTGTGAATTGGAATGGGTACCATCTTCCCGAAATTCAATTTTCCAGAATGATCCTTTTGCCAGCGGTTGCCAATCATTGCTAATCTTTTTTTCAAATTGTTCCCAACTGCCTACAAGGGATGGAGATTCCCCCACTTCTTCCTCACAAGCAGTAAAGAAACACAGGGCAAGGAGTAATCGGGTATATTTCACGAATTTTTATTGAGAAACAAACCGCATCACAATCCCGCAAAACCAGGCACCGTACGTCCCAACGGCATAACCCAAAACGGCCAACAGAACACCCACCGGTGCCAGGGAAGGATGAAATGCGGAAGCAACAATCGGCGCTGAAGCGGCACCGCCTACATTGGCCTGGCTCCCCACAGCCATAAAGAAAAATGGCGTTTTAATTAGTTTAGGCACAAGAATTAACAACAGCGCATGGAAGGCAATCCAAATTAAACCCACTAAGAATAAACCGGGATTTTCAAAAATGGCAGGCCTTCCCGACAATCGGGTTCCCCTCTGTAGAGGGGAATTTTTGTTGTGCGAGTTAAAGGGGCAATGAACTTTTTAAGGCTTGGTATTGCCCCCATTATATCCCGTAACCACCCGCATGATGTAGGAGGCCTCTACCATGTTCTTTGCTTTGAATTCTATGGTGTGTGAATCGGTACGCTCAAACATATCCAGATAGGCCAAAACCTGGGAAGGCTGGTAATGTTTGAAACTAACGGAAACCGTTACGGGACCACGGATTTTATAGGGTTTATATTTTTTAATATTCTTTACCGCATAAGCCGTTTTTTCGGCAATAAGATCGTAGGCAGCTTCCGGGTGGAGTGTCTTGGCGGAATGAAAACTGATACTTTCCTTCACAATTGCACCTTCGGCATTTCCGATTAAACTTTTCACTTCTTTCACAGCCGCATCATCTCCCGCAACCACGATCACCGGCACGCCAAAATGCCCGGCGATAGCCCCATTCCAGGACCCTTCTGACATCACCTGCCCATTCACTTTGACAGAGGTTAATCGTGAGCTGGAAAAGGTATGGGCCCGGACACCCTCCGTATTGTCTGTACTGGCGTGGTAACCCGTAAAAATGACACCATCAAAACTGCCGTCAATCCCTTCCATCATTCCCAGTGGACGGGGCCAGGACCGGATCACCTGCACATCTTTAGGCAGTTTTTCTATGAGTAGATTCTGACCGTTACCATGGGAATCCGCCACAAGTATTTCGGATGCGCCGGCGGATCGCGCCGCCTTGATAGCCGCATTTACTTCAGCTGTCATGAATTCCCGGAAACGGTTATACTCAAATCCAGATGGACCTAATTGCTCCCCTGTAACGGCACCTACAACGCCCTCAAGGTCGGCTGAAATGAAAATTTTCTTTCCCTGCCCTACTAAAAGCGTAAGTGAGAAAAAATAGATTGTTAAAATGTACTTCATTTGTTACACTCCTTTTTCATAATATTTATCCTCGAAATATCAACAAAGCTTATACTGGAATCACCATGAAAAAAATAAATTTATTCATTTCCCTGCTCTTTTTCTCCACTTCTTTCTCCCAGGTGCAGGTCAAGGGTATCGTTTTTAATGACAGGAACCAGAATGGTTTAATAGACAGGAATGAACCGGGGATCGGCGGACAGCGTATTTCAAACGGCATGGATATTGTGCTCACTGACCGTAAAGGCCATTTCAAAATTGAAGCAGAACAGAATGATGTTATTTTCCTCACCAAACCTGCCAATTGGGATATTCCCACCAATAAATTTGGTATCCCCCAGTTCTTTTACAATGTGAGAACGGATCCTAGTCCTGAACATTTAAAATATAAAGCATTTGATGCACCCCTCCCTTTAGAAACAGTTTATTTTCCCATGGTCCAAACCAAACCAACTCGAAAATACAGGGCCATCATCAGCGGTGATCCCCAGCCCCGTGATTCTACGGAAATTGATTACTACCGGGATGAAATTATCGCTCCAATGCTGTTGGAAGAGGATATGGCTTTTTATGTCCCCCTGGGAGATATCATGTATGATGACCTGTCTCTATACCCTTATTACCTTGAGCAGGTGGGTACCTTAGGCATACCTGTTTGGCACGTGTTTGGCAACCATGATCTGAATTACAGGGCCAAAAATGATACGGAAGCACACGAAACATGGCATTCCTTTTTTGGGCCCGATTACTATTCATTTGAATACGGCGATGTACACTTTATTGCCTTAAATACAGTTTATTATAAAGGCTGGAATACAGCGGAAAATAAACGCGGTGATTATTTAGGCGCCCTCACGGAAGCACAATTGGCATGGTTAGAAAATGATCTAAAGTATGTATCTAAAAATGACCGGATTGTATTGCTCAGCCACATCCCCATCATTTCGGAAGTATACGCTGGAGAGAGGGTTGAAGTCACCAACCGTGACGCACTCTATGGTTTATTAAAGGAATATAAATATCTCCTGGCCCTGGGGGGACATATGCATTTTATTGAAAACATGTACCTGGATGAATCCCACGGATGGCATGAAAAAACGCTCTTTCAAAATATGATCCTGGGCGCCGCCTGCGGTGCCTGGTGGTACGGTCCCCTCCAAGCCAACGGCACACCTTACGGTTATCATTATGATGGATCGCCCAACGGCTATTTCACCTTCAGCTTTAACGGTGATGACTACAACTACCGCTACCATACCAGCATAAACCAGCCCGAAAGCTCCTTTCGCATCAGTGCACCGGTGGGGCGTATTACATCGGCAAGGGCCGACACCATGATGATCGTATTGAATATTTTTTACGGCAGCTCAAAAACCCAGGTGATCGGCACTCTGGATGGTCATCGTCTTGATTTTCAAAAACAATACCATGCACAGGATCCCTACATGAACCGGGTTATAAAAGAGAATCCTGATCGTTTCCCCGAAAGGGAAACCATGCCTATCAGCAATCATATTTGGATGGCCACCACAGGTGGTATGGAGAAAGGGCAGCATAAAATCTGGATTAAAGTCTTAAATGAAAATGGTGTAGTAGAAAAACAAGTCAGAATATTTGAAGTGTACTAGTCAATTATAGATTTTCGAAGGAAGTATTTCCGAGAGGATACTGCTTCCAATCCTTATAATCAAAATGCCACCACTCAAATTCATAAATACTGAACCCTTCTGATTCCATTACATCACGCAGAAGCTTTCGATGCCATCGTTGCTCTGTGGTCCCTCCATAATAATTTGGAAATGAGCGATCTGTAAATTCATCATAGCCACCAACCATTTCTATAACTTTCCCTGTTTTAAGATCATAAAGTGTAAGGTCAACAGCACATCCGCGGTTATGCCGTGATCCATTATCAGGATTGGCCACAAATATTTTTTTATCATCTGGCGTTGCATCCCAAAACATTTTGGTTACGTACCAAGGTCGATAAGCATCATGAATCAATAACCCGTAACCTTTAGCTTTCAATTTGCGATGCGCCCTGCCAAGAGCTTCTGCAGCCGGCCGCTGCATATAAGCTTCAGCCCGTGTATAAAATTTATTACTCATAAAATTATTAGTACTGGCATAACGTATATCATATTTAATGCTTTGATCAATATTTTTCAGTTCGATAAGATCAATTAGTCGAAAGTTTTGGTCCTCTTTAGGTGGTGTCGCTGCTAAAGCAGATTCTCTTAATTCTTCTATTGGCTTAACGGGTTCAATTCGAAACGTTTCAGACGTAGACGCGCCAATATGACGACGCTTAAATATAGGACCATTGATTATTGCAACTTCCGTTACCATACCATTTGGCTGACGCCTGAATTCTAATCTTTCACCTTGATACATGCCTGAATTTTCTGGGAAAGCAAATAAATCACCATCGACTTGAGTCAGCCTATCTTTTTCGATCCATTCTATCAATAACCATAAATCTCCCTGGTCCTCGTAGACATAAAGCACATTATGTTCCCAACCATATTCGCCAATGAGGCCTTTCCATTGAACTGGGATTTGACTTTTATTTTCCCCTTTTTTTCTCGTGAATTTTTTCCCATTTATCAAAAGGTCATTACCTGATTTCTTAACTCGAACGCCACCCTGGTTTATGCGACCGTCCGATATAAATGTTTCACTTCCCTGACGAAGCGGGACTTCTATATAATCTGTTATCATAAATGTTTCAGACCCCCGCAATTGAATCTCTACATTGAGATCGTTACTATTATAGTGACCTACCAAAGATTGCGCCAATTCCTTATCAATTGATTTTGTTTTTAAATATGCAGGAAGAGGTTCGCCATTTTTCTTTGCTAACATTAGATCCAATGCATAGTTCGTCAGTTTTATAGTAATGGAATTAGTGACATCAACTGAAGAAGCTGTGGCCACGCCATATTTAAGTTCAGGTAGGGCCGATAATTGTGTTGAAAAACCATAGATTGCACCCCCATGTCCAATTTTCTGATAACCTCCATGCTCTGACAATCCAAAGCCAATTCCATATCCACTTGTACGATCTCCACCAAATTGAGGTGATATCATTTCATCCAGAGTTTCTGGCTCAAGCACTGCTTTATTAGCGCTCATTCCTTGATTAAATATCATCATCATAAATTTTGCAAGATCAGTAACTGGAGAATAAAGACTTCCTGCCGGTATCATACCTAATTCAAATGTAGGGGCAGGAAAAATACGACCATCGTAGCTCCACATGGTGGCTTTGGACAGTTTTGCTTTTATTTTTCTGTTGGGCGCAAAAGCACTATTGGTCATCCCTATTTTATCAAGAATATTTTTTTGCATATATTTTACATATGGCGTTTGATAAAGCGACTCCAATGTATACCCCACTACAGCAATGGCTGCATTCGAATATTTGATTTTACTCTCTGGTGCGTGGACTAATGTCGAGGGGATAATACTTTCAACAGTAGTTTTTAATGAAACTTCATCGTCAGCAAAATAATTACCCTGACGGGGTTCACGGAGTAATCCTGAACGATGCGACATGAGCTGACGAAGTGTTATTGGCTTATCATAAGGGTTATTAGGTGTGAAATCCGGTAGATAGGTTTGAATCGGTGCATCTAGGTTAATATCTCCTTTAGCAACCCGCTGCATAATGGCCATATCTGTAAATAGCTTGGAAACGGAACCCACGCGGTAGATCGTATACGAATCGGCTGGAATAAGCTTTTCAGGATCTTCATAGCCAAACCCGCTAGCCCAAACGATTTGTTGATCATCAACTAACACCATTGAAATAGCATTTAAATCTTTGGCTTCTATTTCATATTCAATTGCATCATTGAGTTTTGCAGCTACCGCTTCAAAGTCGATCGCTGCTTCAATGTTTTGTTGACTCCAACCACAGCTTTGAAGGCATATTAGGATGGATAGAAGGCCATAAAACCAATTGGATGTGTGTTTTGTCATAATCCTATTCTCGTGTTATCTTACTATTGTTATTATAAGACATATTTTAACCAAAAAATCAAAGAAAAAGAATCTTTCATGAAAAAAATTAAGCGAATATTGGCCTACCAAGTAGATTTACCTCTCCATGAAGGTTCATACAAATGGGCGGGCGGAAAATCCGTAGAAGTATTTGATTCCACTATTGTTGCTGTAGAAACGGATGACGGTTATATCGGTTACGGCGAATGTTGTCCCCTCGGACCATTTTACCTCCCCGCCTATGGCGCCGGTGTTCGCGCTGGGATCAAGGAATTGGGGCCACACCTTATCGGTGAAGACCCCACCCAAACTGGAAGACTCAATCAATTGATGGATCGCTGCCTCAAGGGCCACCCCTATGTGAAATCACCCATTGATATGGCCTGCTGGGATATAAAAGGACAAGTGGCCGGGATACCTATTTGCGAAATGTTGGGCGGGCGTTATGGAGAAGATTTTATTTTGTATCGCGCCATTTCTCAGATGGAACCTGATGCCATGGCCGGCAATGTGAAACAGTACCGGGATGAAGGTTACCGACGATTCCAGTTGAAAGTAGGCGGTAACCCGGACAAAGATATTGAACGAATCCGCCTGGCCGCAGACGTCCTTGAAACAGGCGATAAACTCATTGCCGACGCCAATACGGGCTGGCTTATGCATGAAGCGGTAAGGGTGGTCCGGGCCGTAGACGATATTGATGTTTATATTGAGCAACCCTGCGAAACATATGAAGAATGCTTATCTATCCGGCAACAAACCTCCCATCCATTTGTGTTGGACGAAGTGATAGATGGTGTGGATATCCTGATTCGAGGCCACAGCGATCGTGCCATGGATGTGGTGAATATCAAGATCAGTAAATTTGGCGGCATAACAAAAGCTGCCCTGGCCCGGGACCTATGCACCCAATTGGGGATCGCCATGACAATTGAAGACAGTTGGGGTGGAGACATCACCACCGCAGCCATTGCCCACCTAGCCCACAGTACTCCGACAGATTACTTATTCACATCCACCGATTTTAACAGTTATGTCACCGTAAGTACTGCAGATGGCGCACCCCAACGGGAGAATGGCCGGATGAAAGCATCGGATCAACCAGGATTAGGCTTCACCCCCAAAATGCATGTATTGGGTGAGCCGGTTTTAAACATTATTTAAATTTTCGATTCAAACCATTTAAAAAAAAACAAAAACCCTGAGAGGAGAATATTCCCTTGTGTAGAGGCTCTTATAACTCTGAAGGAGATTTTGAGTTCTCCCCGATTAGTTATATATTTTATACTAAAAATTATATCATTGCTAATTTTTTAAAGGAAAAGATATATCATGAAAATAAATATGGGGTGGCTATGGGTGCTTATCCTTTTATTGGGCGGATGCGCCCAGGATGAGAAGCCGATGGTCGATGAATGGATCGATGGTTCCTACCACTCGCGCACAATTAACGAGTACAAAGTGAATGGAAAGCGCGATGGTGCGACCACACACGTTTCTGTCGTTTATACGCTCGAAAGTGGCGTGGAAGTGCAATTGGAATTAGAAGTTGAATATAATCCTACACCCATACTCCGTTCCGGTCATTGGACCATGAATGGGAAACAACCTGGCTCAGGCGATGTCCATACTGAATCGCTGAAATTCCTGGGGGGACAGGGTGCAGGCCCCAGTCTGGGGGGTCACTTCTTACTTACAGAGGACTCCCAAACGCGTTTCCGTGTTGTTGTACCTTTACGACCGGTTAATAAACCAAATTGGTAAGTCAACTATTGAGAGTAGTTCTCCGCAATTCTGTGGGGCAAGCCATCCTACGTTTCTCCGGCGGGCAGGTACCGCCGCAGTATAAATAATTCCAAGCTCATGCAGTTGGATATTTGTAAATTTTAGTATGGTCATATTTTACAGAATATTTATACTTACTTTATTAGCCATTTTAACGGGATGTGCTAACCGTAGTACTATTCTTGAAATATCAGACGAAGATATTAAATATTTCAATGCAATAATTGAGCGGCCAGGAGAAGAGATAAGATTTTTTAACTCTTATGATAAAACGCCATTGGCCTGCACTATTATCCATTCAGAAAAACAATCTAAAGGCGTCATTTTATTTATTCATGGGATCGGTGCAAGAGCCAATCTGTACCTGCCGCTGGCAGATGACCTTGCAGCAAATGGATATACTATATATTTACTCGATATACGTGGGCATGGATATTCACAGGGTGTTCAAGGGCATATGCCTAAAGGTGATTCAATGGCCAAAGATATCAAGTATTTCTATGAATATGTAGTCAGCGTTGAAGGAAATAAGCAAAAATATATAGCTATGGGGCACAGTTTTGGAACCTATGTTTGGATCAATATGCTTGCCGCTTACCAGGATATTGACATAGATGCACTTATTCTAATCTCTGGAGGTTCCATCAATAAATTATATGATGATGATATGAAAAAACGGGAAAGGAAATATTTTAGTTATATTAATAAGTGGAAAGCATTTTACTCAATATTTAATCATAATAGTAAACCAGTCCACATAGCATTTCCAGATGTGCCCCAATTCAAGCAGTCTGGATTTGTTCAGGATTATGGATTCAGTTTTTTTACAATGTTTCGTGACTATGAAAACAGATTTAAGACTTTTTACATGAATACAAAAATTCCAATATTAATGATATTTGGAAGTCGAGATGAATTATTTGATGCTGGCGCATTAGAAGAATCCTATAATTTAATTGAAAGTAAGAATAAAGAATTGATCAGCTTGGAAGGAAAAACTCATACCTCTATTATATGGAGTGCAGGTTCTCATATCAATATTTGGTTAAAAGGTCATTTCCAACCTAAATAAACCCTATAAATAAAAAAAGCCTCCGTGAGGAGAATATTTGAGCTAGGGGTGCTTTATTTAGTGAGTGTTTAAGAGCTCAAAACAGCTACTCAATATAAAATGTGAGCGTAGCCCAATTAGATTCGTAGTCAATATCTTTTTTTTCACTTTTCACCATATATATGAGACGAAGGTACCACTCTCCACTATTGATCAATTTTATCTTCCCAAATCCTTTATCATCAGTTCTTGTTGTAACCGCTTCTTCATGACCACCATCCTCTAGATGCCAATGGAAATCGGCAATACTTGCATAGATAAGCTGATTGGCCACAGGTTTACCATTTCGAAGAATCTGGAACTCCATTTCTCGATGAAAAACCATTTCTTTTTCATAGTGGCTCGGGACAGAATCGAACTGCCGACACATGGATTTTCAGTCCACTGCTCTACCGACTGAGCTACCGAGCCTATACTAAAGCTTGTCTCCTTATAAAGTGGTAGCGAAGGAGGAGACTGCCTGTCCGCCCTTTGGCGGAAGCTACCGAGCCTGATCAAATGGTGTCAAAAAAGGCCCGGAAAATTAGCCGAGGGGATGATGGAATTCCAAAAGAAATAACATGGATAACCCGCTTTTTCTACGGTGACAGCAGGCGTTTAGAACAAATAAGAAAAATTTACCAAGATGCGGTTGGAACGCACTTCTTCCGTGGTGCCATAGGGTGTATAGGTATCACTGGAAATTTTGCTCCAGGCTGTGGACAGGAATGCCGCATCCAGCATTACATTATCGCTAACAGGAATCCCAACCCCTGCAGAAATTATCAATCGGTCATCAGCTGTCTGACCCTTGGGTGAAGGAAAAACAGCCATACCAGCCCGAATGCTGAGGCCGAAATTATCATTGATTTCCAACAGGTATTCCGCCCCGCCCCGGACCTGAAAAACCGCACGGTAATTCAAGGCCATAATGGCATTTTCATCCTGCAATAATTCGTAGTCCTCTGAATCACTGTTAAAATCGTCCAAGTTAAACTGGGTGGCTGACCAATCCCGGTAGCGCATACTTCCTGAGACCGCCAGGTTTCCTATGATTAATACACCACCCAGATCGAAAACCATGGGCGTCCGTACCCGGTAATCATAATTACCCATTACGCTGGCATCGCTTTTATCTCCATTATCAAAAAGCAGGATTTCATTGGTGGAATGATTCTCAACCACTTTAATATGGTAGGGCAATGAAACGGCCATCCCGATCCGAAACAAATCGGTAATGATGGCTTGTAACCCACCGCGAAAATTCAAGGCCTTTGTTTTGGCAACCAGGGTTTGCTTCAAATCATACTGCTTAAAATCCGCTGGGAACTGCCTGTACTTGTTTTGGGAATCCTCCTGGGAAAATTCAAAACTGTAAGTCTCCCGCCCCGATACCCTGGATATGGACAGGCCGCCAAAAACCTTTGGTGACAGTGCGATTCCAAAGGAAAAGGTCAATTGCTCCATGCCGCCGCCGATGAGTACGGTCTCACTGCGGTTGACATTTTTTGAAAAATCATAGAATTGTTCCTTCCCGTCCAGCTCAATGGGAAAATTTAATTGGTTGTCAAATATACTGTACCCGGAGAAGGACATAAGTCCGTCATAATGCAAAATGCGGTTAAAGCCGAAACCAACCACCATACTGCCGCGGTTGGTGGGCAGCGGTATGGCAATCCCCAAGCCGTTGAACCGAGCCACATTCAGGGGGTTTTGAGTCGTATTATCAATATACGTGGTTTCATTTGAATAATTCAGGTTACTGCTTTCAAAATAAAGGGCGCCGTTCATCATCCCCGCCAAACCGGCAGGATTCCAGTACATCCCGGAGGGGTCGTTCCCCAAGGCTGTGAAAGCACCCCCCATGGCCAGGGACCGGGCCCCAAAGCCCATTTCATTCTCTAAAATATGGATAGCTTCGGAAGCAGTCTGGGGAAAAACAAATGAGAAAAAAGTACAGGAAATAAAAATGGCTCGCCTTGTGGATGGGCACCGCATTATAATTCCCACTCTATGTTAAAAATTAATTCCGGCGTGTGGCGCGGCGTCCCCCTGAAGATTCGGATGAACTTCCGGAGGAGGAACCGCCACCGGTAGACCGGGTAGATGAAATCGAAGAACTTCTCCCGTAAGAAGAACCGCTATTCCAGCTGGAGGAAGACCGTGAACTCGTATTTGTATTTGAATTACGAACCACATTCAGGTTTGTACCTCGCGTTCTTTTCCGATCCTTTGTAAAGCCTCTAATTTCCTTTCCATCTGTTACAGGGATAAACATGGGATATCCACCCAGGGTATAGCTGTAGCCATAACGATAGCCACCATAATAGGAATAAGGATTATAGAAATTTGAATATCCAAAATAGGATGAATGGTAGGGATCAAAACGACGGTGCATCATGGAATAGGAAAGTGATGGGGATGAGCTCAGGTCCTGGGCATACACATCCAGGTTGGGGCGCACGTTTGCCCGGGAGTAGGTTTCATAGAATGGATCCTTTTTTTCTTCCGGGGATGGGGAAAACCAAGTTAGTTGTGTATAGCACCCTTGCAAGGCAAGGGATAAAACCAAACTAAGTCCTATGAGGATTACCTTTAACTTCACAACAGTAAACATTACACCATAATTTGGAATTAACCAAATCAGTAAAATTTACTTTTTAAGCGGTTTTCGTGCATCAACCAAGAGGATTGTTCTACATAAATTGCATTTCAATATTCAGACAAGAAACTAATCTTTATTTGTTAATCCCCGCCAATTCAAACAAGAACGCATATTCCAAAGCCACTTCACGATATCTACGGAACCGTCCCGATTTACCACCGTGGCCCGCATCCATATTCATGTGAAGATAAAGGTCGTTGTCACCTTGCCAGTGATCCCGGAGTTTGGCCATCCATTTCAGCGGCTCCCAATACTGAACTTGTGAATCAAAAAATCCAGATGTTACTAACATATTTGGATAAGCTTGATCTTTCACTTCGTCGTAGGGGGAATAGGACAACATATAATCATAATATTTCTTTTCGGCAGGATTCCCCCATTCATCCCATTCGTTGGATGTGAGGGGAATGGATGCATCCAGCATGGTGGTGACCACATCCACGAATGGCACTGCTGCGATGGCGCCTTTCCATAATTCCGGGGCCATGTTCACCACAGCGCCAATCAAAAGTCCGCCGGCGCTGCCCCCTTGAACAAAAAGATGTTCAGAGTCAGTAAGCCCATCTTTCACCAGGTATTTACCCGCATCTATAAAATCAGTAAAGGTATTTTTCTTATTCAGCATTTTACCGTCGTCATAAGATTTCCGACCATAAATCTGACTGCCACGGACATGGGCGATCGCAAAGACAAAACCACGATCTAATAAGCTTAATCGTGTTGAACTGAAATAGGGGTCTCTTGTTGAACCATATGAACCATAAGCATAAAGTAACAAATTCTGTGGATTATCCGGGATGCCCTGACTATTAAAGGTCACTTTATTTTTTAGGCCTTTTTTATACACTATTGAGATTGGAACTAGCTCACCATCACGCGCGATCGCATAACGACGCTCAGAATTGTATGCATCCTGGTCGTAACCGCCTACAACTTCCTGTTGCTTCATTAGGTTAAGTTCATCCGTATCCATATTATAATCATATGTGGAACTGGGCGTCACCATGGATGTATATCCATATCGCAGAATGTTGGTGTTAAATTCCTCATTGACAGATATCCTTGCCGTATAAGTTTGTTCACCAAAATTAATATATTCATCCTTCCCCGATAGTTGGTTAATCACCCGCAGGCCCCGGAGGCCGTCCTTCCGTTCATTGAGCACAAGGTGATTCTTGAATATTTCCATCCCCAAAAGGTGGACGTCATTCCGATGGGCGATCACTTCCTTCCAATTGGCCATATCTGTGGCACGCTCAGATGTCTCCATGAGACGGTTATTTTTGGCCTTCCAATTGGAAATGATATAAAATTTATCCTGGTAATGATCGATGCTGTATTCGTGTTGTGAGCCGCGGGGTGAGAAATTTTTAAAATTACCATCCGGATCATTGGCGGAAAGAATATGATAATCGTTCACTAAGGTGCTGCTGTTCCAGATTATGATAAATTCACCGGACTTGGAGCGGTACACCCCATTATAAAATGATTCATCTTTTTCTTTGTAAACCAGTTCATCTTTGGCAGAATCCGTCCCCACTTTATGGCGCCATATCTTTTCGGGAAGCAGGGTAACCTCATTCTTGGATGTATAAAAGACGGTCTTGTTATCATTAGCCCAGGCCACACTTCCCGTGGCTTTTGGGATGGTTTGTTCCAGCACTTCTCCGGTGGCCAAATTTTTAAAATAGATGGTATAAATTCGGCGGCTCACCAGGTCCACGCCATAGGACATCCATTGGTTGTCCGGGCTCACATTCATGCCCCCTACAGCAAAATAATCATGACCTTTGGCCAAGATATTTTCATCCAACAGGATTTCTTCTTCGCCGTCTAAAGATTCTTTCTTCCGGCAATGGATGGCATACTCTTTACCCTTTTCATAGCGAGTATAGTAGTAATATCCATTATCTAAGTAAGGGACCGATTCATCATCCTTTTTGATCCGACCTACAATTTCATCAAAGAGGTCATTCTGGAATTTTTTGGTATGTTTCAACCGACTTTCGGTATAATCGTTTTCTGCATCAATGTAATCCACCACTTCCTGGGTATGGCTATCTTTTTCTTTAGCGGATTTTTGTTCGTCCGTGAGCCTCATCCAGTAATAATCATCAATTCGGGTGTCCTGGTGGATGGTCATTTCATGGGGTTTTTTGGCGGCATCGGGTGGAGTTGAATTTTGCATACAGGCACTCAATAATAAGGTGGAGATCAAAGTTAAATGTTTCAAAATTTCCTCTATTCGTTCAAAATGGATAGTGAATTTAAGTTGAGAATTTTTTGTTTTTATCGAGATTATAATTTTCTGCCAAACCAGAGCCAGATTGCACCCAGGATAAGTCCGAACCCTTCCCGCTGGTGCTCCCACATATTGACCATGCGATCATCAGCCTGCCATGGCATTATACTGTTTAAAAGTCCAAGCGCCACAAGCGCTCCTACTATAAATAGAAAAAGACTACAAAATTTTAATAATCTAACCGACACTTTTTCAATAGATGCCAAAGGTAAAAAAGCCACAGTCACATAAACGGGCACCCAGATAAATCCATCGGGATCATTTAGGTTAACTAAGGCAAAAGAACAAAAAATAAGAACAATCGCCCATTTTATAATTCGACTCACTATCTATCTGCCAATTAACCCACCGGGATAGGCCACCATACTTTCATGACCGTCCTTTCCCACAGCGGCAACGCCAAATAGAAAATTATCGATAACAATGCCCTTCAAAGTGTGTTTCGTTATACCACTCTCCACCCACTTAAAATGCTGCCAGGTTGGTGCGGTGGTATCCCGCCAGTATAATTTATATGCGACTGCGCCATCCACCTTTTCCCAAGAAAGTATTGTGGATGGTTTTACAATACCGCCGATTTTCACATTTTTTGGTTTTGCCGGCGCCAGAGCCAACGTAGCAAGTGCCGCAGCATTCACAGCAGTCAGTTTGGCACAATATTCAAAATTCACACCGGAAATCACATCGCCATAATCTATTCCATTTTCTGTTCGAATATCCTGATGTTGGCGGTTGTAATTCTCGTGTGCTTCCATGATTCGAACCCCCGGGAATCCCACTTCGTTAAATGGACGATGGTGCCCTCCGCGACCGAAACGGTCCAACCGATAGATCAGGAGAGGATTCATTTCAGGCAAATATGTTTTTGTGCTGGCAAAAACATAGCGGGCCAGCTGACGGGATTCGCCATCATTCTCACCCCCATAAAACCGCTTTTGTTTTAATTGTTTTTCGGTCTCTAATATCGAATAGGGCTCAGAGAATATCCGAAATGTGCGGTTATCGATAACACCGTCCACCCCTTCGATATTACCAATCATATCATTATTCAAAATGCCGGCAATTTTCCAGTCTTCTATCTTGGCTTTTTCCGCTAAAAACTTTCCACCATACAAACCCTGCTCCTCTCCTGAAAGCCCAGCCAAAAGGATGGATGTTGGAAAATCATACTTCGATAAAACTCGCGCCAATTCAAGTGCACCCGCCATACCAGTGGCATTATCGTTTGCACCAGGTGAATCGCCTTTCCCATCCAGCGGGTCAGAAATCCTTGAATCAATATCACCACTCATAATCACATATCGATTGGGATATCTCGTGCCCCGTTTTATCGCATAAATATTAACAATCCAAGTGTCTTTTTTAATCCGGGATTTTGGATTGCCTTTGACCAGGGTCCACTGTTCTTTCACTTCTAGACATCCACCGCAATCTTTGGATATTTTCTCAAATTCTTTTTTGATCCACCGCCGGGCAGCACCAATCCCTCGGGTGTTGGATAGTGTGTCAGACAGTGTATGGCGTGTCCCAAAATTGGCCAGTTTGGTAACATATTCTTCTAAATGGCCTGCACTTATATTATCAATAATTTCATAGATCATTGGATCCACTTTCAATGATTGCGACGACAGGATTATGATTCCTGTCATATAAATAATGATTGATTTTTTCATCATAGAATTCTCCTTATCCAATGTTATGCATTTCTTTATTTGAAATAATATTGAATCCTGTTCTTTTAGAATTGGTCTCAACAAGCATAGCTTTTGCCACCATTTTACAATGAATTGCACGAATAGAACTGGGGGTCATCCAGGATGTCAGTTTAGCCAAACCCATCCCGATTTTCTCACCCAGCCGAAATTCATTTCGATCGCCTAATAATAATGAAGGCTGAAAAATGAGTGTTGAATTTAAGGCCAGTGATTTCAGGTTGGTTTCCAGTTCTCGCTTCACCCTATTATAAAAAATATTGGAGTTG
>JAYEFG010000219.1:0-15768 GCA_034658595.1 Fidelibacterota bacterium | reverse complement strand
ACGTTGGTTCGAATCGACAACTTTTACCCAAAACAGGCGACAGGATAATTTGATAGAGTCTAATTATGCCAACAAAAATTGAATTAATGTTTTTAATCAAAGCGCCCAGGAAGAGCCGAAAGTGAATATTTACGCGGAAAGGACCTTTCGCCCCCGCTTTCTTCTGCGGGCGAGAACGTTTTTACCGCCAACAGATGACATTCGGGTACGAAAACCGTGCTTGTTTTTTCTTTTTCTTTTGCTTGGTTGATATGTGCGCTTCATTATTACTCCAAATATAGCCGGGGAAAATACCGATTATCATATATATGACCAAAGGAAATGGTAAAAACCCCAGTGTTAATCAATTTTTTGTTAGCCATTGAAAAAGAGAATTGTTGTGCTATATAAAAGCGCCATAAATTGAATATATGATTATTGTGGAAAACTTGTGGATAACTAATTTATGACGCATAAAGATCTTTGGCAAAAAGCAAAAGAGGGCCTCAAAAAAAGCCAGCCTCAGCATGCTTTTTCAACTTGGTTTGATCCCCTAATATCAATAGGCCTTAATAACGATGAGCTTGTATTAGAAGTTCCGAATCAATTTTTTTTTGAATGGATTCAATCCCACTATGAAGATGTTATAAAAAAAGAAGCAAAAAGCATATATGGCGGAAAGTTATATATTAAATATACTGTTTCAACAGGAAGAGGAAAAACCGGGGAAAAACCGAAAATAATTGATAACAAGGTGAGGATATATCAAGAAGCCTATAAAAATAGAGATTTAAACGAAAAATACATATTTAGCTCATTTATAGAGGGGGAAAATAACAAATTTGCAAAAGCAGCCGCTTTAAGCGTTTCTGAGAAGCCCGGGAAACATGCCTTTAATCCCCTAGTGATTTATGGAGGCGTGGGAATGGGCAAAACACACCTTTTACACGCAATAGGAAACAGAATAATTAACGAATTACCAAACAAAAAGGTTGTCTGTGCTTCAAGCGAAAAATTCACAATGGAATTTATATCTTCTATTCAAAAAAACAGGACAGCTGAATTCTCAAAATCTTATAGGAAGGCAGACATATTATTAATAGATGATATTCAATTTTTTCAAGGGAAGGAACAAACACAAGAACAATTTTTTCACACATTTAATGAATTGTTTCAATCCGGGAAACAAATTGTAATGACAGCAGACCGTTATCCCGGCGAAATGGTAGGACTTCAGGATCGTCTTTTATCAAGGTTTAAGTCAGGGCTTGCAGTTGATATACAACCGCCCGACTTTGAAACCAGGGTTGCAATCGTTATGGAAAAAGCAGAACAAAACGGATTGAGGCTTCCCTATGATATAATAGAACTAATTGGAACCCACATAAAAAATAACGTAAGAGATTTAGAAAGTACAATCATACGCTTGCTGGCACACTCTTCATTGTCAAACAAAGAAATTGATTATGATTTAGCAAAAAAGGTGATAAAGGAGAGGCTAGGCTCAAAAGCAATATCGGATATAACAGTTGAAGATATAGTAAGGAGAGTTTCAGAGATAACACACATAAAAGAGCGCGATATAATTGGATCTAGCAGAAAAATGGAAATTGCAGAAGCAAGACAAATATCTATATATCTATGTCGAGAAATATTAGGAACGCCCCTTGTTAGCATTGGAATGCACTTTGGAGGAAGGGATCATTCAACAGTATTACATGCTTGTCGTGTAATTGTAGATAAAACAAAAAAAGATCAGCGCATTGGGACATTAGTTGGCGAATTGAAAAATGAACTCTCCTTCGCAATAACCTAAAAGAAAAAACTATTCTTCGTATTCTCCAATAATATCATCATAATATTCACGATAATACTCTTCATAGTCCTCGGGGTAATAATTATCATAATACCCCGCATAATGGGGCGGGCTTGATTCGTCATCGTCACCCTTATTTTTGTTGTCCGCGACTTCGGGAAGTGAAGAAACATCACGTAATACAGGCGCCGGTGGGGGGGCGTGGGTAAACAAAGAGGCGGTTTGATTCCTAAATAAAATGCCCAGAAGAACAGAAAAGAAAAGAAAGACAACTGATACCGCCGCACCCTCAGCGTTAAAAATAAAACCGCCGAATATATTGCGCTCCCAACCATAGTTTAAAAAAATGGAAAAAGACAACAAAACACCAAATACGATAATAATATTGCCAGCAATATTTGGCATTTTAGTTTGCATTACAGCGGTATAAATGAACCACACTAAAATACCTGCTATGGAGAAAAAAACACCCAGCAAATAATTTTCTGTAAAGATTGAATAAAAGAATGCTATAATTGCTGCCGCCGGAACAAGAAAACCTATACCAATTTTAATGTTGTCATTCATGGTTGAATACCGCGTTATTAGTGAGAAGAAACCCAGATTTATCCTCGCTAAATTGCTCAGGAAACAAAAGAAATGCAAGGATTTATACCTTTAACAACCTATAAAATATCCGCAGTAATTTCGTCTATTAAAATTCATATTTTCTCATGAAAATGAAAAGAAAAACAAAGGTTGGTGTTATTGGCGTAGGGCATTTAGGATATCACCATGTAAAACATTATTCGCGACTGAAAGACGCACGCCTTGTTGGTGTTTATGATATTGATGAGAACAGGCGCAATGAAATAGCCTCAAAATTTAGTACAAAATCATTTGAATCACTGGAGGCGCTGCTTGAAGAAGCGGAGGCAATATCGGTGGTAACACCGACCCTTTATCATAAAGATGTAGCTGAAATATGTATCAAAAGCGGCAAACATGTTTTTATTGAGAAACCAATTACAAAAACAGTAAAAGAGGCAGATGTACTATTGGATTTGGCGAAAAAAACCAACTCACTAATTCAAGTAGGACACATTGAACGCCTAAACCCCGCAATGCTTCCCCTGGAAAAATTTGATATAAATCCAAAATTTATTGAAGTTCAGCGCCTGGCACCATATTTGAGTCGAGGAACCGATGTTCCTGTTGTGCTTGATTTAATGATCCACGATATAGACTTAGTCCTTGCATTTGTAAAATCTCCAGTAAAGCATATTCACGCTAGCGGCGTTTCTATTATGACCGATTCTGTTGATATGGCCAACGCCAGAATCCGGTTTGAAAATGGAACGGTGGCAAGTATAACATCGAGCCGCGTTGCAAAAGACAGGGTTAGGAAAATCAAGGTGTTTCAACAGGATTTATATATCACGATTGATTTTTTGATTGGACTTACAGAAATATATCGGGTTATGGATGACGACCAAAGTGATCCGGCCGCTATTATGTCCGCGCCCCTCAAAGCTAACGGAAAACACAGACAAATTTTTTATGAAAAACCAATAATTAAAAAACAAGATGCTCTAAAATTAGAATTAGAGAATTTTATTGAATCGGTTCAAGGAAAAGCCCAACCAATCGTAGATGGATTGGCCGGAAGAAATGCGCTGGACGTTGCTATTCAAATACACGATAAAATTTTAGAGGACCTGCATTAATGGATATCCGAAATTTTTTCTTTAAATATAGAAGCTATACACCAATTCCCATTGGGATTATGATTGTTTATTTTGCACAGCCTGAAAATGTTTATTTTCCTATCGGGATTATATTGCTGTTAATGGGCGAGCTTACACGGATTTGGGCTGTTTCTTTTGCTGGAGGAGAAACAAGGACCAGGAACGTAGGCGCACCGGCGCTATGCACTGCAGGTCCATATGCTTTCGTTAGAAATCCCCTGTATGTAGGGAATATGTTTATGTATTTAGGCATTGTCGTTATTGCTGGCGCGGTGAATCTTTGGTTAATGGCAGCAACAACCATTGCGTTTTTTCTAATTCAATACGCCCTTATTATTGAACTGGAGGAAGAAATACTGGATAAATTATTTGGTCTTGAATATCAAAAATATCGAGAAAACGTCCCGGCTATTATTCCACGCCTATCCCCATGGAATTCCACGGGCAGCCACGAGCCCGCAGGCATTATAAAAACACTTAAAACAGAGAAACGAACGCTCCAGAACGTCACTTTAATTCTTGTTCTGATTACACTGCGAACCCAATTTTAATTCTAGGATAATATCCGCCCTAGGGCGGGACGATATATGAACACGCGACTCAAAGCTCCCACCTTTTTTATTGTTGCAGGAGAAGCATCCGGTGATTTACACGGCGCAAAACTGATTCAAGCCCTGAAAAACACACACCACGACTGCCGATTTGTGGGACATGGCGGGAACAAGATGATTGCTGAGGGCCTAGAATGCATGTATCATACAGACCAACTGGCAATTATGGGTTTTTCAGAAGTTATTAAACACTTGCCCTTTATGATCAACGTTATGGGCAAGTCACTGGAGAGAATGCGGGAGCAAAAGCCGGCTCGAAATATTTTAATTGATTATCCCGGTTTTAATTTACGCCTGGCAAAAAATTGTTACGGTTTGCATATTCCAACCACTTATTTTATTTTACCTCAATTGTGGGCTTGGAAAGAAAACAGAATAAAAACATTTCAAAATTATATTGATCAGTCTCTTAGTATCTTTCCTTTTGAACAGGATTGGTTTGAGGAGAGAGGCGTTCCAACAAATTATGTTGGCCACCCCTTTTCGGAAATTGAAGGGCCAACCACCGACAAAGAAAGCTTTTATAATAAACACGGTTTAAAGAATTCGGACAAAACGCTTATTCTTTTACCCGGAAGCCGTCAGCAGGAAATAGATCAGCACTGGCCTATTTATTGTGACACCGTTAAAATGCTCCGCTGTAAAAGGCCGGAATTAAAAGTTATTGTTGGCAAAGCGAGCGGTGTTAATGTTCCCAATTCTATTCAAGGATTAAAATATGAGGAGAACGATATTCGCGCCGCCATGACTTACGGAACCGCAGCTTTGACAGCCTCAGGAACGGCGACCTTGGAGTGCGCTGTATTAGATATACCGGAAGTGGTGTGTTATAAGCTTTCATTCATATCGGGCTTGATCGCAAAAAAATTAAATAAATCGCCATACGCCGCAATGGTTAATCTTATTGCGGGGCGCGAAATTGTACCGGAATTTTTACATAATGACGCTACACCAAACAACCTTTCAAAAGCTTTATTTCCATTGTTTGAACAATCCAGTGAAAGGCGAATAATGTTGGATGGGTTTGATGAAGTAAGACGATCATTGGGCCTTCCTGGCGTATATGATCGGGCGGCAGATTTAATATTGAAGAGAACAATCAATGGCTAATCCCGAAAACGAGAATAGACTGAAAAACAAGCTTATAGTCTGGTTTGGAGAAACCGTTGGACCCCGGGTTCTTCGATTTCTTTACAATACAAACAAGTGGGAAATTGAGGGAGAAAATTATTATGAAGACGCCATCTCCAGTGGAAAGTCTGTTATTATTGCATCTTGGCACAGCACGTTATTAACGATTTTTATGGGTTTGGCGAAAAAAGAATATTATGGTATGGCTGGCAATCATTATCCGGACGCTGAAATCATATCGCGCATTGGAAACAAATTGGGATGGAATGTTATTCGTGGCTCCTCAACAGATGGGGGGCGGCAGGCATATGATGAAATGTTGGATATATTAAGGATCCCGGGCAATGTTTTTGCAATCACACCCGACGGTCCCAAGGGACCGGCCAAGGTACCCAAAGCAGGGATAATCCGGGCGGCACAAAAAACAGGTTCCGCTGTAATTCCTGCCGCTGGCCAATCATCGAAACGCTGGTCGTTTAATAACTGGGACACTTTTTACTTGGCCAAGCCATTTGGAAAAACAGTCCAACTTTTTGGGGAACCGCTGGAATTTAAGATTACCGATGGGTTTGATGATTGTGCCCGAAGATTAACAGAGGCGTTGAATAAACTGGAGAAAGATGCAGAAAACCGTGTCGGAATGGAAACATCCGGTTGAACCAAGATTAAGATATGTTCTTTTCCCCTTGGCGATGCTCTATTGGGGAATCCTGTTTTGGCGTAACCTGTTTTATAATATGGGCTTTTTTGTGTCCAGAAAATTGCCTACAAAAGTTATCAGCGTTGGAAATATAACAACAGGTGGGACGGGAAAAACTCCAGCGGTGATTTATTTAGCTAGACTTCTTTCTAAAAAAGGAAAGACCGTGGCTGTATTAAGCCGTGGATATGGCCGTAAAACAGCAGGGACACAATTGGTAACCGATGGTATGACGCCGGTAACCGATTGGCGGAATTTTGGAGATGAGGCAACATTGCTGGCCAAAGCCCTCCCCGGCATACCAATTCTGGTTGATGAAAACCGTCACCGGGGAGGTCTGTTTCTGGTGGATCGTTTCAAACCAGATGTGATTATAATGGATGATGCTTTTCAGCACCGGGCGATCGAACGGGATATTGACATTGTTCTTATTAACAGTCAGGATTCCCGCCAAACTCACAAACTACTTCCCTACGGGTTTTTACGCGAGCCCTGGATTCAATTGCGGCGAGCTCACGTGTTAATTTTCACCAAAACAAACCTGAAAAAACCGGCCCCATTTTTGAGATCACTGGCAAGATCTGCCAAGCTTCCAAGATTTAGAAGTGTATTAATGAGCGGTGAACCAACTTCATGCAATGGCCAGAAAAGAGCCGCGGCACAGGGGACAAAAGTGTTTGCTCTTTCGGCCGTGGGGGATCACGGGGGATTTATTAGATCATTAAAAAAATTGGGGTTAAATGTAGTAGATGAAATGGTTTTTATTGATCACCATGATTATACGAAGGCTGATGTTATTGATGCTAAAAGAAGGTTTTCAAAATCAAAAGCTGACTTTGTCATAACCACTGAAAAAGACATGGTTAAACTGGAGCAATTAGGCTTAGCGGGCTTTAATCTATATAGTATAGGGGCAGAGTTTAAACTTAGCCAACAATCAGAGAAAAGATTGTTAGATATTATCGTTAATTAGTTTTGTCTTTTATATTTGTGCCATGCCCCAGGCAAACATTACGCCGACGAAAGATAAAAGCAGAGGCCAGCCGGTATTAATCATTTGTCTTGCGCTGGGATCTTCAAAGACATGAATTTGAAATTCATGTGATGTGACCGCTCCGCGCTCATCCATTGCAATTAAAATAATGTCATTCGGACCCCGCTGGCTGGGTCGGGGTTTCCAAGTTAAGATACCTGTTTTCCGATTAAATGTAGAGTATTTTGGTAGTTTAACAGCTTTGTAGGCTACGCCATCTTTGTTCAAATCTTCCGCCACGACCCGATATTTGTATTGGTGTCCGGTAAGGGCAACGGGCCGCGGCGTAGAGATAATGTTTGGATTAATATTGACAAATATTTTTCCTTCTTGGCTGTCATTTCTGTATCCGTCTGACACCTGGACGGTAAATTGATTTTCATTAATTTGTCCCGATTTTGGGATCCAAACCACCTTGCCGGTTTTACTCATTTGCATCCCTTGGGGTGCCCTGATTAAAGCAAATAACAAGTCAGCATCTCTATTTTTATCCTCAACCTGTATCTGGTATTTAAATACTTCGCCAACCATCGCAGAGACCGGGGGATTGGAAACAATAGTTGGTTGATGATTTACATAAACCTCGAACGACTGTTCGTCTTTTGTGTATCCATCCGAAACAAGATATAAAACACTTTGTTTATCCACCTGATCCGGCGCAGGTGTCCAAGAAATAGTACCGGTATATTCGTCAATCTCCATACCATCAGGAAATTCCAAAAGCGTGTATTTTACCGCACTCTGTTTTCGCGCCAAAATCTTAGGCGGCCGTCCTTTATTCCCCTGGAAAAATTCCCATAGGATATCCTTAATTGCTACCGTCCGATCGTCAACTGATTCAACGATAATATTTAATCGGTCATTTTCCCAAAAAATAAAATGTACATATTTTTTCAAGTTTAACCGGGAAACCTCCAAGGAAAGGGTATCGGTAACATCCCCTTCAGTTAGATAAACCGTTTCGGCATTTTGCCAATCCATTAGATAACGATCAATATTTTCGATATAAACATCGTCACTGATTTGAATCGAGTAAATACGGTAATTCTCAACGGATTCAAGGGGGACCACCTGATCGTAGGGGAGCAGTGTTCCGCGGTTCATATCCGAAGTCATAACCTGGTATTGGTACATTTCGCCGACAGCGCCCTGCATTATAGGAATGGAAACTATATTAATGGGTGCATTGACAAAATATTCCGCTTCAATTAATCGAGTTATACGACCGTCGCTAACCTCAATCATTAAATGTGAAAAATCGATGTTACTCTGTGTGGGTTCCCATACAATCATTCCGTCATAAGGATCCATGCGCATGCCATCAGGCATTTCGTGGGCTGTGAAAATCAGCTCATCCTTAATATTGGGATCGGATATACCAAGCTGGAAGCGGTATTCTTCACCGAGATTAATGACATTCATACGCATAGGGGCGGACTCAATAATTGGAGGGTGATTTACGTAAAGCGATATTTGCTGTGAATCAACGGCTACACCATGATTGACCATTACAGTAAACCGCTGAGTATCAATTTGAGCTATACCCGGGGTCCATGTTACAATACCGGTTTTATCTATGGACATGCCTTCTGGGTTTTCAGTAAGGCTGTAAGTGAGAATGTGTTCTAAGTCCGGGCGCCAGATATCCACTTTATATCGATATAGCCTATCGACCGCGGCATCAACGGGTGCCTCCGATAAAATCTTAACACCGGCTCGAGCAAATAGTGAAAAGTCCTGCGTTGCGCGGTCAAAGCCGTCACTGACCACCATTCTAATATCATATACATCTACATGGGTGGAATCCGTTTGCCAGATCATAATGCCATCGTTTCCAATAACCATTCCTTCCGGCGAACTCTCCAATTGAAAATTCAGAGCAGCATCGGGGTTTTGATCTAAAACAACTGGTTTATAAATAAAGGTATCACCGGCAACAAATTCTGTCCCCAAAGGTTCAGAGGCAATAATAGGCGGATCATTGACGTAAATCCACAAGCGTTCATCGTCCCCTTCCAAATCCGGCACCACTTTATAAGTAAGGAGGGAGTCTTCTTTTGTTGTTGTGGGTATTACTTCTTCACCTAACTTGCGCTCAACATGATAAGCCAGCTTATAAGCTCCAAGCTGTGTGTCGTTTGGAACCCAGCGGATTGAGCGAGAATCATAATGAAAAAACATCCCATTCGGCGGCTGATGAAGCCACCGGAAACTGTAGAATTCTTCTTTCTCCTCTGCCGGGAGGGTATATGCAAAAGCCTGATTAACCGTTAAAACATGTCGTGGCAAGATCCCTTTTGGCAGGGGTTGACCCATTGTTTCTAATGGCTTCGGAATCTGGGGGAGGGTGATTTCCTCTTTTGGAATTTGGGGAAAAACGTCCAGCACATCTTCTTCATGTAACACAACGCCGGCAATACCGGGCTTCTCCGGTTTGAGGCCATGGCCAAGCTCGGTTAAGAAAAGAGTAGATTCATATCCATCCCACCCGGCGGCAATAACGGATCCGGTGTAAATCCCGTTGATAATAATCGGTAGCGCTGAAAAAACTTGAATACCGGGGGTGTCCTCTTCCTCTAACGAAAAATATTCAGCCGGCTCTATTATCCCGTCCGCACTGCCATAGGCCACAGTCAGGATGTTCATATCACCGGATACCAATAGTAAATCATCAAAAGTATCTTGATTGAAATCCGCAACATACATACCGGAAAGTGGACCGCCATCAATCGGTAGTTTTTCAATCGATAGATAATCATCTGAAAGTGTTAGGGCAATAATATCACCATTGTAAAACGGCACCAACACATCCATAGTATTATCTTTATCCCAATCCTTAACAGAAATAGCAGACGGGATTAAGCCATCTAAGCCGGGGATTGGTGTTTCTTGACCGTCTCCGATAACCAGTTCCGCCCCAATATTATAAAATGGTTGAGTTCGAAGAATATCCCCTTCGGGTGAGATAACAATAATTTCGTCATACCCATCACGGTTCCAATCCACGGCTGAAACATAAATTGCGCCAATACCGGAGCGCATTCCACTTGGCTTAACTGTTTGTACTACAGCCCAATGGCCGTCTTCATTTAAATCGAGGATTACAATTTCACGTAGAGGGCTCCCCAGGGAAACCGCCAGTTCCTGGTCCATATCTCCATCATAGTCCAAGAGTACAAAATTGTGTCCCCGCACAAAGTTTCTCCCACCGGATAGGCTTAGTACACTACCCGCCTCTTCGCTAAAGTGTTCACCGTCCCAATAATAATAGAACGCAACAGGCTGCAATAATTCATCTTGGTCGGGTTCGGCTAGATTGGATACAGTAATTAATTCCGGGATCCCGTCACCATCCAGATCACCCAGCTCAACATCAACAAAATTACCCAGGAGACCATCCGGTGCCTCAAGTTCCCAGCTCATTTTTTGGTATCCGTCTTCATCCAACTCATAATAGCGGATTACGGATAATTTCTTATTTTTTGGATATCCAACCTCAACAGATGCGAATTCCTGGAGACCGTCGCCGTCAAGATCGTATGTACCCTCCATATGGGTAATCTTCAACTCTTGTCCCCAAAGAACACCAGTTGCCAGAAAAATAATCGGTATGTATTTCGAAAGTCTCATGTACTGTCTGCAGGCGCCTCGGGTTCATGTGTTTTGATTGAATCTGACACCACAGCTGATGGTGCTGGTGGCACTATTGATAATGTATCGAGGGGCACGCCTCTTTTATCTCCGGGAATTGTAGCAGTAGTATCGGCGGGTTGAGAAGAATCTGTCTGGATTCCCGGCGGAGTTTTATCTTTAAGTTTAGTCGCGGACGAATAAAAAGAACGGAATTCCACGTTTGCTTTCAGAGTATCAGGGATTGAATCTGTGTGGAAAACAAATGTATCACGTTCCGCCGGCGTTAGCCAAGCGTTAATCATCCTGGGAACGAATGAAGACTCGAAATCAATTTCTGTAATTGTTTTGTGAGAGCCGTTTTCTTTTACATTAATGTCTCCGCGAATGGCGTAGGGACGACCCCCAAAATAAGAAATAGTTATATTATGGTCTTGATTATGAAGCGGAGATGAAAGTGAAATGGTGCCGGATATTTTTTCATCGGATGTTAAAAGCAATAGTCCGCCGGTATTGGTGGAGTCCAAATTCATATTGGATGGAAACCCCTCAAAGAAATATTCCGGGAAAAGATAGAGGTTTGAATTAAAACCCTCAGCGTCAAAGGATTGGGGTATTGTATCCTGTGGAGGAAAAATAGACGAATAAAGTATATTACTGTCCAGATCATGAATTAAAGACAGGCTCACCAAAGAATCCGGCTTATTTGCAGAAGACTTGAAATTAAACGCTGCAGTTTTGTCATGTTTGATTGTGCTAAGATCGGCCGATACACCGATGGATATTACATCATTGACATTAATACTGCTGGTACTAAAAGGCGTTTCTCCCTCGAACACAAAACGATCTTTTTCATCAATATCTTTCGTACTCACGCTCACGCGGTGGAAACGAGGGGGAATGAGCACAAACGGTTCCGGAGGTTTAATTGTATCACCCACAAGTATTACCATCGAAGAATCATGGGCCTGCAACACCGGACGTATGTGATGGGTATCTCCAAGCGCGTCTTCACCGCTCATCAACTCTTCTCCTTCCCGGATGTTTAATGCATATGAAACATCAACAACGCCGATATGATCTCGCGTGGGAACCCACTCTATTTGATAAACATTAGGATTAAACCGCATTCCCGATGGCGGTGTCGTTCGCCAGCCAAAACTGTAAAAAGTAGAGTTTGTGTCGGGCAATACAAACAGATTCAAGGTGTCTCCCAACACGAGCGTATCGCTTACAAGCAATAACAATGAATCGCTGATTGCGGATTGTATTTCACCCAAAACAGAATCATAAAGGCCATTTTCTACCCGCGCTAAAATCGTATTATTAATTTCAATTTCCCCTGCAGCCGATTTCATACCAAACAAGCCGGATTGACTTAATTTGCTTTCAGTAAATGTAATTCCGCTGTCAGAAAGGGCAAGGGCATAGACTTCACCGGTGGCAAAAGGTACCAGTAATTCTTCGCGCCCATCCTTATTTTCATCAAAAGGCTGGATATCTGGGCCCAGCACAACCCGGGCACCATTCATAACCAGAATATCGGAAGCAATTTCTTTAACAGGGCTTGATACAGAGAAAATGCTTGTTTTGAGTACATTCCCTTCCGGGCTCATAAGGGCTGCAAAAGTTTCCCCGTTACCGGAAAAAAGCCCCCCATATACAGGACCAAATCCATTGGTTACCAGAGAACTTGATTGGGTTAAGCTCTCAGATTTTTCGAGGGCGCCGTCTTTTAACAAAAGCGTGAATAAGTCCATGCTTCGAGAGGGCGAAGACATTGCAACCGCAAATAGATTAGAAGCAGCGGCCAGGTTTGCGGGCCGAATCCTGTCGGCTTCACCGCCGCTCCTTTTAATGGATTTATCGTTTGAAGAAAAACCCTGACCGTTCCACTCAAATATTTTTAACCATTCAGCTTTGTCGCTTGAGCGCTGAATTATAATTAACTCTTCAATGCCGTCTTGGTTCAAATCACCGAATTTCGCATCAATTACTTTTGTGCCACTGTCGGGGGAATACTGCCATAATGTTTGGTGATTTCCATCCATATTCAATTCAACGTATTCCAATTGGGCAGAAATGCCGCCAAGTTTCAATATTTCGCTTTTGCCGTTTCCATTGAAATCAAAGGTTCCAAAGATATAGAGGTTCCTTGCGGTTAGTAATCCACATGCAAAAATGAGGAAACAGCCGGAAAACCTAGATAACAATAGGTTTCCTCCAGACAATTAAATGGGATAAAATTTGAGACGCACTTTTGATAATATGAATACCCTTACCTGTAGGTTCATTCAAATATAGGTGTTCACCGTCGAATATAACAAGAGAAAGGCCGCAAAGTTTACAGGATTAAGCACAATTATCTTTCGATATTGAACGCATACGGAATAAATTGAATGCTTATTGTTCAGCCCCTAATTTGACTTGATGAAAAAATTTATCCTAATAATCCTGTTGGCAGATTCGTTTGCCGCTTCGCAGGGAGATATTTACCCAACGGATGCTACCTATGGAGGCGGGATTGGGTTAAGCACCATGTATATGGTTTTAGATACCGTTCCAGGTGCCCACATACTTAATGAATTAGGCTTGAATGTAAAAAACATGTCATATCGTCCGCTGGTTTTCCACGGCGGAGAGGGGTTTGCCCAAATGTCCGGCCCCTGGCGACTGGGGGGTTATGCAGGCCTTGGCGCCGCACAAGTAAGCAATGTTTTTGATATCCATTTATTTGCCAATAAGGACAAGGAGGCCGGTTATCAGCAGCCCCCATTTGGAAAAGATGGAGACACCCTTTATACCTTTTCCGATAATTTATCGGTAAAGGCCCGGCTTAATTTTTTGATGGGCGCCATGACCGTTGAATATGTATTTCCTGTCTATAGGGATTTAGAGGTAATGGCCGGTGCCCTGATGGGAATTGGCCGCTATACATTGTCCATTGATCAGCACATTGGTACCCCCAAATGGGGAGACTTCGGTAAAAACATGTTTGGCTATGTTACAGGCGATAGTGTTTTGGTAGAACTGGACAACCGTGGAAGAACCTATGCCGAAGCAGCCAATAGTTTTCGTGAAAATGGATTGCGCCCAATTTATGTAAGCGGCGCCATGACAGAACTCAGCGGTACGTTTTTTAATTTCCAGCCTTACGTAGCGGTTAAATGGCAATTTCTTGACCGCATGGGGTTACGTATTAGTGCAGGCTATAACAAAGGGACCATAGGCAGTGGGAAATGGAAAATGAATGGTCATATTCCCATTAACAATTCACCAAAATCCGCACTAAGGGGAATTACTGTTCGCACTGTTATTTATTTTGGACTATAATTTTTAATCTTGAAATTGAACCCTACTAGACTGACAGCTAAATGGACTTTATTGGCAGGGATTACTGCAGGCCTGCTGGTTGCATTCTCCCTAACCCCGGCAATTTATTCTAAACAAAACAATCCTTATGCTGTTATTAAAAATAAATTTGAAGTGATGAACCAAATTCTGAATTTTGTAAATCAGCTCTATTATGACAATGTGGATATGGAGGTGCTCATGGACGGCGCTTTCCATGGAATTATGGAACAGCTGGATCCCCATTCTATATTTATATCTGTCAAAGATCAAAAAAATATTGATGAGATGTTCCGCGGCGAATTCCAGGGGATTGGTATTGAGTTTGATATTCTGAACAGCTACATTACGGTGATTTCCCCGGTTATTGGCGGCCCATCGGAAAAAGCAGGAATTCAGGCGGGGGACTGGATTATTGAAATTGATGGTGAAAGTGCGAAGGGAATACAACGGGATGATGTTTATAAAAAATTGCGGGGTAAAAAAGGAACCCGCGTTGATTTAAAAATAGGCCGAATCGGCGCCGATTCTTTTGATGTAACAATCATACGTGACGATATTCCTTTATATAGTGTTCGGGCCAGCGTCATGCTGGATAATCACACGGGCTATGTTTGGCTGACACGCTTTTCTACAAAATCCGGCCCCGAAGTTCTAAAGTCAATAAACAAACTCTTAGGCCGAGGAATGAATCGCATGATTCTCGACCTTAGAAATAATAGTGGCGGCATATTAGAACAGGCGGCGGCGGTAGCCAATATTTTTATCACCGAGAAAGATACACTGGTATATACAAAGGGAAAAAATAAAGAGGCAGAACAAACATTCATTGCTTCTCCCCGCAAAGGAAACGAAAATTTTTCTGTTATTATTTTAATCAACCGGGGCTCTGCCAGTGCCAGTGAAATTGTCGCCGGCGCCATTCAGGATTTAGATCGCGGGCTGGTGGTGGGTGAAACCAGTTTTGGCAAGGGATTGGTTCAGCGGCAGGCCAGGCTCAGCGACGGTTCGGCGATTCGCGTGACCATTGCCCAATACTATACACCAAGCGGCAGATTGATACAGCGGCCATTTGATAGTGGGGATTATGAGAATTATTATAGAGAACTTTATGAAGAAAACCGCGAAGCGAAAATTGATTCTTTAAAAAAACTGCGGCCGCCCTTCACGACTAGGGGGGGGCGAACGGTTTATGGCGGCGGCGGGATTACGCCCGATGTACATATTCCTTGGAATTTAGAAATAACAAACACAACCAGAAAAATTATGACAAACCCCAACCGCCCCATGTTTAACTGGAGCGCAGCTTTTGTTAGGAACAATTTGGATTTGTCCAATGATTTCCGGGATTTTCAGCACAATTGGGAACTGCCCGGCGATGCACTGGATAAATTTTTAGCCTACGCCAAGGAAGAAGGTGTTGAAATTGATATAACAGAAGCAGAGGAAAATCGGTCATATTTGGAGATAATGATTAAATCTGAGGTAGCTGGTGCAAGGTGGGGGCGGGACGAGCTCTGGGGCGTGAGAATTTTCGCTGATAATCAAGTAATGAATGCCATAAAATATTTTAACCAAGCCGATGCGTTCTTGGCCGAGAATGATTAAAAGATTTCATTTAGTAATATCAAAATGTTTTTATAAGTTTAAATAATGAGAAGCCGATTCTCATTAGTTTGAAAGGATTGAGATATAATTGTATCTTCCCACCGGATTTTAGGGACCTAAAAACTATACTTTTTCTTAAAGTATTATAAAAATAAGAACTCAAATAAAGCGGGTGCATTCGC
>JAYEFG010000218.1:0-15925 GCA_034658595.1 Fidelibacterota bacterium | reverse complement strand
TGACAAGCCGATTATCCTGCTGGCATTCGATGAATCAGAAATCACCCACCTGCCCCAGGAACGTCTTGAAAAAACTATTGATAAGGTTTTCATCTGGTCCGGGAATGCCAATTTATTTCCGGCTATTATTAAAAATATAGAAGATAAAATGAATCTGCGCCGGGATTATAAAATCGCTGATATTCGAGCCATCGTGATTGTGGAGGATAATCCCCGCTATTATTCAATTATATTACCCTTAATCTATCGAACAGCACTGAAACATGCCCGAAATCTTATCAATAAAAGCCTCTCGGATATAGACAAACTGCTTCTATTTCGAGCGCGGCCGAAAATTATCCTCGTTTCGACTTATGAAGCGGCGGTGAATTATTATAAAAAATACCGTCACAATATCCTGGGATTTATATCGGATGTGCGGTTTCCTAAAAATGGTGAATTAGATTTGCACGCCGGCGTGAAACTGGTGAAATATATTCGGGAAAAAGATTCGGACATGCCCGTAGTTCTACAATCCAACAACCTTGACCACCGCAAAGACGCAAAAAAAATAAAGGCCTCGTTCATCCACAAAGAATCGGTAACACTGCTCCAGGATTTAGAAGACTTTATTGTTAACAATTTTGGCTTTGGCGATTTCATATTCCGAAATCCCCGCGGCAAAGAAATTTCCCGTTCCAATGATTTACCGGGATTTCGAAATTCTTTAAATAAAATTCCGGATAAATCATTGGAATATCACGCATCCAAAAACCACTTTTCAAACTGGCTGGCAGTACGGGGAGAGTTTTCAATTGCTTCAAGTATAAGACCACTTAAAGTACATGATTTTAGTAATTTAAAGGATTTACGTCAACTTATTATTGAACAAATTGATATGGGCATCCAGGCCCACCACGAAGGACGAATTGTTCAATATTCTTCAGCGGCAAAAGACAAAACGCTCAAATTTGTACGATTGGGCACCGGATCCCTTGGCGGGAAAGCCCGCGGACTTGCTTTTGCCAATAATATGCTCACCGTGGCAAAAGTTAATAAAGTATTTCCGAATATTCAAATTCGCGTGCCCAAGGTGGCGGTGATCGGTACCGATGAGTTTGACCGCTTTATGGAAGAAAACAAACTGTGGAAAATTGCATTTTCCAAAAAACATAGTGACAAAACGATTATAAAGGCTTTTACAAAAGCATCCCTTTCAAAGGACTTAATGTCCACCCTTTCACGATACCTGGCAGATATCAAATACCCCATCGCTATTCGCTCCTCAAGCCTTTTGGAGGATTCCCAGTATCAACCTTTAGCGGGGATGTATGCAACCTTTATGCTCCCCAATTCAGATAAATCCAAAACGACTCGAATGGCCCAATTGACCCAAGCCGTAAAACTGGTGTATGCCTCAACCTATTTCAAAGAGCCCAAGGCACTGATTGAGGGGTCAGTCCACCGCCATGAAGAAGAAAAAATGGCCGTCATCATCATGGAATTGATTGGGAAAAAACATGAAAATCGGTATTATCCTTCTGCCAGCGGTTCAGCCCAAAGCTTTAATTATTATCCAATTTCATATATGAAACGGGAAGAAGGCGTTGCTTTTTTGGCTCTGGGTCTTGGGCGAACCGTTGCCGAAGGTGAAAAATCCCTGCGGTTTTCACCCAAATATCCAGGGATAATTCCCCAGTATTATTCGGTGAGATCAACCATAGAAAACTCTCAAAATCAGTTTTATGCCTTGAATCTGGAAAAAGAAACTGATCTTTTGCAACACGGCGAGGTGGAAAATACATCAGCCTATGATTTAAGTTTTGCCGAAAAGGATGGCGAATTACGCTGGGCAGGGAGTGTTGTTTCAGATGAGGATAATGTAATCCGGGATTCCCTCCGGCATAACGGAACGCGCGTTATTACTTTTCCTTTCCTGCTCAAATGGAAAACAGCACCTGTCCCGGAACTTCTGACGCAATTATTATCAATGGGAGAAGATGCACTCGGATGCCCGGTAGAAATTGAATTCGCAATCAATCTGCATAAAGATGAAACCCGGAAACATGAATTCAGTTTGTTGCAAATTAAACCCATGGTGACTGGTGGATTAGACCGTGTCCAGGAATTTGAGACCATTCACAAGAAGGATATTATTTGTTCCAGTTCGATTGCCTTAGGGAATGGCGTCATTGATAATCTTCAAAATATTGTCATGGTGGATCCTGACATGTTTGATGCGGCCCACACCCAATCGATCGCAGAGGATATTGAACACATTAACGGTAAAATGCCAAAAGGAGAAAAATTTATTCTGATTGGGCCAGGTCGATGGGGTTCAGCCGATCCCTGGCTGGGTGTTCCCGTGAATTGGAATCAAATCTCCCGGGCCAAGGTTATTGTGGAGGTGGGCAGGGATGATTTTCCCGTAGATCCATCATTCGGAAGCCATTTTTTTCTGAATGTTACCAGTATGCGAATTGGTTATTTCACCATCAATCATAAGAAAAAGCAGGATCAACTCAACATGAAATGGCTTCGAAACCAGAATGTCAAAGCGGTAACTAAATTCACAAAATGGATTCAATTGGACCGACCGGTTACGGTCACCATTAACGGACAAACGGGCAAAGGATCAATTATCAAACCCTTGGATCCCGTGCAGAAATTGATGGACGAACAGGAGTCTACAGGGATATAAAAAACCCCATCCCAAGAAACAGGAACAGGGTTTTGACTATAATCTAATTTTCTGATTTATATCAGATCAGACAATCCCTTGATCCAACATGGCGTCTGCCACCTTAATGAATCCGGCGATGTTGGCACCTTTTACATAATCGGTGAAATCACCATCTTTACCGTGTGTAACACAAGCAGAATGAATGCTCTTCATAATGTTATGCAATTTCTGATCCACCTCTTCCCTGCTCCAGGAAATTCGCATGGCATTCTGGCTCATTTCCAGGCCGGAAACTGCAACACCGCCGGCGTTCGCTGCTTTTCCCGGGCCGAAAAGGATTTCATTCCCAAGGAAAACCTCAACTGCCCCAGGTTCAGAGGGCATGTTGGCCCCTTCAGCTACAGCTGTACAGCCGTTTTTTACCAATGTCCTGGCTTCATCTGCATTGATTTCATTTTGCGTTGCGCAGGGCAAGGCCACATCACAGGCTACACTCCAGGGTCGTTGACCTTCCATATAAGCGGCGCCAAATTTATCCGCATATTCTTTAATTCTGCCGCGCTTTACATTTTTCAATTCTATGACATAAGCCAGTTTTTCTGCATCAATCCCACTGGCGTCATGAATAGATCCGCTGGAGTCTGAAAGGGTGACCACTTTACCGCCCAAGTCAGTAACCTTTTCGGTGGCAAACTGGGCCACATTCCCCGAACCGGAGACAGTGACTGTTTTACCTGCAAAGGATTCACCCTTGGTTTTGAGCATTTCATTAGCGAAGTAAGCTGTCCCATAACCAGTCGCTTCAGGACGAATGAGGCTGCCGCCCCAATTTAATCCTTTGCTGGTTAATACACCGGTAAATTCATTTCGAATCCGTTTATATTGGCCGAACAAGTATCCGATTTCACGTCCGCCAACACCAATATCACCGGCGGGCACATCCGTAACGGGACCAATATGCCGGCATAATTCCGTCATGAAAGATTGACAAAAGCTCATCACTTCATTATTGGATTTACCTTTGGGATCAAAATCGGAACCGCCTTTACCGCCTCCCATGGGAAGGGTTGTAAGGCTGTTTTTAAAAACCTGTTCAAAACCGAGGAATTTTAAAATACTCAAATTTACCGATGGGTGGAACCGCAGGCCGCCCTTATAAGGTCCGATTGCCGAATTGAATTCCACACGGAATCCGCGATTGACTTCCACTTCTCCCCGGTCGTTACGCCAGGGAACACGAAAAAGTAAGACTCGTTCCGGTTCGGTGATTCTTTCTAATATTTTAGCGTAGAGATAGTCAGGGTGATCCTGCAAAAATCCCCAAAGTGATTCAACAACTTCCTGAACCGCTTGGTGGAATTCTTTTTCCCCCTGGTTCTTGGCCTCTATATGGCCCATAAATTCTTCGATCGAATTGTACATTATATCTCCTTGAACGATACGAATGAAAAGAATTAAGACTTTTTCTATTAGTTAAAAGCGGCGGAAATTAAAAGAGAAATAACGAAAAACCCCACACAAATTGTTTGAAGAAAAATAAGTTATTCCTGTAACTTTGCCGGCTTTTTAAAAGGCAATTGTGGCGGATACGCCGTTTGGCGGACAGACCTTCCAGCCGGAGGCTGGCAGTTGGTAACTTTATGGCGGAGTAGCTCAGTTGGTTAGAGCAGTGGAATCATAATCCACGTGTCGGGGGTTCAAGTCCCTCCTCCGCTACTACAATAGAAACCCCGTCCCGATTAATCGGGGTGGGGGTTTTATTTTTTACTAACCCTTTACGATATATTATTCTTACTTTTTTAATAACAATTCATTAGGAGGAACATTAACTATGAAAAAGATTACTGTTTTATTCATTGCACTGGCTACCTTGGCATCAGCCCAGCTACGTGTCGGCGTGGATATGTCTCGGAAATTATCTATCGGACTTTCACCAGAGCTAACAGCCGCCTTCAAAGCGATGGGGTTTGATCCGGAAACTGAAATAGAAGCCGATGGGATGGGATATACAATTGGATATGATCTCATGCTCCTCAGCCTGGTTGGGGTGGGTGGTGAAATCAATCTCGGCGGTGGCGGTGAAGAAGCGCCCCCCAATATTGTATTTGGATATGGCGTGGCCAAAATCCCTTTTGGTATTCCTATGGCCCGCGCCGTCATCAGGGCAGGATATTCCCTGCCTATGGAAGATGGCATGGAAGCGGGTTTAGCCTATGGTGTTGGTATTCGAATCAAACCGCCGCTATTTCCATTGGGGGCGGAAGCTCATTATACTATTCATAACCTGAAATTTGAAGATAGTGAAATGGACATGGGTGGTGTCATGGATTACAAGTACAAGTATATGAACTTAACTGTGACTTACTCCTTTTAGAATAATATAATATTCATCAATAAAAGCCCTGTCCTGAAGATGAAAGATGGGGCTTTTTTATTTCAAATATTCCCTCACAAAATTACATGAGTTTTATTTCCATCAGTTAATTTGCCAATCTTTCAAATTTTATTTATAATTCCTTCTTAAGCAAATCAATATCCTCAATCAAGCGGTTCACTTCATGGGCAATAGTGCCGTTATAAATACCGCGGATTCGGCGCTCATTATCTACAAGAATGAAATTTTCTGTATGAATAAATGCATTCTCAATCTTTTCTGCAATTTTGGATATACTGAAATATCCCCCACGGGCGATGCCATATAATTCAGCTTTTTCGCCCGTGACCAAATACCACTGTTTGTTGTCAATATTATGCATTTCACCGTATGCCTTCAAAACTGCAACAGAATCATTTTCAGGATGGACTGTATGGGAAATAATCTTCAAATCTGCGTCACCCTTAAAAGCTGCCTGCACTTTACTCATGTGCTTTGTCAAAGTGGGACAAATCCCAGGACAGGTGGTGAAGAAAAAGTCAGCCACATAAATTTTGCCATCCATGGTTTTATTGGTGATTTCATCCCCATTTTGATCCGTAAAACTAAAATCGGGAATCTTATGAATTTGGCCCTTGTATTTTTGATTCCCGTCTACCCAATCGGGATCAATGTCGGAGGGATGATAAATGGGCAATCGAAATGGTTCAGTCTCAACATTTAGAAAAAATGCGAATACGACTGAAATGCCGATGACTGACATGATAATGATCTTTTTCATTATTGGTAAGGACTCAAACAAAGGGATGATCCCATGAATCCATAGCGCTTTCCATTGGTATATGTGTACTTGAAGCGCAGGTCGCCGTCTTCACGCCAGCCCTGCTGCAATCCTTCCTGCCGGCCATCCTCAAAATGATGTAATCGGGCCAATTGCCCATTGGAAAACCATTCTTTAGATTCACCGTAAAGTATACCATTTTTGTATGATTGTTTAAACCGTTTTTCCCCATTCGGCCACCACCCAAGATGGTTTCCAACCGGACTTCCATTTCGATATTTCCCCTGTGATTTTTTACTTCCATTAGCATAATGTTCTACCGTTAATCCATCCCTTTTCCCATTCTTATAGAATGCCTCGGACCAAGTACCGGTTATTTCCACTTTATATAGATGGCCGTTAAAAAGGGATTTATTTTGATATAGCCCGCCATTTATTAATGAAAAGGAAGCATCAAATGTAGCAGAGGAAAACTGACATCCCGTCATAATAAACGCCAGGATAATTAAAAATAACCTCAATTCCCGGGTCCTCCTGGGCCGCCCCAACCGGAACCAACCGTGCCACGAAATGACCCAACGATATAAGGCGCCGTTGATGTCGTATGATAGTGGTAAATCCCATTGGGGAAATCCGGCGTTGGACCGAATTCACCATGGCTGTCATCCAGGCCGGAAACATTTTTTCCATCATCATTCTTAGGGCCATAAACCGGGAATCCATCAGCAGCAAACCCAAGAAAATTATCTTCAGCAGGCGAAAGAATCGAATCGGGAATCATATGGTAATGGTAATCTCCCCGCGGGGCCGGATGACCTGAACTTCCATCCAGACTGCGAGCAACCCCTTGCCCGGGCATGATTACCGTATTCCCCCCTTCATACTGGTTAAATAGAGGCGCACCGTTGATGGATACGCCGATCGGCCCCAGAAATGTATCAGTGGTATTATTGGATACTTCTGGTTTCAGTTGTACGCGAAATGTATAGTTTTTTTCTGCGATATAATTTGGGTTCTGGCGAAAACCGGATTGACCGTCAGACCACATATCATTCACCCCATTGTTATCGGAGTCCACCCAGTAATAATACCCGTTTTGCGTTAAATTTTCTTTTTTGGGGAAGTAGGGACTTCTATGGCCAGGGACACCGTCAGCTTTAATCACGATATAATCACCCTCCGTATATACAGAAACGGACGAATCAAAATGTTTAAATACTTTTGTCAGATCAAAATTCACTGCATTCATATCATCAATATCATCGTCAGTATTTTTCTTTACTTCATCACATCCGAATATAATGAATGTGGAAATGAATAATATAGAACGTGCAAGTTTCATCTTTTGGTCTCCTTCGATTATTTCCTTTAGACGCATAATTGTTCCCCAAAGCTAATATTACAAAGAATTATTAATATGTTCGGACAACCTTTTGACGTAATTTTTGTCGGTATAGGGAACAACCAGACTTTCTGTTTGTTATAATAAAATTAATCATTTGGTAATAGGAGAATTCCATGTTTAAAAAAACACTCATCATTGGCTTATTAGCGTCCATTTTTATGGTTGGCTGCGAACAAAAAGCCGACACACCTTTTAATATTGAATATGAAAAATATGAATTGGATAATGGCTTAACTGTCATCCTCCACGAGGATAAATCAGACCCCATTATTGGTGTGGCTATCCAATATCATGTTGGATCCAATCGTGAAACACCGGGCCGAACGGGATTTGCCCATTTATTTGAACACATGTTGTTCCAGGAATCCCAACATGTGGGACAGGATCAATTCTTTAAAAAGATTCAAAATGTCGGCGGCACCCTCAATGGCGGTACCAACAAAGACGGTACTGTCTATTATGAAGTTGTCCCCAAAAATGCCTTGGAAACCGTCCTGTGGATGGAATCAGACCGCATGGGATGGCTTCTATCGACAGTTACACAGGCAGCTTTTGAAAACCAGCAGGAAGTGGTTCAGAATGAAAAACGCCAGCGTGTGGATAACCGACCCTATGGACACGGCAATTATGTCATGATCAAGAACATGTACCCGGAAGGCCACCCTTATAACTGGACAACCATTGGTGAACTGGAAGACCTCCAGAATGCCACGTTACAAGATGTACGTTCTTTCTATGAAAAATGGTACGGACCTAACAATGCGACAATGGTAATTGCCGGAGATATAAACAAACGAAATGTTAAAAAACTGGTTGCAAAATATTTTAGTGAAATTAAAAGCAGTCCTGATAATGGTGACCCGGAGCCTCAACCTGTTAATTTAACCGAAACGAAAAAAGTTTATCACGAAGATAATTTTGCCCGCTCACCGCGCCTCACCATGGCCTTTCCAACGGTGGATCGTAACCACTTTGATTCCCCGGCTCTCGAATTATTGGGCCAACTCTTGGGGGATGGTAAAAAAGCACCCTTATATAAGGTCATTGTTGAAGAGAAAAAACTGGCTCCAAGCCTTTATTCTTACAGCGGCACCCAAGAAATTGCCGGTACATTTAATGTTGTCGTCACCGGCTTCCCTACAACGAATCTAACCGATGTTGAAGTGGCTGTCAAGGAGGCTTTTTTACGCTTTGAAAGTGATGGTTTCACTATCGAAGACCTGGAACGATTGAAAGCTAAATATGAGAGGGGTTTTTACCAGGGAATATCCTCGGTGTTAGGTAAAGGTTTTCAGCTGGCATATTACAACGAATACTATGGATCACCAGATGCAATCGCTGTTGAATTACAAAAAGTTTTGGATGTGAATATGAGCGACGTGAAGCGCGTCTATCAAAAATATATCAAAGGCCAAAATTATGTTATGACCAGTTTCGTTCCAAAAGGAAAAGTTGACCTGGTGGCAGAAGGATCGGTTCTCTTCCCTATCCTAGAAGAAATAATCGTTAAAAATGTTAGGAAAGAATCAGGTTCAGGCGGTATGAATGTAGCCCAGATTCCTTCCACTTTTGATCGTTCTGTCCAGCCGGTAGATGGTCCCCAACCCCGTTTAAACCTCCCCAGGATTTGGCAGCATGATTATCGAAAAGGCGTTACCATGTACGGCGCTAATCACGATGAATTGCCCCTAATTAATTTCGGTATCCAAATTAAGGGCGGCATGCTCCTGGATGATCCCAATAAAGTGGGGGTAGCCAACCTCATTACTGATATGATGATGGAGGGGACAGCTAATAAAACGCCGATTGAACTGGAAGAAGCAATCGATGCGCTCGGTTCCTCAATTAATATGTATACAGGGAAACAATCCATCAATATAGAAGTGAATACGCTTAAAAGGAATTATGACGCTACACTTGCTTTGGTGGAAGAAATCCTTTTTGAACCCCGCTGGGATGGGAAGGAATTTGAAAGGATTAAAAGGGAAACTGCAGAATCAATTAAACGGCGTGCTGCAGTGCCATCCAGTATTGCATCAAATGTATTCAATAAGCTTAATTACGGCGGCCATATCCTCTCCAATGCGACAATCGGATCGGTAGCATCAGTTGAATCCATTAGGCTGGACGACCTGAAAAACTATTATAACAATAATTTTTCGGCTGAACTGGCCACCATAAGCATTGTGGGTGATATCAGCCGCAGTGAGGCCCAAAAGGCCTTTAAAGGCATCGTTAACCGTTGGGACGTAAAAACCGTAACATTCCCAGAATATGAAATGCCCGCGCCCAACAATAATGCTAAGGTCTATTTCGTGGATGTACCCAATGCCAAACAGTCAGAAATCCGTATTGGTTACCTTGGCTTAGCTCGGACAGATCCTGACTTCTTCCCCGCCACCGTCATGAATATGAAATTGGGCGGCAATTTCAGTGGTAATGTGAATTTGGTCCTCCGGGAGGAAAAAGGATTTACTTACGGTGCCCGTACGGTCTTCAGCGGTTCAAAATTCCCGGGGAAATTCACCGCTTCATCCGGAGTTCGTTCTAATACAACCGAAGAATCGGTCACTATTTTCAAAGACCTGATGACAGCATATCGAAATCCAATTGCCGATGAAGATTTGGAATTCACCAAGAATGTTCTGTTGAAATCCAACGCACGTCGCTTTGAAACGTTAGGAGCGCTTCGAGGTATGATTAGTAATATTGCCACCTATGGCTTCCCATTTGATTATATCAAGGACCAGGAAGAAATCGTTCGGAATATGACAGTTGAAAGCCACAATGTGCTGTCAAAAAAACTGATTCGCCCAAACGAAATGATCTATTTGGTAGTGGGTGATGCGGCCACCCAGCTTGAGGGCACGAAATCCCTCGGCTTTGGGGATCCGATTCTGCTGGATGCGGACGGAAATCCGGTTAAGTAATCCCTTTCCCCAATTAAATCAATAAAAAACCCTCCGCTTTTTGCCGAGGGTTTTTTATAACTTTGAATATGAACTTGGTCAATTCAATGAACGACTGGATACTTTTTGGTCTCATTTTTATAGGAATTTTCCTCGTTATTGGATTAGCCGAATTGATTCGTAAAAAGCAAGGATGGCCCCCTGAATCCACGCGGAAATTTGTCCATATTTTCATTGGTTTGATCGTATCTATCTGTCCATTATTATTTAAATCTAATATTCAACTGATCTCCCTATCTTCCACATTTATAGTAATTAATTGGATTTTACTTCGATCAAATAAGTTTGGGAGTATGCATGGGACTGATCGTAAAAGTTATGGCACTGTTTACTTCCCTTTTGCTGTTCTGGTCTTATCATTTTTTTGGTGGGATAAACCCATTGCCATCATTCTTGCTATTTTGGTTTTAACAATCGCTGATCCCCTTGCCGCTTCTGTAGGTGCGAAAGGCAGAACCACCTATTTCCCATGGCGGGATAAAAAATCCCGAAGGGGCTCCCTGACCATGTTCGGTTCAACCTTTCTCATCATTATGCTGGGAACAGATTTGTTAGCCCGAATCTATGGTGCCGCATATTTCATTCCTTTCCCGGTTTTGGTCGGACTGAGTCTTTTTACCGCCTTTTCTGCTGCTCTTTCCGAATCGATCAGCTTTCGCGGTTCCGATAATTTATCCATACCCATCGCCACCTTTTTGTCCTACGAGATTTTCCTGATTAACTACACCCACGGTACCCTCCCTCAACTGTTGGTATGGATCGCTCTTTCATTGGCCATCTTCACCCTGGCCTGGAATCGAAAATCTGTATCTGCCAGTGGTGCTATCAGTGGATACTTGGTGGGAATCATCATCTTTGGTGCCGGCGGATGGCCCTGGATCACACCTCTTGTATTTTTCTTCATTTCATCGTCGATACTCTCCCATTTGCACCATAAACAATATGCCAAAAGGAATATCCTTCAAGTCCTGGCTAATGGCGGTGTAGGTGCCATATTTGCTATCGTCTATTTTTTCTGGAACTTCCCACCGGCTATTGTCCTGTATCTCGGTGCCATTGGGGCCGCTACAGCCGATACCTGGGCTACGGAAATCGGTTTTTATTCCAATTCAAAGCCGAGGCTTGTTCTTTCAAGAATAATCGTGGAAAGAGGCGTTTCGGGCGGTGTCACATTCTTAGGTATAGTCGGGTCCGGGCTTGGCGCCTTGATCATCGGTTTCTTGGGTGAGGAAATACTGCTTATGAACGACCTCCTCCTTCCCCTCACTGTGGCTGGACTAACAGGCTCTTTGACCGATTCAATCCTCGGGCGGTTTATCCAGGCCCAATTCAAATGTCCAAAGTGCGGAGAACAAACTGAGGATCGGTACCATTGTAAACAAAAAACAAAATTAATCTTCGGCTCAAGGTGGATTGGTAATGATATGGTCAATTTCATTAACACGATTGTGGGTGCTTCCGTGGCCTATTTCTTCTGGATGAACTATGGATAAAGAACAGCGCTACAAAAAAGTTTTGGAAACAGCAAAATCCGTCCTTAACGGCTATCCCATGGATGATATCGGGAAAATGGCCATTTTATCCTTTATACTCATGTCGGAATTCAGCGAATGGGTATTTTGTGGTTTTTATCGTGTGGTAAAACCGGACCTGCTTGAGATCGGGCCCTATCAAGGAAATGTGTTGGCCTGCGGCCATATCACTTTTGGGCGGGGCATCTGCGGTAAAGCCGCTGCTGATAGAGAAACGATCATCGTGGATGATGTATCATCCTTCCCCGGTTACATATCCTGCGATGACAAAACAGTCTCTGAAATTGTCGTTCCCATAATTAAGAATGGAAAATTGGCAAATGTTTTAGATATTGATGGAGACCAAGTGGGACAGTTTGATTATACCGATCAGAAATTCCTGGAAGAACTGGTCAAACTTATATAAAAACATATACCATTAAAATGTCCGACGACCATCCATGGTTGTCGATTATGATATTATTTCAAATCAAACGAATTACACTAATGTGACTCGCCCACATCAATTGGTGTGGGGCTACCGGGTGTCTGTTTCACCAAAGACAGCCCATGGTTAAACAACGCATCGTTGCAATCCATTAATAACAAAAACAAAAAACCCCATCCTGATAAATCAAAACGGGGCTTCAAGAGTGTTGGTGGTTGCGCTTAAATTACTTTATAAACGATTAAACCAACCATAACGATGAGAGAAACAAAAATAAGGGAAACACCCATATTTCCTTTTTTGATTTCTTCCCATTCGTCAATATCTGTTGATAGCCAATCGAAAACTTTCAGCGAAATTCCAACGCCTAAACCGAAACCGATAGCAGCAGTAATCGCCCATAGTAAAGAACGACCATACTGTGCGAACATGCCACCCCAACTGGTAGGATCTAACATTCTTCCTCCTTTTACAGTGTTTGAATTGAATCTTTTATCAAGCGTATAAACCCGGCTGAATCAATTTTACCGTCTGTTAATTGACGTATTTGTTCAGCTGTTGCCTTTGCCGTGATAATTGTACTTTGCCTTGATACGGGGATTGATACTGTTACTTCTGTATCAGCGGGTACAATAGCCGTATATCCGGATTTTTTCTTCGCGAACGATTCTTGATGATTGATAGCCTGCCCCACGGAAATAAATCCCACGAGCATCACCATTTCAAAATTGTTTCGAAGGCTTTCCATTTCTATTGAGAAATGATAAGAACCATCGGCATTCTTGGTGAGAGTCATTTTCTTTTCATCAACCGTTACGCGGTAATATTTACATGTATTGGACACTTTCCTGTAAAAAGCATAATTCGCAAAAACAAACTGGGTGCTCATTACGAGAATCGCGGCCAATGTGAGAATTTTTCTTAAAGTCATTTAATTACCATATATTATCGTTAAACAGGCGCTATTTTACAGGAAGACATGTCCCTGAGTCAAGCGCCAAATACAACTTCTCCATTCTTAAAAACAGATCGGATTGGATGGTTTGAAACATAATAGGGAATATCCAAAAGTGATTCCAAATCCCAGAGGATGAGATCCGCCTTTTTCCCTACTTCGATGGATCCCACTTCATCTTCCAATCCCAATGCTTTGGCTCCGTTATATGTGGTAGATTGATAGGCTTCTTTCACCGTCATGCCCAAATGCATGCATGCCAGTGACATAATAAAGGGCATGGATTGAATATGGCAACTACCGGGATTGAAGTCCGTGGCTAATGCCACCGTAATCCCCGCGTCAATCAGCTTTCGTGCCGGTGCATAGGATGATTTACCAAGGAAAAAAGTCGTTCCGGGCAGAAGCGTCGCCACCACATCCTTCTCTGTTAAAGTTTGAATTCCTTCTTCACTCACCGCCATAAGATGATCGGCGGAAAATGCGCCCACTTCCCCTGCCAGTTCAGCCGCGCCGGAATCCACAAATTCGTCCGCATGGAGGCGTGGCTTCAAACCATGTTTTTTCCCCGATTCAAATATCCGTTTTGATTGTTTAACTGTAAAATATCCTTCCTCACAAAAAACATCATTGAATAGGGCAATGCCCTGCTCGGCTACTGAAGGAATCATTTCATTGCATATTAGATCGATATATGCATCATGATCATTGGCAAATTCTTTGGGGAAGGCATGGGCACCCATGAATGTGGGCACCATATCTATGGTATGTACTTGATTCACTGCATCAATTACTTCGAGAGATTTAAGTTCGGAGTTCACGTCTAATCCATATCCGGACTTTGCTTCGACAGTTGTGGTTCCCATTGAAATGAAACGATCCATTCGGGATGATAGTTTTTCTTTCAATTCTTCTCTGGATGCCTTTCGAACACCCTCCACACTAGAAACAATTCCACCACCTGCGGCAGCAATATCTTCATAACTGGCCCCTGCAAGTTGCATGGCATATTCTTCGTCCCGTTTATTAAAGAATACAGGATGGGTGTGGGAATCCACAAATCCAGCCGTCACCATTTTTCCACCACAATCGATGAAATAATCTGCATTACCCTCGCCGATGGCCGCGATCTGTCCATTTTCGATCAGGATTGATGTATTCTCAAAAGATTGAATACCATCAGAATTGGCAGTAACCATTTTTCCGATATTTGTTAAATGAAAAGATTTATGATTTGTCATAATAACTTCTAATTATACTCTTTCAGTAAGTGTCGTCCTGAATAGAACTTAGAATAATTATCCTGTCTTCGTTTCATAATTTTATTCGCAGGACGTGTAGTCCTGAACATAAAAGAGGATGAGTGTTATGTCTATGATTCATGATCGCATTCGCAGGATGGCACGTCCTGCTCGAGATGGTAAAATGGTAAGATGGTAAGATGAAATATTATTTTTACTGAGAGTATTAGCCATTGATCATGGGAATGTCCACATCCCAATCTTTCGCATTTTGGATCGCAACTTCGTAACCTGCATCGGCATGTCGAAAAATACCCATTCCCGGATCGTTGGTTAAAACGGCTTCCAAACGTTTTTCCATTTCCGGAGAACCATCGGCGCAAATCACCTGTCCCGCGTGGATGGCCAGCCCCATACCCACACCGCCGCCGTGGTGAATCGACACCCATGTGGTTCCGCTGGCAGTACTGGTGAGTGCATTCAATAAAGGCCAATCTGCCACTGCATCAGAACCGTCTTTCATGGCTTCTGTTTCTCGATAAGGTGATGCCACGGAACCACAATCCAGATGATCGCGGCCGATAACCACCGGTGCAGATAGTTCACCACTGGCAACCATCTGGTTCAAGGAAACACCAAATTTGGCTCGCTGCGTATATCCCAACCAACATATCCGCGATGGAAGTCCCTGGAACTGTACTTGTTCACGGGCCATTTTAATCCAACGGGTAAGTGTCTCATCTTCCGGGAACATTTCCAAAAGTTTTTCATCTGTCTTATAAATATCTTCAGGATCACCGGACAGGGCTACCCATCGGAAGGGGCCTTTCCCTTCACAGAAAAGATCACGGATATAAGCCGGCACAAATCCTGGGAAATCGAATGCATTTTCTACGCCCGCTTTTTTGGCTTGTCCCCGAAGGTTATTCCCATAATCAAAAACAATGGCGCCTTGCGCTTTCAAATCCAACATCCCCTGACAATGTTCAGCCATGGCACGGTAGCTCTCTTTAATATATTTTTTCGGATCGGATTTACGAAGGTCCAAAGCTTCTTCGTAAGTCATGCCATTGGGAACATAACCATCCAATTCATCGTGAGCAGAAGTTTGATCTGTGACCATATCAGGAACAATCCCCAATTTCGCCATTTGGGGCACAATATCCGCCGCATTTCCCTGGAGGCCGATGGACAGTGGCTCACCTTTTTTCTGAGCTTCACGGGCCATAGATAGGGCATCATCCAGGGATTCAGTAGCTACATTAAGGTATTTCGTTTCTAACCGGCGCTGAATCCGAAATGGATCAATTTCGATACAAATGGTAACCCCATTATTCATGGTGACGGAAAGTGGCTGAGCACCACCCATACCACCAAGTCCCGCAGTGACTACCAGTTTCCCGGTCAAATCAGAATTATAATGCTGTTTGGCTGCCACGGCGAATGTTTCATAAGTCCCCTGTAATATCCCTTGGGTACCGATATAAATCCAAGATCCGGCGGTCATTTGACCATACATCATTAATCCCTGTTTATCCAATTCGTTGAAATTATCCCATGTCGCCCAGTCCGGCACGAG
>JAYEFG010000217.1:2177-4426 GCA_034658595.1 Fidelibacterota bacterium | reverse complement strand
CCTTTCCTCAGAAGAAATATGCAAAGTACCGGGGATTGACCTAAAATTGGCCAAGGCGATTCACACATATTCGGATAAGGATTTTGGTGAAAAGGAACTGGATCGGTGCCAAAAGGTTGGTGCATCAATTACCACATTCTGGGATGATAATTATCCAAATCTGCTAAAGAAAATTTATGATCCGCCGGGCCTTTTGTATGTAAAAGGAAATCCCTTAGTAAAGAAAGTGGATTGCATGGGAGTTGTGGGTACACGCAATGTCACAGCCTATGGCAAAAAGATCACCCATTCGATTGTCTCTGAATTGGTTGCCTTTGAATTGATGATTGTCAGCGGCCTGGCCAGAGGGGTGGATAGCTTAGCTCACCGGGAAACATTGAAGGCAGGGGGAGAGACCGTCGCTGTTTTAGGAAATGGTATTGATTTTGTGTATCCCCCTGAAAATAAAAAATTAGCCGGAATGATCTGCGAAAATGGCACCATTATTTCAGAATTTCCAATTGGCACCCAGCCCGACGGGGGGAACTTCCCCCAGCGTAACAGGATTATCAGTGGATTATGCCACGGGACAATCGTTGTAGAAGCGGGCAATCGCAGTGGCGCCATCCTGACGGCATTGAATGCCATTGACCAGAATAGAGAAGTCTTTGCTGTTCCCGGGCGACTCACGGACAAGATGAGTGTTGGCTGTAACCGATTGATACGCAATGGCGCGATTCCCGTTGAATCCGGTGCACAAATCCTGGATCATGTAAAGCATCAATTGTTTTTACCCAGGAATCCTGTCCAGCAAAAAATGAAACTCCATTTATCTAAAGAGGAACATGCAATTGTAGAATTGCTTGAAGATGATCCAAAGCATATTGATGATATTGTTTCCGGGGGTAATATTGAAATGACCCATGCTTTGACTATGCTGTTAAAATTAGAATTGAAGGGTGCTGTGGTTCAATTGAGCGGGAAACAATTTGCCCGTGCTTAGAATACTTTGTGTTCGGTTTGATATATCTATTAAATTTCTGGCTGTTATTTGAGTAAATAAAAATGATTTGAAGGGGCGGTCCCGACTATTCGGGACTTAAGGCTTCTGATAAATTAGAAGATTCGATAAATATTTAACTCGACAATTGAAATTTCTATGGAGAGGTGGCCGAGTGGCTGAAGGCGCTCGCCTGCTAAGTGAGTAAGGGGTTTATAGCCCCTTCGAGGGTTCGAATCCCTCCCTCTCCGCTCATTGTCAGACAAGCATCCTTGCTTGTCTTATTTCAATTTAAAATAGAACTCAATCGTCTAATCGTCAATCAGGGATGAGTTTACTCCGTAAAGGTAATATTGGGCTAAAGCCCTGTTATATCGGAATTTTTAACGCCAACTTAAAGCATGGGGTAAGTGTTAATATTGTAAAATATTTGGCGAACATGGACGATCAGCCTGCCCGAATGTCTAATACAGATGGGGATTATTAACGCACATGGGCGATCAGGGATAATCACCCCACATTAAGAATAATGGACAAATAATTCCGCTCACTTTGAAAAAGGTGCCGTCCTGAAAATATATCCGTTGGAAACACTATCTTAATAAGGTGGTGTTTTGGTTAATGGTAAAACGTACTCATCACCAGTAACCTTTCACCGTTCTCATTTCCCCACCTTACAATTTCTCATCTATTTGCATTGTGATCATTGCTTAATTTCCTCGTCGATTTTCTATGAAAAACTCTTCAGTAAAAGTTCGTTTCGCGCCCAGTCCTACGGGTGAACTCCATATCGGCGGCGCCCGGACGGCCCTGTTTAACTGGCTTTTCGCTAAAAACCGGGGCGGAAAATTTTACCTTAGGATTGAAGACACAGACCTGGAACGATCCCAAGAAAAATATACGGATCAAATATTAGAATCTTTAGCATGGCTTGGACTAAAATGGGATCAGCCCCTGGTGTACCAATCTCAACGGTTGGATGACTATAAATCCCGCGTAAAAGAATTACTCAACACAGGCCAGATTTACCGCTGTTTTTGCACGAAAGATGATTTGCAGATTGCCAGGGATGCGGGTCACTTCAGTTATCCCGGCACTTGCCGAAATTTATCGGATGAACATATTAAAACCCGTTTAAACCAAGGTCAGAATTTTACCTTTCGCTTCCGCGTTCCAAAAGGAGAAACGGTATATAAGGATTTGATCTATGGCGAAATTCATGTGGATCATAAAGAATTGGATGATTTTATCGTTGTACGCTCCGATAGGG
>JAYEFG010000217.1:0-2167 GCA_034658595.1 Fidelibacterota bacterium | reverse complement strand
TAATGTGATTGATGATCATGATATGGGAATCACCCATGTCATTCGTGGAGAAGATCATGTATCCAATACGCCTAAACAGATATTGCTTTACAAGGCATTGGGTTATACCGAACCGGAATTCGCCCACCTGCCGATGATTTTTGGTCACGATAAAAAAAGATTGAGCAAACGCCACGGTGCCCCCGGTGTGCAAAATTTCAGGAATGATGGTTATCTCCCGGACAGTTTATTGAATTATTTGGCTTTATTAGGATGGAATCCAGGAACTGAAGATGAAATATTTTCTCTCAGCCAACTGGTGGAAAAATTTGATTTATCCCGGGTTCAAAAAAAGGGTGCGGTGTGGGATGAGAAAAAACTCCATTGGCTAAGCGGTCAGCACGTAATGAATAAATCAACAGATTTTCTCCTGGCGGCCATCCGGTCAATCAATCCTGATTGGGGCAAGGGGAGTGATATATCATTTCTCATTTCGGTAATCGAATTATTAAAGGTGCGGGCCAAGTCCTTGACCGAATTCATTCAGCAGTCAGAATATTTTTTTAATGACCCCGAATCTTATGATAAAGCAGGTCGTAAAAAATGGTGGAAAGACGAATCGGCGAATGAAAGAATTTCTATTTTTTCACAGCACTTAGATAAAATATCCAATTGGCGCAAGGAAGACCTTGAAACGGCATTCAAATCCTTCGCTGAATCTAATGAATTTGGCTTGGGGTCAATCATCATGCCTATCCGCATGGCAGTATGCGGGACTCATAATGGACCATCTATTTTTGATATTTTAGAATTATTGGGACGGGATACAACTATCCGAAGAATTGAGACTGCTTTAGACAAATTACCGTATTAAATGGAAGAACAAAACAAGCCGCGTCACTTTATACAGCGCATTATTGATGAAGATAATGTTTCCGGAAAATTTGGAAATCGTGTCCACACCCGTTTCCCGCCGGAACCGAACGGGTATCTCCATATCGGTCATGCCAAGGCCATCTGCCTGAACTTTAGCATTGCCAACGAATACGGGGGTGAATGTAATCTCAGGTTTGACGATACCAATCCCATTGCGGAAGAAGAAGAATACGTTCGCGCCATCCAGGAGGACGTAAAATGGCTGGGCTATGATTGGGAAGACCGCCTTTGTTTCGCTTCAGATTATTTTCAGCAAATGTACGATTATGCAATTGACTTGGTTAATAAGGGGTGTGCTTACGTCTGTGATCTCACAGCGGAAGAAATCAGGAATACCCGTGGCTCTTTAACAGAAACTGGAAGGGAAAGTCCTTATCGAAACCGTTCGATTGAAGAAAACTTTGATTTATTCACACGAATGAAAAATGGGGAATTCCCCGATGGAACCCGAACACTGCGCGCTAAAATTGATATGGCCCACTCCAATATGAATATGCGTGATCCTGTGATCTACCGTATCCTCCATGCCCATCATCACCGGACTGAGGATGACTGGTGCATTTACCCCATGTACGATTGGGCCCATGGATTGGAGGACTCCCTCGAAGGGGTGACCCATTCATTGTGTTCAATGGAATTTGAAGACCACCGCCCAATATATGATTGGTATCTAGATGCGCTGGATGTTTATCATCCCCAGCAAATTGAATTTGCCCGCCTCAATTTGGGTTATACCGTTATGTCCAAACGAATTCTGAAACAATTGGTGGATGAAAACCATGTATCCGGGTGGGATGATCCCCGTATGCCTACCCTATCCGGTTTGCGCCGGCGTGGATTTTCACCCGCCGCCATTCGCAATTTTATGGATGAGATTGGCATTGCCAAACGGGACAACGTGATGGAGATGACCAAACTGGAATCGGCCCTGCGGTTCGATTTGAATAAACGATGTGAACGGCGCATGGCTGTTCTCAATCCATTGAAGGTAATTATTACCAATTATCCCGAAGGTGAAGAAGAATTACTGGAGGCTGTGAATAACCCCGAAGATGAATCAGCTGGTAAACGAAATGTTCCTTTCAGTGGTGAACTTTTTATTGAACATGATGATTTTATGGAAGATCCGCCAAAGAAATTTTTCCGATTGGGTCCTGGACGTGAAGTAAGATTACGCTATGCATACTTCATTACCTGTAATGAGGTGCTTAAAGACGAGGGAGGTAAAATCGTTGAATTGCATTGCACTTAT
>JAYEFG010000216.1:0-16118 GCA_034658595.1 Fidelibacterota bacterium | reverse complement strand
TCTATGATGAGATATGGATGCTTTCCCATATTAGATATGAGTCAGAAGTTCATCCAAAGCGGATAAGTGATTTAGTGATTGATTATAATGATGCATCCAAACCTGTCCTTCACAAAAACTAAATCTAGCATAATAAACCGATAGATTTCAATCTGCGGTTAATTCCAAGAAGCTTGTAAGTTTCACTAACTATCACAACGACAATGAAACGCCCCGGGCTCAAATAGCCTCCTCACGGGGGATTTTTTGTTTATAAAAGAAACACCAGCATTGTTGGGTGATTGTTTGTAATTTTCTGTATTATACGCCTCTGGCTCAAATAAAGGATTAGAAAATGAAGAAAATATTATTAATTACACTTTCATCCTTGATGTTCTCCTGTGTAACTGTTAATCCATCAATTCTGAAACCTGGTAACAATGAAATACCAAAAAGATTGCACAAGTTAGAGATTGGTAAAGGTGAAACAACTGTTATCAGAACTGAATCAATTAAATCTGTTACAGTACAAAAAGATTATCTTACAATTTTAGAAAGAGAATTAGAGGCCAATGTTTTTGATGATTCCAGAAAAAACTGGGGATATTTAGAATATAAGATAGTGTTTGATGCGGATAATCCCACATCAAAAGGGAGAAAATATTTTATAATAACAAATTTAACTGGTTGGCTATCTTTTATATTCGGATATCCTGTGTGGGAAATAGAAAAAACAATGGAAGTGGAAATTGGTATCTATGATAAAAACGAAACTAAGTTAAAAAAATACAATATAGTTGCAACCTCTGAACCAAAAGTGGTAACTATGTATAATATGAGCACATGGAATCCAGATATGAGCACATGGACTCCAGATAGAATAGCTGGCGTGGAGGTAACCAGAGATATCATAGAAAAATTAAAATTAGAACTGGAAAACGATATTGATTATTTGAATAAAGAGCTTGAAGCTGCGGGACCTCTTGGTCAATAGTTAATTATTACCAAAAGATTAAGCCTCCTCACGGGGGCTTTTTTGTTTATAAAAGAGACACTCACATTGTTGTATAATTATTTGTAAATCTCAAAATGAATCGCATATGATAAATCCAAGATTTTGAAGGGAAATAGGGATGAAAAGTTTTTTAGGTTGTATTAAATATAAAGGGTAAATTTGGGGTGCCGCTGAGGATATATATGGCCTTTATAGCTGGGTTTTTCATATCTCAACAAATAGAAGCAAAAAATATCAACGTGGTATAATGCAGTAGTGCATTATCGTTGTTAACTAGATTCAGGTATTAAAAGCCCTGAAAAGGATAGATAAATGAACATATATGTAGGGAATATTTCCTTTCAATTATCTGAAAGCGGTTTAGAAGCTGCTTTTGCAGAATATGGTGCAGTGGATAGTGCTCGCATTATTACTGACCGTGCAACCGGACGTTCCAAAGGATTTGGTTTTGTCGAAATGTCAGACCAGGCCGAAGGCGAAACTGCTGTTCAAGAATTGAATGGCAAAGAGCTGGAAGGACGCCCATTGAGAGTAAATGAAGCCCGTCCGAGGGAAGACAAACCTCGTAGTCCCAGATACTAAATTAGATTTGGTATTCAATTTCTGATTTAGATTTATTTGAATTGGAAAATATGAAAAGCCCCGCCATCGGCGGGGCTTTTTCGTTTATAAAAGAAATTACGCTGTTGTCCCTTCACGAGGAGGTGGATGATTCCAAGGCCGGTTGAAAATCTAATAAACCAATCCCGCGCCGCCCCGCCTTGAATCCCCCACAGCCTGCTCAACGGTTACCGCATTCACACCGCCAAAAAATAAATTTTGCTCATCCCACCTATGGTATTGGATTCCTTGGGCCAGATCTTCTGAACTTGGCATTCGGATTCCGGGCTCATAATGCAGCACGTTCCCTTCCAGGTGAATCCGGGGAGATATGATGGCGCTGGCAAGATCCATACCTTTGGTTAAGTTGAGAATGACTTGAATGATAGCGGAACGAATCCTGTTACTCCCGCCGCTGCCGATGACCAACTCCGGACCGGCATTCCCCATGATAACGGTAGGGGACATCATGGTCGGCAGGCGTTGCTGCCTTATAAAATTGTGAAAACCAAATGGATTCAAATCTTCTTCTCCCAGCATATTGTTCAGCATGATACCCAGCTCAGGAATTAAATACCCGCATCCTTCTCCATTGGTGGTGGTAACACTGGCAGCATTTCCCGCTTTATCAATGATGCTGACCTGTGTGGTCGCGCCGCGGGAAGACGGATTACTATCGATTTCTCGAACGGACTGTTGTGACTGGTATTGGTCCAGGTAGTGCTTTAAGATTTTTTTCTCCAGTAATTTTGAAATTTGGTTATTGTCATTCGGGTCAGAGGATGCGGCTTTCCGGGCGGCGGTGGTTATTTCCATGGCGCGAACAAGGTCTTTTAAATCTTTGCTTGAAGCTCTATTGGCCCGTTCAAGGATTTGGAGTGTAAATGTAATCAGCGTGCCGCCAACCGACGGCGCAGGATTGGTATAAATAGTTTTCCCATTGAAATGACTTTTTAACGGAGCCCTTTCAACCACCTCATAATTGGCCATGCATTCTGCCGTAAGCAATCCATTTTGTCCAACTGTATTGAGAATAAATTTGGCACCTTCACCTTTATAAAAAAAGGCCGAACCTTGGCTGATGAGTTCTTCCAAGAAATCTGCAAAAGCAGGATTTTGAAAACGATCTCCCTCGTGCAAAATCTTTTGATTCGGAGAAAATAATGTTTTTCCACCTTCTGAGTGGGTCAGGATTGGTTCAAGAATATCATTAACATATCCTTGGGCTTCATTAAAGATTACACCCTGTCTGGCCGTCTCAATCGCCGGTGCCAGTACATCTTTCAATGGCAGTTGCCCTAACCGTTCATGAACTTTGAGGAGGCCTGCTGTATTTCCGGGAACGGCCACCGATCCCTGGCCCACATGGAATTCCTGTTGGCTGGGACCGAAATCCACAAACACGCTAAAGAAATCCAATTCTTTGTCCGGTTGGGGTGGAGGTGTATCCACGAAAAAATCAAATAATATAGGATCACATTCAACGGGACAGGCCAAAAACGCGCCGCCGCCGCCGGGACCGGTAAGGTTGCATTCGGAGATCATGGATGTAAAGACAGCGCCCACAGCAGCGTCAAAGGCATTTCCGCTGTTTTCAAGTATCTCCACTGCCGCTTGAACGGTTGTTTCTTCTCCCCCGGCGATTGATCCATATTTCATCAATTACACCAATTATAGCTGGGGTAATTATAGTAATAATTCAGATAACTTCAACGCCAGTATAAAAAATAGGGATTGAACAATCTCATCACCGGATGTGACGTCCTGTGAAAGGTTTTTTATCTCCCTCGTGATCCAAAATATTCTCGGGCTTACAGTTTAGAACCAAGAAATCACCTTATAAATATTAAGGTAATAACCTTAAATATATATTGTATTATTAATACTATAGCCTTAATATACATCATTATTATTAAGGGGATAGCCTTATGAAAACACAAAATAGAATCATAGATCAAGTTGATAAACAGCTCAAAAAGTTCAAAATTCTGGAGGATGTGGTCATCCCACCGAAGGGGTGGATTTTCTCTATCCGAAAAGCATTGAACATGTCCCTGAGGCATTTGGGAGAAAGAATGACCATCACACCCCAAAGTATTCGTGAAATAGAAGAAAGAGAAAAAAATGGAACTGTCTCCATTAAGGTTTTAAGACGAGTGGGCAAGGCACTCAATATGAAATTAGTTTATGGGTTTATCCCCCAGCAAGATTCGCTGAAATCAATGATCGAAAAAAGGGCCAATGAATTAGCCAAAGAAATCGTTCAAAGGACATCTATCAGTATGGCCTTAGAAGATCAAAAAACATCCGATGAAAATCTTGAAAAAGCAATTCAAGACAAAGCGGATGAAATAAAACGTAAACTGCCAAAGCATTTATGGAATTAAATTTTGATTACATCTATGGGCAAACACCTGTTTCAGAAGAGGAGAAAGAAGGCCTGCTCATTCAAACAATCTCATTCAGGCAGGAATTAGATGAATTTGAACAGGAGAATATCGAATTTGCAATTGAGTGGACAATAAAACATCGATTCACTTCAAAGAAAATCCTGACAATTGAATTCATAAAGGAAGTACATAGACAAATGTTTAATAAAGTTTGGAAGTGGGCCGGCACTTTTCGAAAAACAAACAAGAATATTGGTGTTGATAAGTTTGAAATAAACCAGGAGCTAAAAGTTTTATTGGACGATTGTAAATATTGGATTGACCATGACTCATATTCGGGGGATGAAATTGCAATTCGATTTAAACATAGACTTGTTTCCATCCACCCATTCTCAAACGGGAATGGACGCCATTCACGGTTATGTGCTGACATTTTAATTTCTCATGTATTCAACGAAAAAATGTTTTCTTGGGGTGGGTTTTATTTGATTGCGCCCGGTGTATCACGAAATAAATATCTGGATGCCATCCATATAGCAGATGCAGGAGACATAAAACCATTACTTCGATTTGCAAGATCATAACTGGGTTCCATCGATGAGTCAACGATTCGATGTTAAGCGCTCGTCATGAAATGATTCGCTGGCGCTCATCATTTTAATCCTTTTAAAGAAAGATTTTATTCCGGTTCGTAATCCAGGATATCTCCGGGCTTACAGTCTAAAACTTCGCAGATCTTTTCTAATGTATTATAGCGTATTCCCTTAACATTCCTTTGTTTCAGGCGGGACATATACGGCAGTGTAATTCCTACTCTTTCCGATAATTCGGACAAGGTCATCGTGCGCTTGGCGGTAGTATATGAAAAATCCAGAAGCTATATTGGAATATTATTATTGTGTTGGAAAAGGAAAAATAAAGGAAACAAGGTGAATCAATATCTCACTTAATTTTAAGAATTCAATGGGCTTTTTATATAACATCTAATCATTCTTAGATTTCATCGCCTTATTCATAAATGAGGAGGATAAAATGGCCAATAAGATCAATTGGGATGACCTTGAATGGGAAACAGTCGCCCCATCCATTAAACGAAAAATGATCTGGGGAGAACATACCATGATCGCCCGCTTGGAACTGAAGGACGGTGGCCTCGTCCCCCAGCATCAGCACGAAAATGAACAACTGTCATTTATTGAGTCCGGCACCATCCGCTTTTGGCTAGGAGAGGATAAGTCTGAAGTGGTGGATGTTCATGCAGGGGAATCCTTGATCATTCCGCCGAATGTTCCCCATGAGGCCCTCATCATCGGTGATGTGGTTGCCACCGATACTTTTTCACCACCGCGCCAGGATTGGATCGATGGTGATGATGCATACTTGAGGGAATCACTCTCTCCGTGAACGTTTCGCCAGCGGAAATGTTTTAAAAGCAATAAAAAATACGTCTCATCACAGGACATCACGTCTTGTGAAAGGACGACAAGATCAAGATTATTTTCTATTAAATTGTGATCATGCATATTACATTTTTAGTTAATAAGGATATAGAGAGTAATTATGCCTTAAATATTTTGACGGCAAAATTGTCCCACCATTCCATGACGATCTTTCTATCAGATCATGTGGGTAAAAAAGATGGTGGTGCGCCAGAAATAAAAAGACTCAAATATTTGGAACAGACTTTATTCAACGATCATGTTTTCCCCAAAATCGAAAAATTACCTACTGAAAATAGGTTTCTGACATTTAATGAACTGGGTGAGCGTATTGGGCGAGAGGTCACTTCATTGAATAAGATTAATTCAGTAAAAGGATTGGAAAAACTTCGTGATTCGGCCCCGGATTTGATTGTCTCCATTCGCTATGGGAGTATCATAAAATCTGAAGTGATGGCTGTGCCGCCTCTTGGTATACTGAATCTGCACTCCGGACTTCTGCCCCAATATCGCGGTGTCATGGCTACATTTTGGGCCAAATTGAATGGTGAAGAAAACATGGGCTGTACGCTACATTATATAACCGATGGCACGATTGATACGGGACCTATCGTATCCTCATTTCAAAATAAAATCGATCCAACAAAAGATTATCTCTCCAACGTGATTGGTTTATATCCCGGCGGATGTGAATTAATTATAAATGCGTTAAATCAAATTGAAGCGGAAAAGCCGTTGAAATCAGAGAAGACAGAAGGAGAATCAAATTATTACACTTTTCCGAATGCAAAGGATTTTGACCGGTTTAAAAATATGGGATGTAAGCTGTTCAGTCCGTCAGAATTAATTCAGTTTGTTCAAAAATATTACCACCACAACCTAACTGAAGATTTAATTACGTACGAATAAAGTTTGACAAGCATCTTGCTTGTCCGCCTCAGGCGTGGCTGGTCATCAACAACCATGGATGGTTGTCGCACATTATTTAAACACCTTCGCCCCGGCGGTGATATTAAGATCCAAATGATTTATGGGCGGCGGCACGGGACAGGTGGTAAAATCATTATAGGCACAGGGGAAATTGAAGGATTTATTAAAATCTAAAATAACGGTTCCGTTCTCATCCGTTTCGGATACATAAAGTTGCCGACCACCGAAATAGGTTTCATTCCCAGTGGTGGCGTCCTTAAAGATGACCGCTACTTTTTCACCCTCAATATGGGTTTCTAACCGGTAAGTGTTGCCTTCATAATCAAAAGAAATTATACCAGTTGTGGGCTGCTCGATGGGATGACCGAATATATTGGAGATGGTCCGATTTTGTCCTGCAGGATACGCTTCAAAGGATCCCTTAATTTTCCAACGTGCGTCTATTGGGTAATAAGAAATTTCAAATGACGGATTTCTATTTGGATTTTCAAAATCTTTTAAACGAATGGCATAATTTGCGCCCCGTTTTATGACAAACCATTGAAAGGATTCCCAAGAAAAGGTATGCTCTAGTTGGCTTGTGGAAAATGAAAAATCGGTCACTTGATTTGTACTGTCCAGTAACACAGGCGCATTGAATTGAAATTGCAGTTGGTCACCACTTTTTGAAAATGTGCCGAATTGATTCGGGAATCGGTCAGGGAGAACCATATCATTATCCGGTCCTGACCCCAATTGATATTGGCCGTCATTGAACCAGTAAAGCCCCACCAGATTCAGGTACCCCAGTCTGGATTTTAAATAATTGATTCGCTTCTGGCGAAAATGGAGTATTTCCTTTTCATGGCTTCCGTCCAAAGCACATCCTGAAATAATGAGAATGGCCAGGAAGAGGGTGATTGAAATTCTGATTTTCATCATAACGTACCGAAAATTTATTATGGAAAACTGCAATGTGATATATTTCTTTTCAGCAATTCATGAACCTAAATTGGACCATGCTGAAATTTTATGAACTGGCACCTTCGCCCAATAATATGAAGGTTCGCATGGCCCTGCGCTTTAAGGGAATCCCATTCGAATCAATTAAAGTTGACTTTTTTGACCGCCAACCAATCCGGGATGCCTCCGGGCAGGATGGTACGCCCATCATCAAAGATAAAGGGATAGTTTTGAATGACAGCGAAGCCATTCTGAACTATTTGGACACGAACTATCCCGACACACCCCGCCTGATGCCCAGTGCATTAAAAGGCCGTTATGCCTGCGATAAGTGGAAAACCATGTTGGACTATAAGGTGGCCAAGCCCTGGTTCAAGGTGTGGCGTTATGTGTTGAAGCGTTTAGATACCTTGGATGTAGATGCGCGAAAAGAATACGCCGAAGCGTTGCATTGGATGAATGATGAGATCGGCGATCGAAGCAGTTTCCACTATGATCCTGAGATGGTTGTTTGTGATCTGCGCATTGCACTGTGGGCCGTGTATGGCCTCCCCGGGGATGGGCTGCTTCAGCGCGTGGGCCTGCTCAAAAGTTCAAAAAAAGCATTTGATCTGGATGAAATTGATTACCCAAACCTCGTTCGGTTTTTAGGACCATGGAATGATCTATTGAAATAATGAAAAAACTGTTTTTCTCTATTTTTCGAATCCTTCTTTTTCTGCTCGCCTGTTTTATTATTCTGATTAATTACCGTCCCGATGTGCCCCAACTGGAAAAATATGCCTACCATTCCGATTCACCGCCTGAAGAAGAGAGCCTCACCGTTCAATTTATCGGCAATACTAATATAATGATCCGTGATGGTGAAACGGCCATTCTTACGGACGGATTCTTTACGCGGCCATCCGTAACCAAAGTTTTGTGGGGCGAGGTTGAACCGGATAAGGAAGTGATTCAGTCATCCCTAAAACAAGCCCGCATTCAAAAACTGGATGCGGTGATTCCCGTCCACTCCCATTTTGACCATGCCATGGATTCACCCATAGTAGCCCAAATGACCGGCGCCAAATTGGTGGGGTCTGAATCCACATTGAATATCGGCCGTGGATTGGGTTTTCCCGAAGATCAAATGATAAAAGCAAGGTTCGGTCTGCCTCTTCAATTCGGATCCATGAGAGTGACCTTGATCAAAGGTAAACACTGGCCCTATCCCGATAAAGAATTAGATGCCTTGCTTCTCAACAGTGAAATTGAGGAACCGATTATTCCTCCCATCAGTGCCATGGCATACAAAGAAGGGGCCAGTTATACGATCATCGTTGCTCATCCGGAAGTTACCTTGGCCATCCATGGTAGTGCCGGGTTCATTCCCCATATCCTGGATGACTTTGATGTAGATATTCTCTTTTTAGGATTGGCGGGATTGGAAACCATGGATGCGTCTTATAACGATGATTATCAAACTCACGTGACGGATGCATTAAATCCGGAAGTGATCGTTCCCATTCATTGGGATGATTTTTTTGTCCCCTTAAAAAAAGGCATCAAATCCCGTAGCCTGCTGGAAAGATGGCTCCAAGGGATGGATGTGAAACGATCATTCGAATTGGTTGAGGATAGAAATCCTAAGCGCCAATTGGTTGTTTTACCGTTATGGGATAATGTATTTGTAAGTTCACTTCGAGGATTATAATTCATGATGAGAATAAAAAATATATTGATCATTTTGTTGATGGCATTTTGGGGATGCGTGCCTTCATCAACTTTTTCAAATGTCGAAGATTTTCAATGTTATCCTGAATCTGTTTATCTCATTCGCCACGCAGAAAAACAGATCATTAAGGGTGAGAAAGATCCGGAACTCACCAGAGGGGGGTTCAAGCGAGCGGCTGCATTGGCTGATTCATTGGGAAATATCCAAAATGGGGTTATCTATTCAAGTGAATTCAAACGCACCCAGCAAACGGTGAATCCATTGGCAGCCACATGGGGAACAAAAGTGAATATACATACTGCCAATGATCCCGAAGGGCAGATTCAGCGCGCATTAAAACATTGTGGAAAAATGGTGATCATTGCTGGTCATTCAAATACAGTACCCAATTTAATTTCCCTTTTCGGGATTGAAAAACCAGTGGTCATTCCCGATGATCAATATGGCGAACTTTATCTCATCCGCTGGGAAAATAATAAACCGAATCTAACCATTTCTCAGGTGGGGAACTAAGCCATGGCAAATCGATTCATCATTTCGACAATGGCCCTTATTCTTTTCATATCATGTGAAAAAGAGGGTGTAAAAATCACGGAAGAAATCCGGACCTTAATAACGTATCCATTTTCAGAACCCAATCCCATCCCCATGTTAGCAAAGGATAAGCGATTATACCCTTACCATGCCTTTTTAGGTTATAGCCGTGAGGGCACGCCCCAGGATTGGAAAATGATCAAGATGGAGAATGAACATATAGAAGTTTATGTATCACCGGAGACAGGTGGAAAGGTTTGGGGAGCCGTTGACAAGTCCAATGGCAAAGAATTTATTTATCGAAACGAAGTGATGAAATTCAGGAATATATCCTTGCGGGGGCCTTGGACATCCGGTGGCATCGAATTCAACTTTGGTGTAATTGGTCATACACCGGCTACAGCCACGCCGGTGGATTATACCACCCGAACCAATCCCGATGGCAGTGTTTCTACATTTGTGGGCAGCATGGATCTTCCGTCTCGAACCCATTGGCGGGTAGAAATCAGGGTTGAACCGGGCCGAGCAAACTTTGAGACAAAAGCCATGTGGTACAATCCGACCCCATCCACCCAGGCTTATTATAATTGGATGACTGCCGCCGCTTTCGCCCAGGATGACTTGGAGATGATATTCCCGGGGGATCGATTTCTAAAACACAGTGGTGAAGTATTGCCTTGGCCGATCGATGATAAAAACCGCAATCTGACCTATTATGGCAATAATCGGTTTGAAGGCCATAAATCCTATCACGTGGTTGGCGCATGGAAAAATTTCTTTGGGGGCTACTATCATAAGGATGGATATGGATTTGGTCATTGGGCCAGGCAGGATGAAATGCCGGGACAAAAACTTTGGTTGTGGGCCCTATCTCAACAGGGCGGTATTTGGGAAGATCATTTGACCGATACAGATGGTCAATATATTGAATTCCAGGCCGGGCGGCAGTTAGTTCAATATTCCCCCGGTAATCATGAAAATCCCATACGGAAAGCAGGCTTCGATCCTTATGGTACCGATCGGTGGACCGAATCCTGGTTTCCTGTGGGTGAGATCGGTGGTATGGTGGATGCATCCCAGAATGGTGTGATGAATGTTGAAATAGCCAATGGCCAAATTGAGATCAAACTTCACGCTTTTATCACCATAACTGGAACGGTCGATGTGGTTTCTAACCGACAGATTATTCATTCCGAATCCTTACTATTTACGCCTCGGGAGGTTCAATCTTTGACCCTTGATCACCGAGGCGAATTTGAAGTAATCGTGGCCGAATTGGACCTTCATTATCAATCGGATTCAAAAGTAAATACTCTGGATCGATCCTATAAATTAAACCAAGAAGTCATGGATGCCTTACCGGAATTGGATCGGCAATATTTTCAAGGAAATGAATATTTAAAAGAACGGAAGTATGATCTGGCAGAAGACCTGTTTTTATCGGTTCTGGAATCTAATCCACACCATTTAGATGCCAATAAAGGTATGGCAGATCTCTATTTTCGTAAAGGAATGATCTGGGAGGGATTAAACAGCATCCGGAAAAATTTGACCGTAAATAGTTATGATGCTGATGCCAACTTCATAGGCGGAAATCTTTATCGGGCAAAGGGCAAATATATTGATGCCCGAGAAGCCTTTGGATGGGCCGCACGATCAATGGCTTATCGATCGGCTGGATTTACACAAATGGCTGAAATATATCTTATAGAAAATAATTGGGATCAGGCCATTAATTACGCTAAACAGGCATTGGATTATAATAGATATAATATGAATGCGCTTCAAGTTTTGGTTATTGCGAATCGAAAATTGGGATACACAGCAGCGGTCAAAAAATGGATCGATCAATTATTATGGATGGACCCGCTTCATCATTTCGCAAATTTAGAATTAGTATTTATCGATCCATCGGATTCTAATTCCGATCGATTTCATGGTTTGATCCAAAATGAGTTCCCTGAACAAACCTATCTGGAATTGGCTATATCCTATTTCAATCGAGGATTAAAGGAAGAAGCGATTGCGGTCTTGAAAGGGCCGTCCGCTTCCCATCCAATGCTCAGTATTTGGATGGCCTATTTGACCAATGATCGCGCCATGCTTGAAAAAGCAGCATCCATATCACCTGATTTTGTTAATCCATTCCGCCGGGAATCTATCGATGTTCTCCAATGGGCGGTGACGCATAACAACCACTGGCGATTGAAATATTATTTGGCACTGAATTATTGGGCAAAAAACAGGAAAGAAGAATCTTTATTTCTCATGAATGGATTGGGTGGTATCCCGGGTTACGGTCCATTTTATGCTGCCCGTGCTGCGTTTAGAAAATCTATGAATCGAAATGGGGTGGCGCCTGACTTGGATAGATCTATCATGTTTTCGCCAGATGCATGGCCTATAACATTAAATGTGATTCAATATTATCAAACAAATGGAGATTGGACAGAGGCGTTGGCTCTTTCTTCTAAGGCCATGACCCGCTTCCCAAACAATTTTAATGTCGAAATCATGCATGCAAAATCATTGTTGTATAATAACCGATTGGACGAATGTATTACTGTTTTGGATGGGGCGAAAGTGCTACCATCAGAAATGGCCAGGGAAAGTCGTCAGCTTTTTGAGTGGGCTCATCTTGCTAAGGCAGTTGACTTCTTGGGAATAGGAAATAAAAAAGAAGCAGAGGCCCAGATTGAATTGAGTCGAGAATGGCCCCCCCACTTAGGTATCGGTAAACCCTATGAACCGGATGAGCGACTTCAAAAAGTTCTGCAAAAATATATAAATAATGAAATAGGATCAGATGCCTTTAGTGATGCCTTAAAAAAATTGAAGAATAAAAAATCGAAAACTGATTACCATTCAATTCTAATAGATGCGGTCCTGAGGTTGATCCAAATTTAATCTAACATTATGGCCAAATTTATTTTAGGGAAATAAGCATGAATTGGGATTATCCAAATCCATTTGTCTATAAAATAGAGGTGAAAAAGGCGGCTATTGATGAATTGGGGCATGTGAATAACAGGGTTTACTTGGATTGGATCATGGATGCGGCTTGGGCCCATTCCGGCTCCTTGGGTCTAAAGAGTGATGATTATACTACTTTGGGTTTTGCTATGGTTGCCCGACGACACGAATTGAATTATCAAGCGCCAACATTTTTAGGTGACCAGCTCATTGTGGGCACTTGGATTGTCACCAATGACGGAAAATACAGGAGCCGCCGGGAATATCAAATCGTGCGGGAGAATGATGGTAAAACGGTCTTCCGCGGCACCACCGATTGGGTTTGTATTCGACTCAATGACGGGAAACTATGCCCCATGCCAACTGAATTTATTCAAGCATATCAACCCACGAATATGTAATTTCGGCTATGGCGAAAAATAAGGAGAAGAAAAAAGAGAATCATCCCGAATGGGAAAAACTGGGGTTTGCGGGATTGATATTAACTGCTTTGGAAAAGGCCGGAAAAAAGGGGAAGAAAAAGAAAAAAGATCATTTGATAGAAAAGGATTATTGGTAAAACTTTTGAAAACTGCCCAATAAAAGTCCCCTTGTTTGAGAGAGGTGCCCTGATTTTCGGGACGGAGTGTGTTATGTTATAAATATTTCTAAATTTTAAATAGAATCCCTGATTTTTTTCAGCAATTCATTCGTCAGGCGAATGCCTTCCATTTCACTGTGAACACTTCCTTCATACTCAATCCCCACATAGCCGTTATATCCCGCACCTAAAACAATATCCATAATGCGGTAAAAGTCTGAACCGGTTTCATTGCCGTTCTCATCAAATTCATGACTCTTAGCGCTTACAGCTTTGGCATAGGGCATGAGTTCGGTCATTCCCGTATAACGGTCATACCATTCATCCCCTTCAATCCGAAAGTTGCCAAAGTCCGGTAATGTACCTACCCGCGGATGATCTACTTTATCCATGACGGCTGAGATCCATTTCCCATTGGATGAAAGTCCGCCGTGGTTTTCTACAATCGTATTAATACCGATGGTATCGCCGAATTCAGTAAGCCTTCTTAATCCGTCTGCTGCTAATTCTATTTGGTCCTCGTAGGACCCTTCACTGCGAGCATTCACCCGAATGGAATGGCAACCTAAATATTTGGCCGCATCGGCCCATTTATAATGATTCTCGATTGCTTGTGTCCGTTTAGCTTCGTCGGGATCTCCAAGATTCCCTTCACGGTCACACATGATTAGAAGACTTTTTACACCCAAATCATCGGCTCGTTTTTTCATTTCATCGAGGTAAGTAGTGTCCTTGGCTTTTTCAAAGAAAAATGTATTTACATATTCAATACCATCTATTCCAAAATCGTTCTTGGCGATGGTGGCAAAATCTAAATGATCAATTTCCTTATTCCACAAAGTGCGGTGGAGAGACCATTCTGCTAAAGATATGTTAAAGGGCATTGGTTTACTACATCCTGAAAGGAGAGAAGCGCCTAAACCTGAAAAGGCCAAACCTCCAGTTATAGCAGCAGACTGTTTGATGAATTCTCTGCGTTTCAATTTATAATTTCCTGATGCGAATATTGCGGTACCAAATTTCACCGTGATCGCCTTGGATACCGATATGACCTTCTGTTGCCTTGGCAAATTTCGGCATGGAATTAAATTTACTCTTTTTCACCAGGGCCCACATGGCATCACTTTGATATTCATATTCCACCACCTTGGTGCCGTTGAGCCAATGCTCTACATGGTTATCCACTACTTTGATGCGAACCTTGTTGAATTCTCCTACGGGATTTACCACACTTTCGGTGGCGGCAACGAGTGCGTAAAGAGAGCCGGCAGAGGTGAGGGTGCTTTCACCATTGGTGTGCCCCGCATCATCCAAGACCTGCATTTCCGGGGCGGACTGCCAGATGTAGTCACCATCTTCCGTGGCAAAATAAAAGATACCGCTGTTACCTTTGGGTGGCACTTTCCATTCCAGTTCGAGTTCGAAATTTTTGAAAATATCTTCGCTGATGAGATCGCCCCCTTGACCGGGAACAGTTTTTAAAGAACCGTCAACAATTACCCAACTGTCAGGAAGAACCGATTGTTTATAACCCCGAAGGCCATGGACTTCTTTTCCATCAAAGAGGACGGTCCAATTACCATCGGAAGAACAACCTATCATAAAAAGGGTGGATAGTATAAAACTCAACTTTTTCATTATTTAACCTTTCGGGTTCCATTCACCCCGGGCCACTGCCGGGATAAATGTATCAATGTCAGGATTGGGCAGTTGGATGGTTTTGCCTTGTTCGGCACTCATATAGGCCGCCATGAGGAGGCGCGTCACATCTAAGCCATCATCAAAATTTTCTTCCGGACGTTTGCCCGCAAGGAAGCATTCCACCATGTGGCGATTCTCTGCCGTATAACCATATACCTCTGCTTCATTGCTTACTATGGGCATGGCGCCGGATTCTGCATTTTGTTTTTCCACCAAATCTTCACCCTCAGCGCCGGAAACTTTTCGACTGAAAAATACTTTTAAGTCCGGATCGAGGGTGTTCACAAACATGGAATATTCCGGGCCGAATAATTCCATACTTAACCGTAATCCTTCTCCCACAAAACACCATGATGTGGTGGTTTCAACAATGAGTTTATTCCCGTCTTCATCCAAATATTCTATGAGTGATCGGGCAAAATCTTCCGAAGGCCTTTTTGAATAATCCGTTTTACCATTACTGTTTTCCGAAAGGATTTTAACATATTCTGGGCGCTGCCATTTCAGGCAATCGGTATGTGCGCTAATGCTGATGGGTGTGATGGACTCCCGGGGTTTCCCCGGTTCAGTGAGCATGAAGCGCGCTTCCTCAACGGAATGGCACATCATATCATTGAGCACGCCGCCGCCTTGGAGAGAGCCTTCCCAGAACCATGGCATATGGGGGCCGCTGTGTTCTTCTGCCGCCCGTGCCAAATAAGGTCTGCCGGTAGTTGACGCTCCTCGAGCCCAGATGATTTCTTTACCGCGAACGATGGAAGGAGAGAAAACCTGGTTTTCTAAATAGCCGTCCAATAGCCCCACACTTTGGGTGAGTTCGAGGACTTTTATGGCCTCGGCGACATTTCGTCCCAACGGCTTTTCGCAAGCCACGCCGATCAATTCACCTTTGCCTGAGGATATGGCATTGGCGATTTCTTCAAATGTTTCAATGCGGGCGAAGTTGGGGGAACACACCCATAGTGCATCAATAGCCGAATCTGCAATCATGTCCGTTATGGAATCATATGCTTTTGCATTATCACCCACGCCGATGGATCGTGCCAGTTCAGCCGATTCTTCTGCCGATGCTTTGGTGCGGGACATGACGCCCACCACATCGCAATTTCGTACAGAAATTAAAGATTGAATATGAAAACGGGTGATGAAGCCACCACCGATAAAACCAATACCAAGTCTTTTTACACTCATATTTTGTATTTCTCCATTATTTTTTCCCTAAACAGGAAAATATTATTGATGCCCTGCAGGCCATGTGTACCATTTTGTTGGCATTAACAATATAAATCATAAAATGGATTTCAATTTCTTTACCACATAT
>JAYEFG010000215.1:0-4446 GCA_034658595.1 Fidelibacterota bacterium | reverse complement strand
CTCCCGCGAGGCTGACACCTGATAAACTTAAAAATGCATCGAGCCGGCCATCCGGTAAAATATAATAATCGTAAATGAGGTACCAAACAATATAGATACCACCCGCTTTAATTAAAAAACGGGTTAGGGGAGAAAAGATCCTTTGATATTTAAATTCCATGAAAGTTATTGCTCTAAGTTACATGGAATTCAATTCTTGGAAAAATTTAATTAAAGCGCGGGACAGTTCGGTAGAATTTCAAAGGGCTCAGGACCGCTAACGCCACCGCTTCCGGAGGATGCCAGAATCAGGACCAATCTGCGTCTTCTCTGTACAAAAGACATTTCACACAGGCTCCCGAGTACAATAGACATTCCCCGCCTGCTCTCACTACAACAGACATTCCTGTCTGTTGATGTACAGACAAGAATGTCTGTACTACGGGTGGGTTTAAATGTCATGCTTGGGTTTTTGGTTTGTTTCCACCGCAATAAATGCAGGTTCCTCCTACCTGAACGTGAAAACCGCATTCCGGACAATCCCATTCATCCGTTTCAAGATCATCATAAGTATCCTCCGCGCGATTGGATCGGGCAATCAAAACAGCTACTCCAATAAATATGGTTATGATTAAAATGAGAAGATAAAGTGATGCACCCATGGGTGAATTTAGCCAATCTATGATTCTTTCGGATTGAAATGATTTGTGCGACAAGCATCCTGCTTGTCCGCCCCCTTTAGTATTATAAGATTGTTGGCGGGCTTGTCCGCCTTCGACGTGGCTTGTCGTGGACAATCAACATGCCCGAATGACTCGTTCAGGCAAGAAATGAATGTCCAACTTCCTCATCGTTGCAATCCTTTATATTAATTGAAGTAAAAAAATTGTTCCATTCAAAACATGGACCGTAAGACAAATTGGGCAGGAGACCTTTAGGCGAATTAACCCATATACCAGATACACACCAATTATGATTGTAAACCACCCCATATATAATGGCGTACTTTTTTCCACTAGCTCTAGGGGAACACTTAAAAGAGCATATGAATAAAATAATAAAAAGATGCTTCCCACCAGGGCATTAGGGATACCGATAATTCGACCATAATTGGAATCCACGATGGAGGTGCATTGATCTGAATCCATTTCACAAAAACGGGGAACCCACCACTGGCGGTAGGAAATCCATCCCCGGTATACACTGTAGAAATAAAAAGAAAACGCCCCGCAGACTAAAGCCAGCAGGGCGCCAAAATAATAGAGATTTGCGTTCAAGTTATTGTTTTAGACGATAAACTACACCTTCAACTGTACCTAAAAACTTATCCACCTGGGAGTAAGTATGGAACATGTATTCCATATCCTCATAGGTATCAACCGGGTAAGAACTTTCATCGTAATCCCGCAGGAAGTTCGATTCCATCTTCACCACCATGTCACGAATCACCTGCTTTGGTAGTTCTTTTTCACGAAGAAAATTAACCTGCAAATTAAGGTTGCCATCGGAGGTCATATGAAAAATCGGCAGCATACCGAAATCTGAATCACAGCGGAACGTAAATGTTCCGTGCCCATCCCCCCGGCCCCAGGACATTTCGCTGGCATGAGTTTCAGAAAATTGGATGATACGTTCACAGATCTTGGCGATCTCCCGTGAACATTTATTCCGCAAATCTTCTACAAATTGATCTTTTGTCCATTTAGACATAAATTTTCAATCCTCGAATCTTAGTAATGTGGCTCTAAAAGCGACGGGAATTTACGGCTTTTTTACGATAGAGGTATAGGTAAAGAACTCGATTTGAAATATTTAATTAGAAATACCCGGAATCTTTATTCCTTCCATACTGAAGGTTAATCGCATGCGGTCTTTTACCCACTTCCAATCCTTGGCGGTTTTTTCACCAACTTCCCAACTTTGATATAAAGGAAGAATGATGGGACCGAATTGTAATCCCACGGTGGTATAGGTATTTTCGAAATCGTTGCCCCCGGCTACATCAATAAATAAAGGAATACTCGGAGAAATATTCAAACCCCAAGTGAATCCTTTGGACGATACTGGTAAACCATTTTCATCTGTTACAAACCCTCTCATCCCTGGACCCTGTTTGATATACTGATGCTGAAGAATGGCCATCCTCGACTTTCCTGTTCTGTCCAACACCACGTCTGAGAAATTTGGATCTATACCTCCACTCAAGTAAGTGCGATACTGGTTAGGCACATTTTTATCATTTAAAAATGAACCGGCCCAAACGCGGATATCCGTTCCATATTTTTTTGTGAATTTTAATTTCAGATTTGCTTCCGTCCACACAGAAGAAAAACCCTCTCCTGCTTGAACACCAATATGGAAACGGGATTGTTTCAAAGTGCCATCCATCTCTCTGGTCAATCGATATTGAACTGAAACAGTATTAAATTTTCCTGTAGAATACATAGTTGTATCAAAGGCACCCATTTCCAAGGTAGAATAATTTAGAATTGATGAAATATTGCTTTTGGACTTATCCTCACCAAATGACCCTTGGAATATGACGGCACCACTTGTATTTCCAGCGAGTTTGAAAGCTCTAAACCCAAGAGAAGATTTTGAGAACAAGTCATTTGGATCATATGCTTTAATGGTACTGAATTTTCCTACAAACTTGTTGTTTTTAAAATCCCACATCGGATGGATTGTTGTGACATTCCTATACCCGAAAATAAATCCTTTGTACAAAAACAAACCCGGCGTCCACCCATTGTAGTAATTATAACTGAAAAACCATGGCAGATAATTGATATCATGATCGTAAAAGGTCGGCTGATCCCAGATCCAGTTAAAATGCACCTCCTTACGGGTGGCATTATTGGTACGATTCACATCGGGCATATGTTCATCCGGATCAATAATGGCATACCATACACCGGCGGGACCATCAATCACAGTGCGCCACTCAAATCCTTCCAGCCAGCGCCGTTCCAATTCCTTATGGTTATCGCCGTAAAAGACAATTTCAACCGGTGTTTTCAAATCACCTTCATTGGAAATTGTGAACCTGTTCCCTTTTTCATTAATTGAGAAATCAAGGTAATCAGTTGTGTTAAAAACACCATCGAAATACCAACTCAAATCTTTTTCTGTATGCTTTTCAAATACGGCACGAACATCTTCAGGATAAGGATGTTTGAACTTCCAGGTTTCATAATAATCCTGCATGATTTCATCCATTTTTTTTTCACCCAAATAATGTTGTAGAAAGCGGGTGAATACAGCCGTCTTGTTATAATTCAGCCCGTAATTCCCACCTTTATATTCATCGGCCTTCAGATTCAATGGCTGAACATCCGGACTTTTGGCTGACATGGCATAAGAAAAATATTCAAACCAACTGAATTTCAAATTTTTCGCGATTCCCAAATTATTCTGAATTAAATCAATCATAACGAAGCGTTCATTCTGATCAGCATATTTATCCTGCCAATATCGGATGCAGGTATATTCATTAAATCCTTCGTCCATCCATGTATGGTAGCGTTCGTTACTCCCGAGGATGCCGTAAAACCAATTGTGTCCCACTTCGTGCATAATAACCATTTCCAGCAGGTGTTTGCTGGGCATGGCTGCAATTACCGTAATATTGGGATATTCCATACCACCGCCCGCAGACATGTCCCCATCCACAGCCGTGATATGATTATAGGGATAATCACCATAATAGCGGCTGTACCAATACCCGGCGTCATGGAGATATTCGACTGAATTTTCCCATTTCTTCGCATTTTTGGGGAGGTAAAAAGACCACAGTACTACCTTACGTGTCGAATCACTTAAAGACAATTCCCCTTTTTGAATAAGATACCTTTTATCCGCAAACCAGGCAAAATCATGTACGTGATGCTGGTGAAAGTGGAGTGTCTTCATTTCAACGACGATTGAGTCTGATTCTTCTTTTTTGCTATTCCCTTTTTTCTGGGATTGTACCCATTTTGTAAAATCTACTTTAGGCATGTTATGAATCGAATCAGAAACGGTGGTTAATGAATCCAGCCATTTATATTCCGCTTCCCCATTGATGAGATCGCCGGTGGCCATAATGCGATAATCTTTTGGCAATGTGATCTTCACATCAAAAGATCCAAATTCACTGTAAAATTCTCCCATATTCAGGTATGGCATGGGATGCCACCCTTTATGATCATACACCGCAGGTTTCGGATACCATTGGGTAATCTCATAATGCTGTCCAGTATGGCCCAACCTAGAAAACTGGATGGGAATCTTAACGAAAAAAGGTGTTTCAATTATGATGGATTCACCAGGAATTAAGGGTGAATTCAAATTCACTTTTACCACATCAATCCATTCGGGATGGGTTTCCCAATTTACTTTTTTTCCATTAACGGAAAAATCCAGGCTATCGATAAATCCCCTTTTGGTAGAATCTGCGAGGGAGAATTTTGACTCGCTTCCCTTCTG
>JAYEFG010000214.1:0-4481 GCA_034658595.1 Fidelibacterota bacterium | reverse complement strand
CCCCAGAATATCCGTCAAACAGGACCGACGGTTGTGTTTGGTACTCCCAGGGTATGGGAAAAATTCTATGCCAAAATCATGACAGGGATTGGAGACGCCACCTGGTTCCAAAAAAAGATATTTCACTGGGCAATTGGTGTAGGGAAATCCGCCAGTGATAACAAGATAGCCGGTATTCATTCAAACATTTGGCTAAAATTAAAAACAAGAATAGCCCGGTTTTTAATTTTAGATAAAATAAAAGATATTTTCGGTGGAAATATTCGCTGTATGCTTACGGGGGCTGCACCCATTTCTAAAGAAATTATTCACTTTTTCAATTGGGTGGGGCTGGAGGTATATGAAGCCTATGGGATGACGGAAACATCAGGAGTCATTACCACCCAGTCTGAGGGAAAAACTAAAATCGGTTCTGTGGGATTACCCATAGAAGGTACCGAAATAAAAATTATGGATGATGGTGAAATCTGTTGCCGCGGGGATCAAAATATCCAAGGCTATTATAAAAATGAGGAAGCAACCAATGAACTATTAAAACCAGATGGGGAAGGTGGATTCTGGCTGCACACAGGTGATGTGGGCCATATTGATGAAGAAGGGTATTTGTTCATTACCGATCGAAAAAAAGATATTATTATTACCGCCGGGGGAAAAAATATCGCGCCCCAAAATATAGAGAATCTCATGAAAACCAGCCCCTATGTTTCCCAAGCCATGGTCATTGGCGATAAGAAACCCTATTTAACCATGCTGGTCACTTTGGACGAAGATGAAATTACCAAGTTTGCCCGGGACAGGAGAATTCTCTATCAGGATTTGGGGGACTTGACTAAAAAAGAAGAAGTGATTGATCTCCTGAACCATGTGATTAAAGAAAAGAATAAGGAATTAGCATCCTTCGAATCCATAAAAAAATTCCGAATTTTAGAAGAAGAATTAGACCAGAATAAAGATGAAGTGACACCCACCTTGAAAGTGAAACGGAAGGTAGTCAAAGAGAATAATTTAAATTTAATCAATGGTATGTACTCGGGGAAATGAATATATATGAAGTGGAATCAATTAATGAAGAAGTGGCGAAGCTGCGCCATACACATTATACTTTTATAAATATCTTCTTACGGTACATCCAGGCGAGGATGAGCCAGAACATGAATACATGAAAGAGGGCGAAAAGGAAAGAGCCATTCAAATCCCCGGCGAAGGGCTGAAAAACGGTTTGATACAGATAGCCATATCCGGATATTGGTGCACCATCTAAGTCAAACTGTATATATAGCAATACCTTTGTCCAGATCCCGGAGGCGGCATACAGAAATATGGAATTGGCGCCGAAGATGACGAATGGTTTTGTCCACGTTTTTATGCCTTTTACATCAACTATCCAGATCATGGCAGCCAAAACTACCGTGGCAATTCCACCGGTGAATAAAACATAAGAACTGGTCCAAAGCTGCTTATTGATTGGAAAAACGAATCCCCACATCCAGCCCAAAATGATAAGCAGTGCGCCTAACACAGCCATCCGTTGGGCATTGTCCTCATGGTCTTTTGTCGTTTTGATCATAGTGCCCACCAGGAAGCCAATTAATACAGTCACCACGGATGGGATCGTACTGAGCAACCCTTCCGGATCAAATGGAATTCCTGTGCCGCCGTAAAGGTGGTTTTCTCCAAAGATATAAGCATCCACGATTAGGATCAAATTGGATTTAAGGGCATATGGATCAAGTCCGGAATACCAGCCATATCCCATGAGAAGAATCCAGTATCCAAATAATAATCCCAGTGAAATTTTGACGATACCTATAATATCTGCCCGAACAACAATAAAACTGGCCATGATGTATGCCAAAGCGATCCGCTGGAGGACGCCCATAATCCTGAAGTGGGACCAGTCCCAATCCTGCCGGACAAAGGGAAATGCGTTCAGAAGTAATCCAATGGTAAAAATTGTAATGGTGCGCCAAACCACTTTTTTGAATAAGGGTCCCCATTTACAGAATTCATATTTTTCAAAAGAGAATCGCATAGAAACACCGATGATAAATAGAAAAAATGGAAAGACTAAATCTGTGAGTGTGCATCCATGCCATTGGGCGTGGCGGAGGGGCGCATAGACATGGCCCCAGGTACCGGGGGTGTTCACCAAGATCATTAAAGCGATGGTGGCACCGCGGAATGCGTCGAGGGAAATAAGTCTATCTTGCTTTTCGGTCAAATGGATTTTTCCTTTTTCCCAAAATTGGAATCAATTGGGAGAAATTTAATCAGTATAAGTCCCGGAATTGTAGCAACCATTACCCATATAAAGAAATGGTAATATCCGATAGATTCCTGAAGCGCGCCGCTAAACATACCGGGAATCATCATCCCCAATGCCATGAATCCTGTGCAAATAGCATAGTGGGCTGTTTTGTGTTCTCCCTCAGAAGCCATCATCATATATAGCAAATAAGCTGTAAAGCCAAACCCATAACCAAACTGTTCGATTGCGATGAAAATAATAATAAGGAGATAACTTTCCGGTTGGGTTCCCGCCATAAATACGTAAACAAGATCCGGAAGTTTCATAGCCAGCGCCATCCATACTATCCAGGTTTTTAAACCATGTTTGGCAACAACAAAACCGCCTGCAATTCCACCAAGCGTGAGCATAATCATTCCTAATGTGCCATAGGCAAATCCATATTCGGTGGTGGTCAGGCCGAGTCCACCGGCTTCAAATGAATCCAACATGAATAGAGGGGCAATTTTCACCAGTTGCGCTTCTCCAAATCGGTATAAAAGAATAAAAATAATGACAATACCTATTTTAGGTTTTTTGAAAAAAGATATAAAAACATTGATAAAATTTTGAACGGCCTCCGACAAGTTTGGATCTGGATGTGTTTGATCTGATGGAGGATGAGGGAGCATCCATCGATGGTAAATGGAGAAGATGATAAACAATCCAGCCAAAATGCCAAAGGTGACAGACCAAGCGGTAGTTACATTTCCTGTCCATATTTCTAATTTTCCCGCAAACATGACCAAGAGACCCTGCCCGAATAAAATGGCAAATCGGTAAAATGTATTTCGAATGCCGATCATCCAGGATTGATCATGAGTCGAAAGTGCATGCATATAAAACCCATCGGCGGCAATATCATGAGTGGCAGAACTGAAAGCCAATAACCAGAAAAATGCCATGGTATATTTTAATGGATCGGATGAAGGAATGGTGAAAGCAACACCAGCCAATCCGGCACCGATCAATATCTGCATGGTCACAATCCAAAATCGTTTGGTACGGAGAATATCTACAATGGGGCTCCAGAGTGGTTTAATCACCCATGGCAAATATAGCCAACTGGTGTAAAGTGCAATATCGGTGTTGGTCAAACCCAGTTTTTTGTACATAATAACCGATACCAGCATGACAAAAGCATAGGGGAGTCCCTCTGCAAAATAAAGGGAAGGCACCCAGGTCCAGGGGTTTTTTCTTGATTGTTGTGTCATGATGAATAAATTGTCTTTAAATGAGTATTGGAATAATAATGGTTTAAAATATCTTCTGCTGATTGACCGTTCAATGCCCTTCCTAAGGCCCCAATCTGGCAAAGTCCTACACCGTGGCCCCAGCCTTTGCCAATTAGATTAAAATTGTCATATTCATTTTTTTCGACAGAAAAAGCAGAACTGTATAAAAAGGAGGGCGACATGATATTGCGAATTTCATATTCAGAATGAATTTCAATGGATTGCAGGTTGTTTTGAGAATCTTTGTACTCAATTTTTAGATCAATAATCCGACCCGAGTAACCAATTTTTTCCGGTATTAATTGTACTATTTCGGCCGCTACCACATTTCGTTTATCCTTCAAAGATTGTATCAATTCGCCCTGGGTTGCTTCAAACTCCCAACGAAAGTATTGCCCTTTTTCATCCACATCGCCGATGTAGTTATTAAGCACTTCTTCCGGCACAATTTCTGGACTGCAAAATGCAACACCCGAATTATTCACATCCTTAATGGAAACCAAATAAGGGACTGTGTCCCCCTCCCAAACATTTTCAAAATTCTCTGTTATTCCACCACAGGACTTTGAATAACGGGTATCACAGATTTTATCATCATGCACAATCACTTGGCCGAATGTATCATTGGCACTTTGGATGGAGGTTTCGGAACAATGGGCCATGCCTTGGTAGCGCTGGCAGCAGTCATCGTTACAAATGTCAAAGCCAAGATGGCGGTGTTTTTGTTCAATATTGGCCAAAAGCCATGAGCGCGCTACAATTGTTTGGGCCTTCAAAAATTCCGACGGACATTGGGCGCTCATTTCTGATGTAGCCACACATTTTAAATAATGCTCCAAAGGCAATTCATTGACTGCCATCATTTTTCCATCTGAAACGGTAAATTCAAGAACGCCCCAGTATGATGCGCTAATATTTTTCTCCCAGTGGAAACCACGACCAGAAGGGATTCCATCTAT
>JAYEFG010000213.1:0-4535 GCA_034658595.1 Fidelibacterota bacterium | reverse complement strand
GACCAGGTGCCACTGTTTAATAATGGTGAGTACCGTACAACTTGTTTTGATGAAGGCTATATTAGAACAAATCAAAAATTCAAGCGGATGATCTTAACACCGAAAGGATAAAAACTATTTTTCTCATATTTACACTTTTAGTTTGGTTTGTCTTCTTTATTTTTTTTGGATTCAGCAGTAAGACTCGAAGCAGCGTTGATTCTGAATTAACCTGGTATAGTCACCGTGGCCTTTTGAGTCACGCGCCAGAAAACACATGGTTGGCGTACAAAGCAGCCATAGACGCCGGTTTTCCTGCAATTGAACTGGATGTCGTTCCAACAAAAGATGGGGCACTTGTCTGTTCACACAATTTTGATCTGGAAAGAATTACGGACGGTGTTGGATATATTCATAACAAAAGATGGTCTGAATTAGGGGTAATTAATGCCGCCGCTCACTGGCCCGGGGAAAAAGAGAAAATACCATTACTTGAAGATGTACTGGCAAGATTGCCTCGAGGCTATTTTATCAATATTGAAATAAAAACACGTAAGATCTTGGATGGGTTAGCCGCAATTAAAGTTGCGCGCATTATTGGGGATTTTAAGATTCAGGGCAATTCAATCGTATCCAGCTTTAATCCATTTTCATTGCGGTTAGTTAAATGGATGGATTCATCTATTAAGACAGGCTTTTTATTCCAATCGGCAAAGTTTTTATCTTTTATGCCTTTTACTAAGGCGGATTATCTTCATCCCCGCGCTGATATATTTAATGCCGATTTAAAGCAATATGCCTTGCGGCACAATTTAGGTGTAAACGTGTGGACCGTTAATACAAAGTCCGGAATAGAATATTTTATTAACCAGGGGGTGGACGGAATAATTACCGATTGGACGGAAGTAATTCCTACAGTGATTTAATTTCGATAACGCCGCCCATGTTATTTGTACCATACATTGTAGTGGCTTCCGTCGGCGAGAAGAAACGCAATTCTTTTATTGCATGAATCGAAATATTATCAAGCTGTTCCAGTCCCCCCAAATGAATACCATTGATATAAACAGAAGGGTCAATTCCTTTTCCGCGGAGCCAAAGAGGCCGGGCCAATTCAACAACATCTTTGGCGGTTCGGGCTGCAGGAAGTGTTGCGATTTCTTCCTGTGAGATAAAATGTCTTGGTTTAACCAGCTTCCGCTCGGCACCATTAGATGCGCAACCAATCAACATAAAGATACTTAGAAATAGAAAAAGTTTTGATTTCATGAGATTCCTCTGAAGTTTCATAGCAGAATGTAAGTTTAATAATCAAAATATGAATAGTGGTTTAGAATGAAAAAAATAAATGCACCAGATTTGGAAACCTTATTTAACTCCAATGAAAATTTTGTTTTACTGGATGTTAGGGAATCTGACGAAGTGGCCCACGCCAAGATCGATCCCCACGTCCATATATCCATGGGCATTATTCCCCTCCGTCACAAAGAGATAGACAAAGATACCCCCATTGTTGTAATGTGCCATAGTGGTGTGCGCTCGGCCCAAGTGTGTCAATATTTAGAACCGCTGGGCTATGATGTGACCAATTTAGAGGGTGGCATTGACGCTTGGTCTCAACAGGTGGATCCGAGTGTCCCCCGATATTAATATATAAATTGCACCTGACATCCTTGTTAGAGACAGGGATGTCCAAGGTGCTTTATTTTAATACAGATTCGTAAACTAAATCCTCAAATTTTCGGTACAACTCATACGCTTCACCATCATTGAAGGGCAATAATTGAAAGAAGCTCGCCACAACCACACCTCGTTCGCGATCTATCGTATAGTAAGTATTGAAAATGCCCGCCCACGAACCTACGCCTTGGGGCCGATATCCGCGTTCATCGGGATTAGCCTCGATAGTCCACGCCAGTGAATGTGTATCTTGGTCATCAAAGATAGATCGTTGGGGTGCATTAGGTGGCCGGTCGAACGCCTCCATTAACGGGTGAGAAAGCGTCATGCCATCAGGTAATTGGTTTGTAAAAAATGATTCTACAGATGCTTCAGAAAGGATACGAACCCCATCAAGTTCTCCACCATTGACAAGGCATTGGAGAAACCGTACATAATCTCGAGGCGTGCTCAGCAAGTCACCCCCGCCATAAAAACTTTCCATGGGCACAGGGCGCACGCTAGGCATGGGCATCAACTCGCCAGTGGCAGGATCTCGCATAGACATGGGCATTAAATCAACCCGCACATCATCGGGAATATTGTATCCCGAACGGGTCATGCCTAGAGGATTAAAAATATGCATTTTAAAATAGGTGTCAAGATCAAGGCCGGATATGCGCTCTACCACACGGCCAGCCACGCCAAGGCTTCTTCCATATTGCCAGCGATCGCCGGCTTCAAACACTCTTCGTGGTTGAGGACCATTAAAACCCCAGTCATAAATACCTTCTGGGACAGCTTCAGGTAGAGGCCATTCACCGGGCACCAACCCCAACGCTTTCATTATACGCATAGAGTTAAAACTATAGACAATTCCTGAAGTATGGGTTAAAAGATGTCGCATTGTGATTGGAACGGTTCCGGGTCGAGTGGTGAGATCTTCTTCTATAATTTTAATCTCATTAATCTCCGGCAAATAATTGGCCACAGGGACATCAAGATCGATCTCTCCTGCCTCTACAAGCTGCATCACGGCCGTGGCGGTAATGGCCTTGGTCATAGATGCGATTTCAAAAACAGCGTTCGGATTGGCTTCACCGTAAGCATAAAAAGAGGGATCCTCTTTTCCAACACTTACACCCATCACGGCAAAAGGAATACCGGTTTCATCATAAGCTGCGGCAACAGAACTTTCATCAATTTTTAAACGAGTAGAACAACCCGCCATTAAGATTACAGTAATCAGTGTTAATATTTTGTTAAACATAATTTCACCCCTTTGTTTATTTTACATTGCCAAAAAACGCTTCATGCCTTAGGCATATGAAATCCTAATTATTTTGACGTTCAGCCAAACGAATAAGACGGTAAAAAGTACCCAACCCCAAAGCTAATCCCGCCAAAAATAACAGCCAGTTATAAGACTCGGGCATTTGGCCGTTAAGCAGATTCTTCCCGGGGATGATAAACGACACCAGAATAATTGTGGCGCTAGTTAACTCAAATAGCCAGAATTTTATTCCCGGTTCAAGGACGAATCCATCTTCTAATTTTTTTAATACAGTAAATCCGGCGCCAATCAATCCAAACGAAACCAGTATTGGTGCCAGTATAGGGCTGGCCCAGACTTGGGGGATCAAAAAAAGAATATCCCAGGTAAAAAAGCTTTCGGGCCAGTTGAGGAAAACTTTCAGGAATACATAATAAAAAATATCCCAAAGACCGAAAAGGATCATAAATACAGATAATTTTCTTTGATAAGATTTTACCGACAATTCGGCCGTGGCCCAGATGATGAGGATACTGGCCACTTCCCGCGCCAGTTCAACTTTTACCAACCCATCACCAAAAGGGAGGGGCGGAAAATGAAACCCATTGGGGTAATAAATCGTCCGCAGGTAAATGACCACGGCTGACTCAAACATACCAAGGGCAATACCCCAGATCGTCAGCCAAACGAGTAGTTTTTTCAGTTTATCCCCGCGCCCTAAGGTATTAATGTTTAAAACACCGTGTCCCGGTGAAGATCATGGCGATGCCGTATTCGTCGCAGGCATCAATCACTTCTTGATCACGGATGGATCCGCCGGGCTGCATCACCACTTTGATTCCTGAATCTTTGATGGCGTCAATACTATCCCGAAATGGGAAAAATGCATCTGAAGCCAACACGCCGCCTTTCACATTCTCGCCACCTTTCCGCAATGCCATATGGACCGCATCCACGCGACTCACTTGTCCGGCGCCGAGACCAACCGTGGTATTATTTTTGGCAATTAAGATGCCGTTTGACTTTGCATGACGTAGAACTTTCCATGTGAAAAGAGCTGTATCTAAATCTTTTTCCGAAGGTTGTACTTTTGTAACAACGTTCAAGTGTTCACGTGTTAAGGTGTTAGTGTCTGTGTCTTGAACGAGGAGTCCGCCATCCACATTTCGCACTTCAAGCTTGGGGGTTCGTTTGCCGAATTCCCCAATCTCTAATACACGGAGATTCTTTTTCTTTTTAAAGATGTCCAGCGCTTCCGGTTCATAGTTCGGCGCCAACACAATTTCTACAAAGACCGACGTAATGGCTTCTGCAACTTCCTTTGTACAGGTACGATTGAATGCAATAATGCCGCCGAACGCAGAAAGAGAATCGGCGTTAAAAGCACGGTTATAAACATCCAATTGATCATCGCCAATGGCTAGGCCACAAGGATTGGAATGTTTTACCACCACACATGCGGTCTCATTAAATTCTCGCACACACGCCAAGGCGCCATCCGCATCCATGATATTATTGTAAGAAAGCTGTTTACCTTGATGGATAGTGGCGTTGAGAATGTTGGGTTCATTATTCCCGGGAATTTTATACGATGCAGCGGACTGGTGGGGATTCTCCCCATAGC
>JAYEFG010000212.1:0-4583 GCA_034658595.1 Fidelibacterota bacterium | reverse complement strand
AACAAATATAGCCCAATTTAGTTTTTTTTCTTTTTCACCCGAAATGTTTAAAATAGGGTTAAACAACATGATTCCGAGGATTAAAAAAATAATAATCCGACCGACAAGTAATAATTGATACCACTTTTCCTCAGAAAGAATTTTAGCTAAATAATAAAATAACCCACCACCTGTAAAAAGGGTAACCCAAAGAATCAAATCAGCTTCATGCAGAAATGTTAAATCCATGTTTTAAGCAAGTTTCATATTAGGCAGAATAGGGAAATCAGGAGTACTTTCATGTCCTTTTGAAAGATATAATTCACCTAAATAGGCTATCATAGCAGCATTATCTGTACAAAGAGCTAATTCAGGAAAATTTACCTTTGCACCCGGCAGCATAGCTTCGACACTTTTACGCAAGGATTTATTGGCAGCCACACCACCTGCAATAACACAGGTAGAACAATTTGTTTCAGCCAAAGCCCATTTTAATTTGGTAATTAATACATCCACAATAGCCTGTTGATAGCTTGCAGCAACATCATTCAAATTTGCATTAATTCGACTATCCATATGGTATAATAGTGATGTTTTTAATCCGCTAAAACTGAATTCCAGATTATTTTTTTGCATCATTGCTTTGGGAAATTCGACAGCATCCGGATTACCATCCGCGGCTAATTTTTCGATTTCCGGGCCGCCGGGATATCCCAACCCTAAAATACGCGCCCCTTTATCAAAGGCCTCACCGGCTGCATCATCTCTGCTTTCTCCCAATAATGCATAATCGTTCACATTTTTCACCTGCCATAATTGTGTATGTCCGCCAGAAACAAGCAAACAAATAAAAGGGAATTTCAACGCAGAGTCGGCCAGAAAGTTCGCAAAGATATGAGCTTCCAAATGATTGATTCCCAAAATAGGAATCCCTAAACCCAAGGCAAGTCCCTTAGCGAAACTCACACCCGTAATTAAGGTTCCTGCTAATCCCGGGCCCTGAGTGACCGCAATACCTGCCAATTTATTTTTTGGAATTTCCGCATCTTTCAGCGTATCAGAAACCATGTAATTCAAAAGTTTTTCATGTTCGCGGGAGGCGATTTCCGGAACCACACCCCCATATTTCCGGTGGATGGTCTGGGTGCTGATTTGGGATGAAATTATGGTTCCATCCTTGCATACCGCTGCGGCAGTTTCATCGCAGGATGTTTCAATCCCGAGGATTATCAACCGACCCTCTTAGTCACCACTAATTCAATACTTTGAGGGGAGAGATCCATCCATTCAATCACATCTACCGGTGTATAAACTTTTACATCATAAAATTGCTGCTGGGAGTTCCACTGGTTAAAATCAACAGTGATTGAAATATCCTCCGGTTTCAAATTAGCAATAAAGTCCGTCCCGCCCACAACGGTCAGTGCCACAGTTTGGGGACTGACAAATGCCTGGAGGTCATCACGTTCATTCAAAATTTTAACGGGAATTTCACTGATGATTCGTTCACTGATAGATTGAACCCTTTGCTGATAGCTGATTGTTTTAGGTGTGTATTCTATCAATTCACCTCGGACAACTTTTAAGGTAAGTGATTTGGAAATATTTGATGTAGCATTTAAAACAGTATCTGGTTTAGTGAAGACTTCAAATACATTTTCAACGATATTCCTTGAACCGGCAATTTTAACTGTGTCGGGTGAAATAGTCGGCAACCCAATCAAGGAATAGCCCGGCGCCGGTTTTATTAAAATGTCCGGGCGAACTGAAACGATTTTTTCTTTATACTCATCGAGGCTGATGTGTACCGAACTGGGATAGATCACTTCCACATAATTAACTTCAAAGGTAGAAGGAATGACAACTTTCTGTGGATACCGTTCGAAATAATCATTCAGGTTGAAATCATATTCTTCTGAAATGCGTTCTAAATCCAGAACAAGTTTAAAATCTGGAATAAATTTTTTGAGAATGATCGTTTTGAATAATGAACGGCCCCTGCCGCGAAGCAGTACTTTGGCTGAGGGTGGGACTTCTTCTTTCAGGGCGTGGCGAGCGGGTAAATTGCGTGCTTCGATCGGCACATCCACCACCATAGTATATTCATTCTCACTGACAACGAATAACCAAAGCAGTACTGCCAAACCGATGGTAACAAGGCGGATTCCCAGCTTTCGCAGGGAGAGGAAGGACTTTAGACTGTCAGGATTTAACACCTTCCCCATAATTGGTTAAAAAGCTCAAAGGCGAGGATTATTCGTCCGTCGCCTTAGTTTCGCCTTCTTTTTCTTTGGTGGTATCAGTCGGAATTTCTATCTTTTCTCCCTCTGGAACATCTTGGCTTTCCAAGAATTCCTGGACCTCATTTTTCTTACCCGGCTTATCGGCACTCAATTCTTCAACAAACAGAACTACTTTTTTATCGTCCGGTTTAACTTCCATTACAACACCGCCCATTTTCTGGCCGGGTTTATATTTGGAAGATAGTGCTTTTCGTTGACGTTTGGTTTGCCGACCGAATGGAATAATGCCTTCTACATCCTGATCCAACATTAAAATGATGCCTTTATCCAGAACGCGGACCACTTCTCCTTCAACTTCCTTACCTGCCTCATATTGTTTAACTAATTCAGGCCAAGGGTCGTCTTCCACTTGTTTGAGGCCCAGAGCAATGCGTCTGCTTTCGCGGGAAACTTCCAACACGCGAACTTCTACTTCCTGCCCTTTTTCAATAATTTCCTTTGGGTGACGTATGACTTTAGTCCAGGAAAGATCGGAAACATGGATCAGGCCGTCTATCCCTTCTTCCAATTCAACGAAAGCGCCGAACTGAGTCAGGTTAATGACCTTGCCTTTTACAACTGTTCCAACCATATATTTTTCTTCAATCTGATCCCATGGATCGGCCTGAAGTTGTTTGGCACCCAGACTGATTTTCCTTTCTTCAGTATCGATGGCCAATACAAGCGCATCAACATCATCACCCAGGGAAAACATTTCCGATGGATTTTTCACATGGCGGGTCCAGGACATTTCGGATATATGAACCAATCCTTCAACACCTGGTTCGATTTCAACGAAAGCACCATAATTGGTCATGCTGACAATTTTACCTTTAATCTTGGTACCTTCTGGATAGCGTTCTTCAACATTTTCCCAGGGATGGGGTGTTAATTGTTTTAAACCCAGTGAAACGCGTTTCTTTTCCTGGTCAAAATCAATAATTTTGACAGCAAGGGTGTCATCCATACTGATTAATTCAGATGGATGATTCACGCGGCCCCAGCTTAAATCGGTGATGTGAAGCAGTCCGTCAATACCGCCGAGGTCGATAAAAACACCGAAATCAGTGATATTTTTGACCCGGCCTTCCATAATACTGCCAACTTCGAGCTTTTTGAATAATTCATCCCGTTGCTCAGCAAGGCTTTCTTCAAGAATGGCTTTGTGGGATACGACTACATTTTTGCGGAATTCGTTGAATTTCACCACCCGCAGATCCATATCTTTATCAATATATTTATCGAAATCCTTCACTGGGCGGACATCAATTTGGGATCCGGGTAAAAAGGCCTGAACACCTTCAAGATCTACAACCATCCCACCTTTGATTCGACGAACAACCCGACCTTGGATGATTTCACCTGTTTCATGGACTTCGCGTAATTGGGTCCAGCGACGGAGAAAATCTGCTTTTTCTTTTGAAAGGACTGTTTTACCGCTTTCATCTTCCATGCGTTCAAGATAAACATCCAGTTTTTCTCCGACCTCAGGAAGGGCGTCTTTCTCAAATTCATCGCGATGGATAATGCCTTCAGATTTAAATCCAATATCAATCAGGATTTCTTTTTCATTCATCCCGATGACGCGTCCCGTAACAATTTCACGTTCACTGATATCAGAAAAAGTGGATAAGTAAAGATCTTGTTCTTCCTGAGGAATTTCCTCGATAACTTCTGAATCAAGCAGTTCCTCCATGGATACCTGTTTCACATCATTGAATAAATCCGGTGCCAGGTAATTCAATTCTATTTTTACCGTTTCGTCGGGTGATTCCTCACCGGGCGTTTCTGTGGCAGGAACATCATCTCCAAGCGCATCCTCGCCAGGAACTTCGGTTCCGTTAGAAGTCGTAGGCGCTTCTTCTACTGCTTCAGCGCTGACCTCTAATTCCGAAGAATCATGGGTCTGTTCAACGACAGGTTCTTGTACTGTTTCACTCATTTTTGTTTAGTTTCCTATTGTTAATAATTTTTTACTCTTTTGACTATAAAGTCAACTTGCTCATCGATTGTCAATTTAGATGTGTCAACTTCGATAGCGTCTTCAGCTTTGCACAACGGCGAATGGCTTCGTCCTGAATCATAAGCATCTCGGCGCTGGATTTCTTCCACCAGTTCATCAATGGATTTTTCTTCTCCGATTGCCATTAAATCCATTTGGCGTCTTTTTGCCCTGACAATATCATCTGCAATCAGGTAGAATTTAATCTCAGCATCGGGGAATACAATTGTTCCGATATCACGCCCTTCCATGACGCAGTCCTTATCCATAGCGATTTGTCTCTGGATACGCACTAAAGCGTCCCTGACCCGTGGTATTGC
>JAYEFG010000211.1:0-4585 GCA_034658595.1 Fidelibacterota bacterium | reverse complement strand
AGCTGCTACATAAGCATATTTCTACTTTGGCATCAGATAAATTTGAGGGCCGTTTCCCAGGGACAATCGGAGAAGACCTTACGGTTGAATATTTATCTAACACGTACAAGGATTTAGGCCTAAAACCTGGTAACCCTGACGGTACATGGATTCAGAAGGCCACAATGACTGGTATTATTTCTGAGCTCAAAGCCCAATTTATTACTAAGGAAGAACGGTGGGTGATGAAAGTTGGGGAGGATATCATTGGGAATTCCTTTCGGACTAAAGAAACGGTTAACATTAAGAAAGGGGAATTAGTTTTCTGTGGATATGGTGTAAACGCGCCTGAATATGGATGGAATGATTTTGAAGGTGTGGAGGTTAAGGGGAAAGTAATTATCGTCCTTGTGAACGATCCTCCAGTAAAGAAGAATGGCGTTTTGGATGATTCAATGTTTGGCGGCAAAGCCATGACCTACTATGGCCGCTGGTCCTATAAATTTGAGGAAGGGTTAAGACAAGGTGCGGCAGGTGTAATTGTTGTCCATGAAACTGAACCGGCGGGATATCCATTTTCTGTTCTCCAAAACGGCTTTGATGGCGAGCAACTTACAATTGAAAATCCGGATAAAACGCCTTTGTCGTTCCAGGGATGGATACCATTATTATCAGCGGAGCGGTTGTTCAAAATGAATGGGTTGGATTTCCGTGAGCAGAAAGAGAATGCGGTCAGTCCAAATTTTAAGTCCGTCCCTCTTAAAGCTAATTTCTCCAGTAAGATGACCAATTCAGTACGCCGTTTTGATTCAAACAATATTGTATCAAAATACGAGGGTACCGATCCTGAATTAAAAGACGAATATATTATTTATACCTCTCATTGGGATCATTTGGGGATGAATAAAAAATTGGAGGGGGATCAGATATATAACGGTGCCAATGATAATGCCTCAGGTACAGGAACAATTATGGCCGTGGCAGAAGCATTTACAAATCTCGCAAAAGGATCAAAGCGGAGTATTTTATTCCTGGCTGTTACGGCAGAAGAACAGGGATTGCTCGGTGCCATATATTACAGCATTAAACCCTTATATCCACTGGAGAAAACACTGGCGGTGATAAACATTGACGCCATGGGAAATACCTACGGCAGAACAAATGATTTAATAGTTGTTGGTAAGGGAAACTCAGAATTAGATGTGGTATTGGATTATGCGGCTGCTCAGGATGATAAATATCTCATCCCCGATGCGGAACCGGAGAAAGGATTTTACTATCGATCGGACCATTTTGCTTTTGCCAAACAGGGTGTACCTGCCCTGTATGTTGATGGTGGTTTAGATTTTGTGGGAAAAGATAAAGATTACGGTTATCAGAAAAAGGATGAATATACCCATAACGATTATCATGGTGTATCGGATGAAGTAAAAGATGATTGGGATTTCTCAGGCATGGTAGAAGATGCGCGGATATTATTCAGAGTTGGTTATGCCCTCGGTCAGGATAATGGATGGCCCAAATGGAGCGACGGTACAGAGTTCAAGGCAGTGCGTGAGGCGATGTTGAATCAATGATCGAAATTACCCCAGCAATGAAATTACTAACCGTCGGTGGTGTAATGAACCTCGCATTTGGATTTTTATTGGGTCATTACCTGGGAATGTTTCGCTTAAAAAATCCTGATACACCTTATCGATATTTATTGGTAGCGCATAAGGCCGGGCTTCAGCAAAGCTTTATGTTATTCGGTCTATGTTTTGCTGTTGTTTTTTCCACCCTATCGGATCAAACAGAATATTATGCTGCTGTGGCCTTGGTTTTCTCTACTGTACTTCTCAATATAGGCGAAATGGTGAATTGGTATTTTCGCTTAGAGGATGAATTCAAATCCAGAAGTATAGGAATGATAATTAAAACAATATCTGCTGTATTCTCAACAGTAGGATTGGCCGTTTTAGTTTACGGTGTAATAAAAGCAATTTAAGCCCGATTTCTTCTAAACGTTCCTTTAAGAACGAGCCTGCAGTGTGTGTCTCACTTAAGGAAACTTCATCCCATGGATGAAGAAACAGGGGCATGGAATAACGGTTCAAGTTGGATGAAGGGACCGGATTAACTATCCGGTGCGTTTTTGATGGATAATGAAGTATGCGGAATAAGTTGGATTGACTGTCCTTGATCATATCTTGAAGTGGAATTGAAAATAGTTTTCTTATCTTGGGAGAGGTTGATGTCTGAACCCAGCCCAAAAGGGTCGAAGCCACATCCGTCAGGGCGTGGTACAATTCCATGGTTGATTGATCAATAGAATTTGGAAGCCTTTCCCAAGGATACACATGGTAAAATTCTTTTAAATCCTTAACCCCATAACCCTTGGCGTTTTCAATTAAATAAGGGAATTAGCCATCTTGTTTTTCCCCATCAAATAGAAAGTTGAATTTTTTTTCCTGCAAAAAATAATTTCCATTCCTCATATACCGAATCAATAAGCGTAGGAAGAATCGGGTAGTCTTTAATAACTGCAATTCCTGTATGTTTCAAAGAATTTTCGAAGAGAACAGGTGAATCAGGTTCATGATAGGAGATTGTTAAAACATCAAGGGATATTCGCGCGCCATTCTTCCGGGGTATAAGTTTTCATGCTGAATGCATGGATTTGATTTTTAACCATTGATCCTAATGCTTTATAAACAAGCTGGTGCCGTTCCAGCAGGGATTTATTGTTAAAATTATCCGACACAATTGTAGCGGATAAATGGAGTCCACCGTCAAAATTCTGGTGATGAATATGTTTCCCGGTTGTGTCACGAAGATCCAGGTGGACCAGGTTTATATGTTCTCTTAATTTGTTTTTGATGATTTCTTCTACATTCATTATGAAGTTTGTTTTGCGTATTTATTCTAAATTACTACTGATGAATCCTTCAGACCAACTGCAATTGACTCAGGAAGATAAAGCGAAATATGAAAAACGGATCGCTGAAATTGACTTAAGAGATATCCCTATGGTGTTAAAAGAAATTCCACAAAAGATTGAACGCCTTGTTTCCCATCCAACATTACTTGATTATCAAATTTTACTTGTAACGGATATATCAAAATTGTATGGCATTTTGAGGGATTTACCTGAATTAAACAAAGATTTGCAAAAAAGAATTGTTTTTGCTTTGGAATATTTTCTGGAAGAATATGATGAAATTCCCGATAGTTTTCCACAGATTGGGTTATTGGATGATTATGTACTCGTCAGGTGGGTCGTGGATAATATTATGACCGATTATTCTGAAATCATCGAAGCCTAATCGTTTTACCCCATTAATTCTTCTTCAGAGAACTGCCACTGGCAGGCATAGCACCACCAGGGTTTTCCATAATAGTCCCGCAAATCGGTTTGCAATTGGAGCGGGTTGCTACATTTCGGACAATCACGTTTTGATCCCCCTGCTGGCCATTTGTAATCAGGACGGAACTTTACTGATTTTTCTAAATTTTGATTATTACTCATACAAGAATTTAGGGATGATTCTTACCGTGACAATAATTGTTTGATGGTTTAATCTGCAAAAATCCATAACTGCCATAGAACCAAAAAGCTAATTCCAACCCAAATAGATTTAGCGTAACGATATTCTTTCCTATCCCGGGCTATTTGCTCGGCCAGGAGGTAAGTATTCAAGTGAACATTTATAGTATCACCACTCAGGACAAAAACCTGTTTTACAGCATCAGTATTGCTGTATTGCAAAAAGGGATCCTGAATAGATGGGGGGTGATGGGTGATATGATGAATACCTTCCAAAACAGGTATGGGATTATCCAATGGGGTATGTCCGATTAATGATCCATCAATGTAAATGGGTACCGCAATTGTATCGGCTTTTATATTGATAAATCCCGGGTCTTTATCAAAAAGTGTTTTTTGGCCGGTAATTAAGCTCAGGCTCATAAAAAGAGGAATAATCCATTTCATTTCCATAGAATAATTTATTTTTATATAATGATTAGAATGAAGGAACTTCTTTATTGAAAATATGCTAAAAAATCCTAATTATATATCGTGCCGATATTTGATTGCACTAACGGGCCTTATTTTTATATCCTGCGCCAATTTTAAAGCATATTTTAATACTTATTATAATGCGGAAGAATATTTCGAAAAGGCGGAAAAAATTCGCCTTGAAAATCGTGGTGAAAAACTTCCACTATCCGCTGATGAAAATTATGGAAAGGTGATTGAAAAAACCCAGTTTGTCCTCGACAATTATGGGGAATTCAAATTGAAAAAATCTGCCCTTTCCCTAATTGCACAGTCTCATTTCCACCGGGGTAATTACCGTGCAGCAGCAGCAGTTTTAGCTGAAATGAATAATGAGTTTGGAAATGAGGTTCATGTAGATGTGGAATTTTGGACTTCCTTGATTAAATGGAAACAAAATAAACCGCAACCTGCTATTAATGGTTTAAATAATCTAATTCAGTCTGGCCTAAGCGGAGATATGGAAGCCAAAGTGTACCTTGCGATTGCTGAAATATACCTTGAACAGGAGATGCAATCCGAAGCGATGGACCAGCTTGAAAGGGCTGCAGAGAAAATTCGTGACCC
>JAYEFG010000210.1:0-4628 GCA_034658595.1 Fidelibacterota bacterium | reverse complement strand
GCGTCCATTTCTATATTATGTCTTCAGCTAAGCCTGCGGCCAAAGTTGTCTCCCAGTTTAATTAAGGGATGAACCCATCAATATTTCACTCACACTTAATAAATTCTCCCGAGAATTATCTCCCTGCCTTTCCGGTGAAAAACAGCTTCGACTAATAGTAGCTGTTTCCGGGGGAATTGATTCTGTCACCCTGCTTCATCTTACGTCTCAACTGAGACCGGATCATGATATTTTTGCTGTTCATGTGAATCATGGCTTCAGGGATGCATCTCGTTCTGAGGAGAAATTCGTCAGGAATCTTTGCGAATCTATGAATGTGCCCCTAATGGTTCAACATGCCAATCAGGATCATGAACAGGGTGAAAGTATGGAAATGTATGCACGGCGGATTCGTCAGGATGCTTTTGAGTTGGCCCGAAAAGAATTTAATTGTGATCACATTTTGACAGCCCACCATGCCAATGATAATGTAGAAACGATTTTGATGCATTTGGATGATGGTTGTGGTATAGAGGGACTTCGGGGTATTCCAAAACAGAATGGGAGCCTTATTCGTCCACTATTAAAATTCAGTCGGAATAATATTGAGGAATATGTCCGCTACCATGTTTTGAATTATGTGGAAGATGAATCCAATAAGGATATTTCAATTAAACGAAATAATGTTCGTCACAAAATTGTGAAACCCTGGGGAAACCAGACAAACAATTTAATGAGTCGATTCAATGAATTATCCCAAAAAGCAACTAAAGCAGTGGAACGGATGAAATGTTTAATCGCAGAACTTTCTGAACAGGTTGGGGATCGGAATCACCAAAAATTGATTCATGATGATTTGGTTAATAAATTAACTGCGAACCAATTGGTTCGGCTCGTAAAACATCTTTTGGGTGAAACGGAAATTTCGTGGCGGCGGCATCAGTGGGAGGAGTTAAGCCATTGGCTTAACGCACCCAGCACTGGTTCCAAGGTCAAATTAAATGATCAATGGACAATTTTACGGGACCGAAACTGTTTTATCCTGAATCATGAAATTCAGAAACAAATTAATATGTCCATTCAAAATGAGGGACGCTTCGGATTTGACGGATTCAGTATTTCACTCAATAAAATTACAACGCCATCTTTGGATTCAAACCCGTTTCATGAAGTGATTGATGGCAGTATCCTGGAAGGAAAACCCCTAACCATTCGTTCATGGCGGGATGGTGACATCTTTCAACCCCTGGGAATGGCAGGACATAAAAAGGTCAGTGATTACCTGGTGGATGAAAAAGTAGATTGTTTTACGAAAGATAAACAGTTGGTTTTAACAGCGGATGATGAAATCATCTGGGTTTGCGGAAGACGCCTAAGTGACAGGGTCAAAGTGACGGATTCAACGAAAGAATTTTTGGAACTTAACCTTGAGCCTGTGGTAGGATAGCCATGCTTGTCAGCAGAGAGAAATTAACGGAATTTATTCCAGAAAAAGTCGTCCAGGACAGGGTAAAGGAAATTGCATCTGAAATTTCCGGGAAATACAATGATGGAGCGCCGATCTTGATTGGTATTTTAAACGGCAGTTTCATTTTTTGTGCCGACCTAATTCGGGCCATGGATATTGACTGTGAGGTCGATTTCATTAAAGTGTCCAGCTATACCGGGACTGAATCCAAGGGAACGGTTCGCTTGCTGAAAGATATCTCCGCTGATATTACCAACCGCAACGTGGTTATTGTTGAAGATATAATTGATTCTGGCCTAACAATAAAATTCATACGCGACCGTTTGCAGGAAGCGGGGCCGAAATCCGTTGCAATTGTAACACTGCTGCTTAAGCCGGACATCGCTAAACTTGATTTTGAAATTGATTGGGTAGGGTTTGAAATTCCGCCCGATTTCGTCGTAGGATACGGCTTGGATTATGAACAAAAATTAAGGAATTTAAAGGGGGTTTATCGCCTCGAAGAATTTGAGACTGAGTAACATGAATTCTAAAAAGCAAAATAGACCAAAACAAAACGGATCGAAGGGGCAAAACAAATCATCCCGGGATTCGAATAAAAATCAAAAGGGGAACGACCTTTTCCAATGGAAACGGGCCGGAAAGACCAGCTTCGTTTGGATCCTGATTATTATATCGGCTGTCTTTTTATCCAATTTATTCACGGGAAAAAGCGTCGATGAAGTGGAAATTCAATATTCGGAATACCGCACTTTTTTGACGGATGGCTTTATTGCTAAAGGCCGCATCGTGGATGACGTTTTCCATGGTGAATTATCTGAAGTAAAGAATATTCTGAATGCCGGCGGCATTTCCCAGGAAGTGGTGAAGTTCCGCTTGAAACTGCCCTTCGTTGATCGTGAAGTGATGACTGAATGGGACCAGTATAAAGTAGATTATACCTTTAAACAAAAATCCATCGACTGGACAGGCTACTTCCTGAACATTCTTCCTTGGATAGCTATATTGGCCTTCTGGATTTTCCTCATGCGGCGCATGCAGGGCGGCGGCGGTGGAATGAAAAACATCTTTAACTTTGGCAAGAGTAAAGCCAAAATATGGACATCGGATAAGCCCAAAGTCACTTTTGACGATGTGGCCGGGTGTGTGGAAGCCAAAGAAGAATTGAAGGAGATCGTGGATTTCCTCAAGAAACCGAAACGATACCAGAAACTGGGTGCTAAAATTCCAAGGGGTGTCCTGTTGGTGGGGCCTCCGGGGACGGGTAAAACATTATTGGCACGGGCCATTGCCGGGGAAGCTAATGTTGCTTTTTTCAGCTTAAGCGGGGCGGACTTTGTAGAAATGTTTGTGGGTGTTGGCGCTTCCCGGGTGAGAGACTTATTTGAACAAGGGAAAAAGAACCAACCATGCATTATTTTTATTGATGAGTTGGATGCGGTAGGCCGGCAGCGCGGTGCAGGATTAGGCGGGGGTCACGATGAACGTGAGCAAACATTGAATGCACTCTTGGTTGAGATGGATGGTTTTGAAGCTAACGAAGATATTATCCTCATGGCGGCTACGAACCGCCCCGATGTTTTGGATCCTGCCCTCTTACGCCCTGGCCGGTTTGACAGACAGATTGTGGTGGATATACCGGACCTGATTGGGCGTTTGGGCATCCTGAAAGTGCACACCAAAAAAATAGTTATGAATAAAAAGAAGGTGAACCTTGAGGCCATCGCCAAAGGAACGCCGGGCATGGTGGGTGCGGACCTGGAAAATATCGTTAATGAGGCAGCCCTCTTGGCCGCGCGGAAGAAAAAACGCTCTGTGGATATGACGGACTTTGAAGAAGCCAAGGACAAGGTCATGATGGGAGTTCAACGCAAGAGTGTAATCCTTTCGGAAGAAGAAAAGAAGACTACCGCCTACCATGAAGCTGGGCATACGTTAGTGGCTACGCGGACGAAAGGCGCCGATCCGGTTCACAAAGTAAGCATTATCCCAAGGGGACAAGCCTTAGGTGTAACCATGCAACTACCTATTGACGAAAAACATGGATATACTCGCGAATATATAGAAGGACGTTTAGCCATTTTGATGGGTGGGCGTGCGGCAGAAAAATTGATATTTAATGAACTGACAACCGGTGCAGGCAACGACATTGAACAAGCCACACAGATTGCCCGTAAAATGGTCTGTGAATGGGGCATGAGCGATGTGCTTGGTCCCATGACATTCGGAAAGAAAAATGAAGAAATCTTCCTCGGAAGGGAAATTCAAAGCCACCGGGACTATTCGGAAGCGACGGCGCGGATGATTGATGAAGAAGTGGTGCGTATTGTTCGCAAGGCCCAGGCCACAGCTCAAAACGTTTTAAAAGACAATATGGCGCAGCTTCATAACCTCTCCAAAGCATTGCTGGAACACGAAACCATTAATGGCGATGAAGTGCAGGCTGTGATGGAAGGGAAGAAGATTACCCGATCCAAGAATGGTTCACCAAAGAAAAAACGTAAAAGACGACCGAGGAGAAAACCACCAAAAAACAAAATGGAAAACCCTGAGAAAAACTAAATTGAAAACGCCTTGAATCTCAAGGCGTTTTCTTCATCAATAATGAACAGTACCCAATTCCAATCCTGGCTCAAGGCCCCATCCAAAACATTGGTCATGGGCATCCTCAATGTAACGCCGGACTCCTTCAGTGATGGGGGCCAATTTACCGATCCGAAAGTGGCAGCAGGCCATGCCTTGCAAATGATAGCTGATGGTGCGGATATGATTGATATCGGCGGTGAAAGTACCCGTCCCGGTGCTGAACCGGTTTCACTGGATCAAGAATTGAATCGCACCATTCCCGTGATTGCAGCGATTCGTAAAAAGTTGGATTGCCTTATTTCTATCGATACTTATAAATCAGCCGTTGCTAAAGCAGCGTTGGATGCAGGGGCGGACCTGGTGAATGATATTTCCGGCCTGAACTTTGATGGGAGCATGGCCAACTTGGTTGCGAATCGCAATGTGCCCGTTATTCTTATGCATATTAAAGGGGCGCCTCGGGATATGCAGACAAATCCACACTATGACGATCTAATGCAAGAGATAATCGATTTTTTTAATGAACAAATTGCCATGGCAAAGGGAAGGGGTGTCCGTGACACCAAAATCATTTTGGATCCGGGAATCGGATTTG
>JAYEFG010000209.1:3143-16898 GCA_034658595.1 Fidelibacterota bacterium | reverse complement strand
GGCAGGGAAATTAGAGTTTATATAGTTTTAATAAGAGATAAAATAGTTAATTAAATCCGTCCTGCGAGCTTTGCTCCCAAGTGTCCTCCATAAAAAAGAATTGCTACCGCAATACTGCCGATTCCAATATATATCCATTTTAAATTTGGGGTGGTGAGCAAGTGCGGATTTTTTGTCCGCCAAACAAACATAATAAGAAAAATGATGGATGAAAATATTTGAATCCAGCCATGGTTGACCCAAAGTGGAAAAACAGATCCCAAATGACCAATAAGTGTATCATCCCAAATACCGGTAGCAATGGCTGAAGCAGCGGAGATAAGCCCCAATAGTAGAATCCACCACCCGGTTTGAGATAAATCCTCTCTTTTGCTGAGAACAAACATAAAATCAATTAGCATTGCTGTTGAAAGCAATGCTATTGGGAAATGAATTACAAGGGGGTGTATTTCAGCCATCATATTGATTCAGTTGCAGCGCCGAAAAAAAAGCTTAAAGACCAAACCAGCCGAAAAAAGGCAATGGGAATAAATACTAAAATATGTATGTGTTTTGGTTCCATTATGAGAATTACAGGGTTAAATCTAAACAGCAATTTTTAAGAAAATTTTCAATTGATCCACCTGTTTCTTGGAATTCATTTTGTATTTGTATTGTTTTAGGGCCAAGGGTTAAGACATTTTCTAAAAAAGATTGAACCATCGGCCGCTCATTTTTCAAGCCAAATAATCTTTCTCTTTCATCTAATCCTTCCAAGGCTAATTGGGCCCAGAATTCCAACCACTCTCCAATGGATTTATTTTCTGGACCCATTGGGTCAAACGATAGATCACCCGCCGATGAAATGAGTTTTTTTCTTTCTTCCGCAGACCATCTTGAAACTATTTCAAGTCCTATAGCCCGTGTTTTTGGCACGGTGAGCAAACCGGCAATGAATGCAACAGGAGCCATTTCCATTCCTTTTGGGGGGCGATCGCTGGCGCGAACCTCTAAAACAGTTTTAAAACGAACATGGGTGAAAGATTGGTGCAGAGATGATAAAAGATGCCTTTTTATTGCAGTTGGATCTGATTGAACCATATCTCCCAGCGTACCGTTAAAACTTTCAGCATCCCCGTGGCGATTATATTTAAAAATTGTTTTTACTCCTAAGATCCAGGTGGCATAATCATCTGCCATGTTTTGAGGTGAAATCATTCCGTGTTCGATAAGAGATCCACAACGGCCGGGATCTGTATCCCCCCAGATTTTCCAACGCATGTTGGCGGACCCCACAGATGAACCGCGCATAAAAGGCGAATTAGAAAATAAAATGCTGTAAAAGGGCTGAATTGAATCAGCCAGAAAGGCCATTTCATTGGCATCTTGTTCCGATGTATAATCAATATTTAATTGAATGCTGGTTGTGTTGCGCATCATCCAGGGTCCAAGATTGCCCGTTTTTGTAAACAGGTTATGCATCAGTTGATATTTATTCAATTTTATTAAATCAATATCATTGGGTGTACACATAGGTTCAAGAGAAAGATATAATCTGCCCACATGATTTTTTCTACAGAATTTGTCCTCAAGATATAAATGTTGTTCAAATTGTTTTTGGATATCCCATAGACTTACTGCCGGCGCCGAGGCCCATTCTAATTGGCCCCCAGGTTCAAGAGAGTAGGAAAATCCACCATCTTTTGGAATATTTTCCTGTATATCATTAATTAAATCGGTGGCTGAGTATTGATCGGTTGGATTAACAGGCAAGCGGGTAAAAAAACGATTGTAATATAATCCCTCAACCTCAAGACCAATTTTACGCCGGTTCTTTTGAACCGTACAGGATAATATCTCAGATTTCATTTTTTTAGCAAGGTTCATGATTTAAGCGGAAAAATATTTTAATGTTTTGTTAAGCATGCGCGCTATGGATTTCTCGGAATTTTTATTCTGGATTTTCTGTACATGAACCCAAGCAACGTCCTGTGATTCGTCGCTGACAATGATTTCTTCCTTGCCATGCTGAGCTTCGAGAATAAAACGCACATCAAAATGCAGGTGGGGTGGATCGCTGTTATGCGCAGGTATTTGATGGATGTCAAGATCAAAGATTTCTTCTGATAATACTTTGAATTGAGAAAACCCAGACTCTTCTATGGCCTCGGTCCGGGCAACTTCAAGTAAATTTGAACAGCCATCTGAGTGACCGCCGAGTTGCAGCCACATATCTAATTGACGATGATGGGTCATTAGCACCCATTCCCTTGGTTGATCTACAATCCAAGCAGATCCCGTGAAATGGCCAAACCAATTATGCCGATCAAAACATCCGGTATGATCATTTAAAAATTGAATCATCCTTTGAGTTGTTGTTTTCTCTTTTGGATATTGATATAAATACTGCTTAAGAAGATTTTTTAGATGTGGTTGTGCCATGTGTTAAGATGGAAATTAAACCGCTTTAAGGATATGATAAATAAAATGTTAGTTGGGAATTGAAAATGTAAATTCGACGACATTTTTCGAACAAAACGAGATATATGAGATAAAATGAAACCAATTTACTTTTTTGGGAATAACTCGGCCGAGGGCAGAGCCGATATGAAAAATTTGCTTGGGGGCAAAGGCGCAAACTTAGCTGAAATGACAAATATGGGCATTCCGGTTCCGGCAGGGCTAACCATTACCACGGACGTGTGTACCCATTATTATGAAAATAACAATTCATTTCCGGATGATTTAGAAAACCAGCTAAAAGCTGCGATGGTAGATGTAGAATCAGCTATGGGGAAACGCTTTGGGGATGCAAACGACCCGCTGTTGCTATCTATTCGTTCTGGTGCGCGCCTATCTATGCCGGGCATGATGGAGACTGTTTTAAACGTAGGGTTAACATCTGAAACAATACCGGGGTTAATTGCGAAAACAAATAACCCCCGATTTGTTTATGATGCATATCGCAGGCTTATTATGATGTATTCAGATGTAGTGATGGAAAAAGCAGCAGGGATTGAGCCAGCGGATGGGCATGGTATTCGCCATCAGCTTGAAAGCATTCTTAATGCGTACAAAGAAAAGAAAGGATATTCTTCAGACGTTGATTTAACTGCTAAAGATTGGGGTAAAATGTCTGATACATTTAAATCACGCATAAAAAAAGTTCTTGGAAGCGATTTTCCAGATGACCCTTATGAACAGTTATGGGGCGGGATAAAAGCTGTGTTTCGAAGTTGGAATGGTAAGCGCGCTGTAAGTTATAGGCGGATTGAAAATATTCCCGATGAATGGGGAACTGCAGTTAATGTCCAAGCCATGGTGTTCGGAAACACAGGAGATCTTTCTGCAACCGGTGTAGCTTTTACCCGGAATCCCGCAACTGGTGAAAATAAATTTTATGGCGAATGGTTGCAAAATGCACAAGGTGAAGATGTGGTTGCAGGCATTCGGACGCCCCATCCTTTAAATGAAGCCACCAAGACAGATGAATCTGCCAGCTTAGAATCGTTAGAAACATTTTTTGCGGATGTTTATTCACAGCTGGATGGCATTCGCATCAATCTTGAGCAGCATTATGCCGACATGCAGGATATTGAATTTACTATTGAGGATGGCAGGCTTTGGATGCTGCAAACACGAACGGGGAAACGCACAGGAACAGCGGCCATTAAAATGGCAGTTGATATGGTTGCAGAGGGTATGATTTCGAAAAAGGAGGGAATTATGCGTGTTTCCCCCGACCAGATTGAAGAACTTTTACATCCAATGCTGGATATAGACGCTGAGAACAACGCGTCAGTGATTGCAAAAGGGTTACCTGCAGGCCCAGGGGGGAGCGTTGGACAAGTAGTTTTTACGGCAGATGATGCTGAAGCATGGGCTAAGAATGGAAAGAAAGTAATATTGGTCCGAGAAGAAACTTCGCCGGAGGATGTTCATGGCATGCACGCTGCAGAAGCAATTTTAACTGCAAAAGGCGGAATGACATCCCATGCGGCCCTGGTGGCTCGGGGGTGGGGTAAATGCTGTATTGTGGGCTGTTCTTCCCTGAATATTGATTTTAACAAAAAGGTTATGGATGTAAATGGTGAAAAGATAAAGGAGGGTGACTGGATCTCTATGAATGGGTCAAAAGGCACAATCTACCTGGAGCAATTAGTTTTACAGCCGGCTGACCCGGAGTCAAATAAATCGTATAGAGAACTAATGGCTTGGGCGGATGAAATTCGAACACTTAAAGTTAGAACCAATGCTGACAGTCCGGAAGATTCAAAACAAGCGATTGTATTTGGGGCCGAGGGGATTGGGCTTTGTAGAACAGAACATATGTTTTTTGACCCGAAACGAATTATGGCAATGCGAAAAATGATTTTGGCGGAAAATAAATCTGAACGCAGAGACGCCGTGATGAAACTTTTGCCTTTTCAAAGAGAAGATTTCATGGGCATTCTTAAAACTATGGCAGGAAAACCGGTTACCATACGATTGCTCGATCCGCCATTACATGAATTTATCACCTTAAATGATGAGCAGGTGAATGAATTGGCAAAAGAATTAGGCGTATCTTCAACCCAAATAAAATCCCGAATTAATGGCCTGCATGAGTTTAATCCGATGCTGGGGCACAGAGGTTGCAGATTAGGCGTTGCTTACCCTGAAATTACGGAGATGCAGGCCAGGGCTATTTTTGAAGCCACAGCGGAACTAAATAAAGCCGGTATAATGGCAATGCCGGAAGTGATGATTCCTTTAGTTGGCACACACACAGAATTTGAAAACCAGGAAAAAATTGTTCGCCTGATTGCTGGAAATGTCATGGGAGAAAAAGAGATTCAATTTGATTATCTCGTAGGCACAATGATTGAACTTCCCCGCGCGTGTCTAACGGCAGATGAAGTAGCACAGAATGCTGAATTTTTTAGCTTTGGTACCAACGATTTAACGCAAACTACTTATGGGTTTAGTCGTGATGATATCGGCGGTTTTCTACCGGATTATCTGGAGAATAATATTCTGGCCCACGATCCATTTCAAAGTTTGGATCAAATTGGGGTTGGGCAGTTAATAAGCATGGCTGTTGAAAAAGGTCGGCAGGTAAAAAGCGATCTGAAAATTGGGATTTGTGGTGAACATGGTGGTGACCCGGCTAGTATTGAATTTTGTCACCAAAACGGACTGGATTATGTGAGCTGTTCCCCTTTTCGGGTTCCTGTCGCTCGTTTGGCCGCTGCCCACGCGGCGATAAAAGAAAATGTTTGACAAGCATTATTTTAAAAACTTAGGTTCCCCGTTGATATGTGTTACATGATTGCCCTTAAAAATAATAATGATAACGCCAATGGATTTGGCGTGGGGGCTCCCGTGTAACTAGACGGGACACAAGACTTTAGGAAAACCCCCATATCCGAATGGTTATGGGGGTTTTTTTATGTTCAAAAATAAAAGGAAAGACAATGTGCGGAATATTTGCCTATAGAGGAAAATCACTGGGTTGGGATGAGTTAAAACCCCACGCAGATAAAATACGGTATCGCGGGCCTGATAATTCACATGTACGAATTGTAAGTACTGATACACTTTTTGCTTTTCATCGTTTGGCTATTGTGGGGACGAGCGAAACAGGGGATCAGCCCCTTATGCATCCCAAGGATTCAACCCTTGTGGTTATTTGTAATGGAGAAATCTATAATTATAAGTCCCTGGCGAAAGAGTACCAATTTGAATTGACAACGGGCTCTGATTGTGAAATTATCCTGCATATGTATAAACGATTTGGTATTGAGAAGACTGTAAAAGCGCTTGATGGTGTTTTTATGTTTGTACTTTACGATCAAAAGAAAGATGAATTATTTGCAGGTCGTGATCCATTTGGTGTCCGCCCGGGATTTATCGGACGTAATGGGAGTGAAGTATTGTTCGCTTCCGAAGCAAAGCCACTGACAGCAATTTGTAATTTTGTGAGCCCATTTAAACCGGGTCATTGGTGGCAATTGTCTAGTGATAAGTTCACCCAATATTATTTTCATCAACCGTCTGATTTGACAAAAACCCCCGAAACAGATATTCTTGAGGGGATTCGTATTAAATTGACACAAGCAGTTAAAAAGCGCATGATGGCGGAAAGGGAAATTGGCAGTTTGCTTTCAGGCGGTCTTGATTCCAGCCTGATCTCAACTTTGGTTAACAAATATCATGAAGGAATTTTAAAGACATTTTCGATCGGTATGCCGGGAAGCATTGATCTTGAATATGCACAGGCCGTAGCAAAGCACTTGGGAACCGATCACCACCAGATTCAAATTTCAGAACAGGATTTTTTATCAGCTATTGAGACAGTTATTTATAATATTGAATCATTTGATACAACAACCGTGCGCGCCAGTGTGGGCAATTATCTCGTATCAAAATATATCAGAGATAATTCTGACTGTAAGGTGATTTTTAATGGTGATGGCAGTGACGAGGTCTGCGGGGGATATGTGTACATGGGGCAGGCGCCCTCCGCCCATGCCTTTCAGGAAGAATGTAAAAGATTGGTAGATGAAATACATCGCTTTGATGTGCTTCGGTCGGATCGCTCCGTAAGCTCCAACGGGTTGGAGGCCAGGACACCGTTTTTGGATAAGGAATTTGTCCGCTTTTATTTATCCATCCCGGCGGAAAGGAAGATGTTTGACGGTAAAGATCGATTGGAAAAATATTTGCTGCGGAAAGCATTTGATCAATCAGTATTACCCAATTCTGTGTTATGGCGAAGGAAATGTGCCTTTTCTGATGGTGTCAGTGCGAAAGAAAATTCATGGCACCGGGTTCTCCAAGAATTCGTGGATCAGCAAATAACCGATGTTGAGTTTGAAACAGAAGCACAGCGTTACACCCACTGTACACCTGTGTTGAAAGAGAGTTATTTTTATCGAAAATTGTTCGAATCATTTTTTGGGAAACAAGATGAACTTATCCCCCATTTTTGGATGCCGAAATGGGTTGAAACGAAGGATCCTTCAGCGCGGGAGTTAAGCGGATATAAAGAATAAAAAAACCCCCGCATTTATCTATTGTAAATAGGCGGGGGCTGTTTTAGCGATTATTGGATGCGGGTCTATTCCACGGTATCGCCGCCGAGTAGATCTTCGAGCTTGAAAACTCCATCCCGCTCCATTTGTTTGGCAGCTGAGACTATGGACTTACGGGCTGAATCAACATCCCGTTTGGGTACAGCACCCTCAACCGGTTCAAACATTGCCTGTTTTTTCTTTGGCAATATACCAATAACTCTATCGGTTGTCGATTGATCCATTCCTTTGAGAGCCATAGCAACCCTATCCAAGTCCACGGCATTCATGAGATCTCGCAGTAGGTTGTCCGGAAAAATTTCGAATATGGATTCAAATGTAATGCGATATTTTTTAACTTCTTCAGCAAGATCAGGATTATCCTGTTCAAGATTTGTCATAAACATTTCTTCATCCTTGGGATCCATCTCACCCAGAATGTCCGCCAAATCTTTACCGCCACCACGGGAAAAGGCTACCGTTTTTGGAAGTTGCCTTGCTTTTTTATGAAGTTTGTTGGCGATTTGGACAACAGCTTCAAGGGGCACATCATTAAGGTTGCCAATATTTAACAGAACCTGTCCTTTTTCTTCTTCACTGATACGGTTTAATACCAGCATTCGTTTCTCGCTTGAGAGCTGGGCAAGGGTGATTGCAATGACCCTTGGCGTTTCTGTAATTAGAAGAGCAACAAGTTGTTCATCCGTTAATTCACCAAGGAAGGCAAAGGGTCTCTTCGGTTCATCGCTTTCTTCTTCGTCTTGGAATTTTTCACTTACGAATGCGAAGTAAAATTCTTCCATAACTTGTTTTTTAACAGTAAAGGCCACATTCCTAACCCCGCGCATGGCAGCCCGTATTTTGCGTACCTCCGTTTTATCGAGATTCTTGACCAAGTTCAGAGCGAGGCTCTCCCCGAGGATAGAGAACAGGATGGCGACCTTTTGAAGGCCGGATAGTCTGTTATAATCTGAAATCATACAAGCCTCTTATTTTTTCTTCTTTTTCTTCTTCTTTTTACCACCGCCATCATTCTCTTCGGCAGCAGCCGGTACAGGCTCGGGTGGTGCTTCTTCCAAAATCCAATCTTTCACAATTTTTGTAGCAGCTTGCGGTTGGCCGACACTCATGGATACGACCGCTTGTTTCATATCGTTGACTTCGCTTTGAAGAACGCCGATATCTTCAGCGGTTGGCGGTTCCGGCGCAGGGGGTGTAATGGGTGCAGCTTTCTGCTTTGCGGGTTCTGATCCATTGCCACTATCTTTTTTTTTGGGCCGCGGTGGATACATCATCCATGGTGGAGGTGGAGGCATTTGTTGTTTTGGTTTGTTCATTAAAACAAATATGAGTACTATCGCCAGCACAATAACCAAAGCACCAAGAATTGAAATAAAAACTATCATCCCCGTATTGCCACCACCACGACGGGTTTGATTGTCCAATTCACCTTGAACCTCATCCAGCATAGCAAGCTTTTCAGCAATTTGTGAATCTAGACTGGCTTTTTCAAGTAGTTTTTTCTGAACCGAAGATTGTGCTTCAGTCGCGGCAGAATCAGTCAAGTCTGCCGTGCCTAAAAATGATTTCAGATTTTGTATTTCTTCATTGAGCGCTTGCAGGCGGACTGAATCCTGGCGCAGCACAGCCTGTTTTTCCTGGTCGTAGGAACGATCCCTCGCTACCGCCTCAAACTCTGCAAGTTTGGATTGAAAATAAAGTTTGTCTTCCTGTCGGCGTTCAACTTCAGATTCTTTATAATTTTCCAGTTCCTGTTTCCAGTCAACCTCTCCAAGTCTTTCGCGCTGGCTTTCAAGAGATTCAAGTTTTTCAGCAATATTTTTCAATAACACTTGTTCAGCTGTTTTTTCATCTCGGCGTTCTTTGAAGCTGGCCGTCATGATACTGAGCACATCTCCGCGAGGTCGGTTAAAGCGGGAAGCTACCATCACTACTTGACGGATGTTTTCTATAAGCTCAGGCGCTGCACCTTCCTGGATGATAATGCTGATCTCCATATTGCGAACGCTGGCCACGGCTGGGCGTTTTTCAGTCTGTGTACGGGATAGCACTCTAGCTTTGGGAGTTGAGGATTCCATGAGCGATGATTCCGACGGGGGAGATGTTTCTGTATTTTCCGCAGGTGTTTCAGCCGTAAAGTCAAATCCGGGTATCGGCAAACCAACACTGCCGCTTTTGGGGGTATCACCCGTTGCGCTGAGAATATCCTCGGCGGCCTTTAGAGCTTCAATAGCATTTTCGCTTTGGCCGCCTGGTGAGTATGTTGTCTGACTTTCGATGGCACTGCTAATCTCTAAGTCGATGCTTACATCTACGACATATTTCCGATTATCAATCACTTTTTCAAGTGCGCTCGCAATCCGTTTCCGCAGATCGTTTTCGATCATTAGTTTTTGGGCTAAATAGCCGCTTGACTGGCTCAGGCCAAGGCCTATAATGAACCCGATTGTTAGGGTAAAATTCAATACCCTTTTACTCCGCTTTTTCATATCAACTCCCTTATCCATATGAATTATTTTGTTTATCCATTCTCTGTGCTGGCTTCTGTTCTTCCAACAGGGCCGCCCCGCGGCGCTAAAAATGTGATTTCAACCCGGCGATTCCTCGCTTTTTGCTGAGGGTTTGAATTATATTTTTGTACTAAATCTGATGAAAGTAATTCTGTATTTTTTCTATCTCTTGGAACAAATTCTCCATATCCTACTGCTTCCAGTCGCGTAGGGCCTATCCCCAAAGATATCATTAGCCGTACAACCGCTGCTGCCCTAGCGCCGGACAGTTCCCAGTTACTTGGGTATTTAACTTGTAATGCCTTTGGAAGTTGATCACTATCAGTATGGCCCTCCACCGCTATCTGAAAATAAGATTTTTCAATCGTGGGTATAATTTTTTTTAAAATGTCCAGAAATTCTGGTTTGGTATCAGCAGATCCAGAACGGAAGCTAATATCGGAGGAGATACCAATTGTCACCCCCTTTGGGCTGGTAGTAACCTCAACCGGCTTTTCTCCGGTTTCAGGATCCACTGCCATTTCTTCCACCATTTTTTGTGCTTCCTTCTGAATATCCCCAAGAGACATGGCTTGGTTTTCAATCTCTTTCTTTTTCCCCACAGATTTCCCCATCCCGTCTGCCATATTCATTAATTTAACTGGATCAATTGTTGAGATTGCAGCCAATAAAACAAAAAAGGCAAAAAGGAGAGTCATCATATCGGCAAAGGTGCCGAACCATCCGGGCAATCCTTCTTCGACCAGACCCATTCCTTTCTTAATAAATTTCTTTTTTTCTTGAGGTGAGGCAGCCATTCAGATCAACCCTCGTCTCTTTTCCATTCTTTTGGCGGAATAAAGGAGTTTAGTTTTTCCCGGACAATAATTGGATGTTTTTTCTGATGAATGAGGCGCGCGGCTTCTACCTGTAAATTTTGAATTGTACTGGTAAAGGTGATTCGTGTTTTAATTTTATCAGCCATAGGGAGGAAAAATAAATTTGCAAGTACAGCGCCATAAAATGTTGTAATTAAGGCGGCGGACATACCGGCGCCCAGGGTATCAGTGCCGCCCTCCCCAAAACCAGACAGCATAACCACAAGCCCAATGAGTGTCCCAACCATACCCCACGCCGGTGACATCACGCCCATAGATTTGAATAACCCCGCCTGTGTATTTTCGCGTAATTCACGGTATTCAATCCGGGTATATAAAATTTCAGTAATTTCTTCAAGAGAATATCCATCAATGACCATTTGTGCCCCATCGCGAAAAAAGAAACTCTTAATATTACCGATATGATTCTCCAGGTCAGCCGTCCCCTTTCGGGCAACTTCAGAAGCTTCAACTGCTTCATCAACAATCACGCCCAAGGTATCCTTACTTCCTTTAAACACAGCACCCATGGCAGCGCTTAATTGGAGCACATCTTTTAATGGAAAAGCAACTGAAACTGATGCAATCATTCCACCAAAAACAATACCAAAGCTGGAAATAGATCCAAACATACCTATATCTGGCGTCATTAAAAAAATACTGCCAACGATGGCTCCCATTCCCAATATGATCCCTACAAGGGTAGCAATATCCATATTTATTCCTTAATCATGCTGGTTGATTTCAAACGATTTTCATGTAATGCCTTCAGCACGTTTCTCACATCATCATATTCCGGATCCATCCTTAATGCTAAATTCCAGTTGATTGTTGCGCGCTGAATATCCCCCAGTTTATAGTATATCGAACCGCGTCTCGCATAGGCCAAGGCCAGGTTTGGATTCAATTCTAATGCTGATTCAACCTCCTGCAGGGAGGTTCTGTAATTACCGGCGTAAAAATAACGTAGTGACCGGGATAAGTGACGCATGGCATCATTCATTTTCCGTTCATCCACATTGGTGTTTAAGCGAATAGCTTTAAGTGAATCTTCTAAAAATTTGGAATGTTGCTCCATGGCAGCAAGGCGCGTCATCAGGTTTCGCATTTCATTGGTCATCATTCCCATGGAATCCCGCAGTGTGTGCACTGTATAATCCGCCAGCATTAGAGTTGTATCCATTTCCGCCATATTGATAGGCCCCGGCTGCATGATGGGTGGCGCGGGACCGCCGCCCGGTGTTTTAATTAGAGATCCCCTGGGGGCCGTAATTTCAAAACCGATGGTTAAACCGGCATGACCTTCCCAATAGCGCTCTTTCCATTTGGGTAATTTTTCTATGTGGGTGAATCCTAGGTTCAGGCGATAATCCGAGGTAAGGGGGATGCGGAGTCCCACATTGATGCCATTACCGTCGAATTCACCCACAATATCTATCCCGCCCCATTTCTTCATATAGGGCGTATTAAAAACAGCACCGGCAAATACACCGGCGTTGGTCCCCGTTGGTTGCTCCGCCAATGTATCTGTTCTGACTGTATCAATGGCTCCAAAGCCGCCGGTACCAAAGCCGATAAAAGTAATCATATTATACTGGCCTAATTGCTTTTGGCTGCTGACGATACCAAAAAAGGATAACTCTTTTGGATCAAGATTTAAGCCTTTGACATTATTTTCGAAGACAATATCCTGGAGCCCAACAGAGAATGAAATATTATTTCGAGCATAAACAATGCGCTGAAGATGAAAACCAAACTCCACCGGCGCTTTATAAGTGGAAACTTCCAGGTTAGCCAGGCTGGTGGTATCGGCCCCTTGGGCGGTGGAAAAACCAAATGTCCATCCGCTGGCTTCCATGCTAAAATAGGCGCCGCCCGCCGTATTAAAAGGAGAAAAATTATGGAGTTCTGATCCAAACCCGGCGGTAAAAAGATAGGGGGAGGGGCCAATAGAGGTGTAAGGGATTTTCATCATGGGACCAGGCCTTAAATAAGCCACGCGGGTTGCACCAAAAGCAACAGTAAATAAAATGAAGGATAATATTATGGTACGTGTCAGTTGTTTCATTTTATGCTGCCGGATTTTTTTAATTCCATTTGGGCTAAACGAATGTATTCGCTATTTGGGTGTTGGGACACCACATCACCAAATGCGATCATGGCTAGATTTTCGTTCCCCATTTTTCTATGCAGCAACCCCTTTTGGACCAAAGCATCGTCAATTCTCAAAGTTCCAGTGATGGTTAATTTATTTAAAAGTAGTAATGCTTTTTCATATTGACCGGTTTGTTGATAAGCGTCTGCCATCCAGTATAAAACATTCTCAGTGGTTTTTTTAGGTGCTGTATCCAAATACAGATCTGAAAATTTATCTAGGGCAGTGTAGAAATCGTCCCGCTGGTAAGCAAATACACCTGACATATACGTTGAATGATTAAAAGTAGGCGCTGGTTCAGGGGCTTGTTGGGAGGGCAATGATTCTTCAGGTGCTTCTGCAAGCGATTTAGGTTTATCAAGTGGCTTGGTTACGGTATTTTCTGCCGCGCTATACGGTTTTTTAATATTGGGATTTTGAATTTCTGCCAGAGTATTTCTCAGGGACATATTATCCTGTTTCAAGGCGTTCATTTCTGTCTGAAAGGAGCTTTCCAATCTTGCAATGCGTTTATTGATCCTGCCCAGCGTGGAAAGCAATTCTTTGCTGGAGGCCATATAGACGGATCCACTTTCAACTTTTTTGATCTTGAATGATACTTCTTCGGACGGTTTTTTAACCAGGCGGGAATAATCTTCGGATCCCCTGGAGGGCTCTATCACAATCCCAAGGTCTAGAAAGAAAATTTCTGAGAGGGGTGTTTCCTGGGCGCTTAGCGGGCCGATTAACGTCAGGGTTGTCAATCCTTTCAGCAGCGGTTGAATTCGGTCCATTGAAGCCCCGAAACCCATTTATTCGTACTCCTCCCAGTCGATAACATATGAGTAACCGATAAAGGAACCAAAATCATGGGGGACATAAAGCTCGAAGGCCCCTGTAGCTCCCGGAAGCAGCGTGGCATCAGTAGTGATGCCCGAATCGAATGTATGATACCCGCCCCTTACGAATGTGGTGAGTGTCTTCGTTTCGCCGCTCCAGTTTTTGCGAAAAACAAAATCAGCTTTGACAAAGTCTGCCCGCCGCCCGCCAATATTTTTTAACTCGCCATTGAATACAATATTCCCTTGAGCGTCTTTCTTTTCACTGATATTGCCCACCAGCACACAGTTTGCAGAGTATTTTTTAGACACATCCCGCCCAGCAGAAGTATATTGTGGCTCCGCAAGTTTGGGCATGGG
>JAYEFG010000209.1:0-3133 GCA_034658595.1 Fidelibacterota bacterium | reverse complement strand
CGTATAGCTGTCCCTAACCTGCTCCGGCACATATTCGGCCTGTTCCTCTGTGACAATATTATCAATGATCCTGACTATATCCTGGCGGTTGATGATCAGGTAGCCCACCAGCGTTTCAACTTTCAGGGATTCTTCATCCTGGTAAACGACTTTTCCAAAAACAGTAGAGCCGTTTTTCATGATAATTTCTTTGGAGTAGATGGCCAGCGGGTTGACCCACATTTTACTGAGGGCTTTTAAATTTTCTAATTCCTCATTGAGGTATTTGAGTTCGGCGGTCATTTTTTTGATCTCAAAACTAAGCTCATTGAGGATATAATCTTTGCCGGGATCAGGTTTGAATTCGATCGCATCAGGGCCAGGGCCTTCTGCCGCCGCCGCATCACCACCGGCAGCGTCATCGCCTGCAGGTTCTGCAGGCGCATCACCGGTATCCCCGCCGGTCAAGGCCATATCGCCCAGCTTTACATTTTTATCAGCTACCTCAACGGCGATATTGCCTTTGCCCGCATTACCGGCATCAGCTTCCAATGTATAATTACCGGGCAACACTTTTTTAAATTCAAATTTTCCGCCGCCGCGGCCCAAACGTTTTTTGGAAGTTTCAGTCCGTTGAACTTCTGTACCGTCATCACCTAAAAGCAATACAGTCGTTTGTGCTACGCTATTTCCATCGGAATCAACAAGAGTGCCGGAGATATTGCGCGGTTTTTGAGCAAATAAAGTGGTTGCAAAAAGGGTGCAAAGCACCCCAATTAAGGCTGGTTTAAATAATAATCTTTTTGCCATTTATATTTACCTCGGAATGTGTGGCACCTAAAGACACGACAGCCAATAGGTACGGAAAGTTTAGCTATGTTCTATTCCTGAATCAAGTCAAAAATAGCCGTGAATTACGGATTTTAACGAGTTATTAAATTAGGCAAAAGAGGTACTATTTCCAGAAATTTTTGTAGGTTTTTTTGCGATCCAAAAGGGACCCTCGGGCCGCTTCAACTTTTAAGCGTATATTTTCCGGGAGGTGAAGCATTAAAGCTTTATCATAGGACTCAAGTGGAAGCTCAAAATCCATTTCATCTTTTTTCTCATAGGCCAACCCCATCCAATAATAAGGTTCACCCATTGTATCAATAGCTGCGGCCGCTTTTGAAAAAGATTGAATTGCATCCCACTGGCCGTTTTTATACCCTTTTTCGTGATGCATTTTACCTTCGGACATGTGAATATAGTAATTGGCTGTGGCATTCTTGGCATCCAGCTTGAGAGCAGCTTTGTACTCATCCATATTGTTATTGGTTTTGGCCAGGTTGAGATGTGCGGTGACAATGGCTGAGCGAAGCTCAGGGTCATCCGGCCGGCCGGCTAAAAGCGAATCAGCATTAGCAATTAACGTCGCCGGGTTGTTTTTTGCTAAAGTAACCGGAGATGGAACACATCCCTTATATATAAGGAGTACTAAAAAATGAGGGATAAATTTTTGCATAGGATTTTTTGAAGCGTTAATTGCCTTCGAACCAGAAAAGTTCCTGGTTATCCCGAAAGGCTTGGTACATATCATTCATAGATTCAATTACATAGTACCGGTCTTGGATATTGCTGTAATCAAAACGGGTCAGGACAACTTCCTCAATATCAAAAGGAATAAATCTGGAGTGCTCCGATTCCCCCTTGGCACACTGAACAATATTTAATATTTCATCATAAGAAGAGACAATGCCTGCACCATAAATTTCATAATCAATGTCATTTTTTCGACGGCGGAATTGATCCGTTACGCCGGAATTTTTTATCAGTCCAAACTCATAGGTCCACCAGGCAAAATTTTGGAGACGCTTCAAGTTATGTGCTACAAGCTCCATCCCAAGCCCTCTTTCGTCACACAAAATTTCATCTCCCAACAAGCCGACATCATGCATATAATCTGCATAAGCTTTATTCATCAAGAAAGGCACATGGCCCTGGATATCATGAAAAATATCCGGTTCCGGTGTATAGCCCTCATCGTTCTGAATATCCACATGAGCATATTTTTCTGCAAAACGGGGGGACTTTCGAATAATATCCGTAACAGGAAATTTGCGATGGGCATTGAGATCAAAAAACAATTCCTCGGTTAAAAATCCTGCCACAGGAATAAGCTGCCACTCGGTAGAATTTTCAATGAGAGGAGAGATCGCTTCAAATTCCGGGAATCGATCTTGGGGGACGGGCAATGTTCGCATTCCCAGCAAATACTCGCGGGAGACATATTGATTTAGCAGGGGTTCCAGGTTTATAAACAGGTCTTCCCATATCCCATTTTCCAGATTGTTTACATTTTTATAATCCTGGGGTTTTATATAAGGATCATCCATGCCGAAAATCTGCACGCCGCCAATCGCGTTGGGAATAACATTCTGAAACAGATGATCGTATTTGGTGTATTCTTCAGTCATAATATGCAAAGAATTTACGGGTAAGGGTTCTTCGCGTCAAATCACTGGTTCATCCGCAAGTATAATTGTCCGATTGCATTTACGGCTTTTTGACCAACTGTTAATGTGATGGAGAAACACCATATAGAAGATTTAGATAAGAATTGCAACACAAGTCCCCTAAAAATATACCATGATACGGTATACCTGATAAGGTAATATGAAGGTATGATTCAGTCATATTCCGATAAAAATACCGAAATCAGTTCTTATTGATCCCCTACCGGCCTAACGAATAAGTTCACCTGCACGCTTTTTGTGTCAGGTGGAACGGGGGTTAGAGTTTCGCCTATCATAATCCATTCCCATAGCGATCCAGCCATTGGATGGATTCATTATACTTCGGGTAAACTGACTTCAGTTTTACCCAAAATTGCCGTGTGTGTTTAAAAATCTCGGTATGCACCAATTCGTGCATAATTACATAATCCATTACAAACTGGGGTGATTTTATAAGGCGCCAATTGAATGATAAATTCTTCTTCCCAGAACAATTACCCCATTTTGTTTTCTGATTTCTTATGTAAACTTTGTTATATGAAAAACCATAAGGTTTAGCCAATTCTTCTAATCTTTTTAATATGACTTTCCGGGCCCCCATTCTGTACCAATTAAATTGAATAATTGGATTTAACAAATCAAAATCTGACTGAATAATC
>JAYEFG010000208.1:0-4670 GCA_034658595.1 Fidelibacterota bacterium | reverse complement strand
CTGCCGGCAGGGAACTGGCGATTCGCCGGCATTTCTCACCTTTCAGAGGCGTCGGCCGGATTCGAACCGGCGAATAACGGTTTTGCAAACCGCCCCCTTAAGCCACTTGGGTACGACGCCAATCGTATTTATTCGGCCCCCTTAGTCCCGACTTGTCGGGAGTGCGACGACAAAAATCCCTGAAATAATTCAATAATCAAATTTTTTTGGGATGGAAATTAGGGTCTTTCCTCCATAAATCAATCAGGCAAATCGGAATAATAATTCCCGGACCGATTCCATTTTGACTTTCAATTCATTGATGGCTTGGGTCTGAAGCCATAACTGCCCCGAAATGGATAGAAATCCAATGATCAATAAACCATATAAGAGTTTAGTATGCTTATCCATAAAAGTACTCCTTTCAGTCCATCAACGGACTGGGTTAATTTCTGCTATGAAAATGACGAACTTAAACATGTATCAGCGCCTGCGGGATTTCAGAGTTCCTGCAGTCGTTTTGGATGAAATATTTTCGAATAAAGACGATATCGCAACCCTGGGGAAATCGTGGGATGAATTGACGTCCCGGGGAATGAACGGAGATGAAATTGCCGAAGAAATGGCTAATATTATTTTAGGTGAATTGGGTGAAAACTTCATTCAATCCTTATCTGTCCTGGATGAAAAATAATTATATCGAATATTCTCTTTAATTTTAACCGGAATTGTCCGGTCATATTTTATTTTTGAAAATTTTTGTGCTTCTTTTTTGATGATTTTTCCCTGACTGTAAAGAAGTGGTTTCCCAACTTTCTGATCAGCCAAATCAAGGAATTCAATATTGGCTTGAAACACTTTATTCAATTGGGCTGATTTGGGCTCATCCAAATAAAGCATCGGTTCCATATCCATATTGAGTTTCATCCGCAGGACGGTCTTATAACTATCATCCGGTTCTACTTTTTGGGCGGATATTAACCCGCTTAATAAAAATAAAACGCTAACGAACCGTACTATCGGGAATTGCAACGGCTGTACTGTCTTGTGCTGGACCATTTTTATTGGCATTATCAAGTTTATTCCCCAAGATAAAATACACACATCCGGAAAAAAGAATACTGAAGAATAAAATAAGTTGCAGTAACTTTTTCATAATTCATTTTATGCGAATAGAAGATACACAAAAAGCGCGATTACGCAATAAGCGCACCCTGAAGTTCGCCCCACAAATAATTTGGAATTTTCAGCATCAGTTTTTAATTGGGTCGAGTTGACTTCCTTTTTAATAGATTTAGCCAAATCCTTATGCTCACATTTTTTCAAGTCACGATAAAATTGGATCTTTTCCATCAATTTTAATGAGCGGAATCCATCTTTTCTTGCTTTCTGAACGACCTCACTGTTGCACGGATTATTCGGTTTTTTAGCCACTTGAGCACAAAGAGGGGCCAAAATTAAAAATGAGAAAACAAGAAGATTTCGTATACTTTTTACCATCCAAAAACCAAGTGAACATTAAACACTGGAAGTTTTTTAATATTCATTTTCGGCCCGGTAATTTCCACCTTCTCTAATTTCCAATTTTCCTCTGAATAAGCACTATTGTAATAACCTATTTTCCCCTCAATTGAAAATATAGAAGTCATATAATATCGAATACCAATCTGGCTACTGAACCCAAACCAATTTTTACTCATTGTTCCTCCTGTGGTCAGCTTAACATCCGTATTCTCGTATGAATTTAATAAGGCATCCCAATCGCTTGAAGTGGATTGGGCTGTGAGTTTAATCGAACCTTTATTGAACATGGGTGCTAAGGTAAAATTGAGTTCAATATTTTCTTTAGGATAATAAAATGTCTCAAGACTGATCGAGCGAAATGTGATTGTCCGACTAAATTTGGAATCGTCTATGGTGCCGTTATGGAAGGAATGGGATTGATTGTACCCAATACGGGCATTTGAGTAGAACTGATACCTTACTCCCCAGTTTAACAAAACATTCCGCCCTAAGGCGCTTACATCGGGCAATACATTGTTTGAATCAGGATCTAAACCTTTTAAATCAGGATTATAGAATCCTGTCCCAAAATAGTAAGATACTTTGGGTTGCGCCGTAGCGACAGAAAGCACCACCACACCACTGATGCAAAAGCATATAATATTTTTTATGTAACGAACTGGGGTGATTTTCATTAAATTTTCATAAAGGAATTAAAATGAATTTATCCTAACTAATCGTATTTGGCATTAGGTTAATCTATTACAATGAAAAAAGTACTCCCCCTAGTTATAATATTTTTATACGGATGCGGGCCCGAACTTCAGACACTCACCCAAAGGGATGCGTATAACCGTATCATACTTGAGGGCGAACGAAAGGGTGACGCAGATACGCTTTGGACGAATATATATACGTATCATCCCCAATTAGACAACAAAGAATCTGTTGACTCTACGATCGTAGAAGATGTATCGATTAATGCGGATGGGGGGCTGACATGGGGAGAAGAGCCCTCCGATTTAGAACCCGACACCTTTAAGACGCTGGATTCATTAGCCACATCAGATACGCTTCTGATCCCTGCCCATATTGATACGTCAAAACAATCCTTATCGACCTATACCAAGCAACGACCCAATGGTGAGTGGAAAACTTGGTATCGTTCAGGGCAATTAGCGTCGAGTAAATTTTATGTAAAAGGAACACTAAATGGTGTCTCTAGCTTTTATGACAGTATCGGCATTTTACTAAAAACCGAACATTATGTTAAAGATAAAAAGACAGGACTTACCCATATATTTGAAGATGGTACAATTAAGCGAGAGGAAATTTCATTTAAAAAAGATAGCATAAACGGGCCATGGACGTCATGGCATAGTAATGGATCCCGCCATGTTATTCGTCAGTACAAGAATGGTCGCCCATTGGGCAATTGGGTTTTTACGGATTCTACCCAGCAATGGATGCGCGAAGAACAATACAAAAAAGGACTCGCCCATGGAATATGGTCATTTTATGATTCAACTGGCGTAAAAGAATATCAATATTATACAATGGGTGAACTTATGGCTTCTTATAGTGAAGCCAAATGGCCTAACGGTCAAATTAAGGAAGTACCTGATTTTAAAAATGGGCTTCCCCATGGCACTTGGAATGGTTATTGGGCCGATGGATCGACGCGATACACAGCTAAATATAAAAATGGTGAAAAGCATGGCGATGAAATCCATTATGACTCTACCGGCACATTGCGATCAGAGGTAAAATATACAACCGGAAAAAAAGATGGCATTGAATCGGTTTATCATTAAAATGGTGCGATCCAAAGATCATCAAAATACAAAGCCGGTCAACTGAATGGAAAAACGGAATTGTTTAATTCAGATGGCATCAAAACGGAAACCATCGCTTACGAAGATAGTCTCAAAAATGGAAATCACATCTATTGGCATCTAAATGGAAAAAAACATAAACAATTTCGGTATGGTAACAATATCCTAAATGGTAAATATGAGGAATGGGATAGTTTAGGAACCGATATTGTTCGCGGGTTTTATTCTGAAGGTCGCCGACATAAGTATGTCTATATCGAAATGGATTCTGTCATAACAGATTATTTATTTGAATACTATCCCAATTGGCAAATTAAAAAAGAGCCAGATTTTAATGATAAAGGACTTTACCATGGTAAATGGGAATCCTATTATGAAAGTGGCGAAATAAAAAAGAAATATGCGTTTGAACTCCACCAAAAGAATGGCGTTTGGCTATCGTTTCACGAAGATAATCGAAGAAATAACTATACCTACTATTCATTGGATTCTCTGGTGACCAATTATGAATTCACATATTTTGAGAATCTCCAAATTAAAGAAGAACCTAGCTTTAATAAGGGTGGTCTTTATGACGGCAAGTGGGAAACCTTTTTTGCGCACGGAAAAACACATAAAACATTCTATTATGCAGAATCAATAAAAACGAATATATGGACGGTCTACTGGGACTCTACTTTTCATAAGCAATCTGAGACCTCTTATGAAAACGATTTAAAACATGGCCCCAATTTCGCGTGGTATTCGAATTCAAATCCGATGTCTGAAGGCACATATAAAGAAGGTAAAAAAGATCTATTGTGGACTTATTGGAATGAATTTGGTGAGCGTCGTTTTGAAGAATGGAGAGAAGGAGAATTATACGATACTTTTGAATTCGAGTATTATCCTAATGGACAAGTCAAAGAAGAACCATCTTATGAAAATGGTAAAAAGCATGGCGAATGGGTTCGGTATTTCCAGGATGGTACAATCCGAGGAACGAGCGCATATAAAGATGGCTTAAAAGATGGGTGGTGGATTGATTATTACCGACCAGAACAAGTGGCATTTCAGGGGAAATATGTTGCCGACGTAAAGCAAGGCGAATGGGAATGGTACTGGCTAAATCATACATTAATGAGCAAAGTCATCTACAAAGATGGCGACATTACATTCGAAGAATGCTATGATCGTTCTTCTGGCAATACCCGAGACTGCAGCAAAGTATTCAGTCCTGATGATATATATTATAAGACTAATTAATTGCGATTTCATTTAATTATTCTGCTCCTGTTCTCCTGGGGAATTTCTCAGGATTCCCTCTATACAATCAAGGGAGAAGCCGCCTATGCCCATGGCGTTTTGATCGGT
>JAYEFG010000207.1:0-4677 GCA_034658595.1 Fidelibacterota bacterium | reverse complement strand
ACCAAGATTGTTACCAACCCACTGTACAACCGGATGCGGGATGAGATTTGGAAGATTTCAGGGAAATTGCCTTTTGGAAAACGCACAGCCCGAACCATGCTGCACCGGATTGAAGAAAGTTTAAAATCACTACTTGTTCCTGGCATGCTGTTTGAAGAATTGGGGTTCCGCTATTTCGGTCCTGTGGACGGCCATAACCTGGACGAATTGGTTCCAATCCTTGATCGGATCAAAGATTTAAAAACACCCACGTTGCTTCATATCCTGACTAAAAAAGGAAAAGGAATGGTTTCCACCAATGCTGAAAATGGGGAGTACCACAGTGATGCAGTAAAATTACATGCCGTGAAACCCAATGGTAAGGCCAAAGAAAAAATTCCTGCGCCGACAGAAGTATTTCCTACAGCACCCGTATTCCAAGATGTGTTCGGAGCCCTGGCCTGCGAAGTGGCACGGAACAGGAAAGATACAGTTTGCATTACCGCCGCCATGCGGGAAGGTACAGGACTTGTGCCTTTCGCCAAGGAATTTCCGGACCGCTTTTACGATGTGGGAATTGCTGAGGGCCACGGTGTCACCTTTGCGGCTGGCTTGGCTACTGAGGGTGTTCGTCCAATAGTTGCCATATATTCAACATTTTTACAAAGGGCCTTTGACCATATTGTTCATGATGTGGCCATCCAGCATTTGCCGGTGGTGTTCTGTATGGATCGCTCAGGAATCGCCGGTGAAGACGGTCCCACCCATCATGGAGCTTTGGATATTTCCTATTTGAAATGCATCCAGGATATGGTTGTAACGTCTCCCAAAAATGGAAATGAAATGAGGCATCTACTATATACAGGATTGGATTATCAAGATGGCCCTTTTGCTATTCGATACCCCAAGGCATCTTCCAAAGTATTTGACACCCACGGTCAGGCAGAACTGTTGCCGATCGGAAGCTGGGAAGTGATGCGTCGTGGATCCGATGTGGTCATTTTAGCAGTCGGCACCCAGGTTTATGATGCATTGGCAGCGGCGGAAAAATTGAGTCAAACGGGTACCAGTTGTGAAGTAGTAAACTGCCGTTTCATAAAGCCCATGGATGAAGCATATTTGGAATCGATTATTGGACGGTTTGCACAGGTGATCACGGTGGAAGAGGGCGTCAGAGCCGGTGGCTTTGGCGAAGGTATTGCCGCATGGTTATCCACCAATGGATACAGGGGTGGTAATCAGATTATCGCCCTGCCGAACAAATTTGTGGAGCACGGTCCTCGCGCTGTTTTATTGAGAAAATGGGGGATTAGTCAGGAGGGCATCGAGGCAGCAGTGAATGTCGAAAGCCATACTGTAGAATTGGATATTTAATCCATGAGTTCAATCGTATTAGTCCTTGTTGGGCTGTCTTTCCTTTTTCTTGGGTTTAGGTTTTATTCCAAATTTGTTGGTCATCGTATTTTTGGCATTCAAAACAATGATTGTACTATGCCCGCTAAGGAATTTGAAGACGGCGTTGATTTCGTTCCCACCAAAAAACATATTCTTTTCGGTCACCATTTTACATCCGTTGCAGGCGCAGCGCCGATTATCGGTCCTTGTGTAGCGGCATTTTGGGGGTGGCTGCCAGCGCTGATGTGGATATTACTTGGAACTGTCTTCATGGGGGCCGTTCATGATTTTGGTGCACTGGTCACCAGTGTAAAAGAAAAAGGGCGCAGTATTGCCGATATTGCCTCCACAACGATCAGCAAACGGGTTCGACTTATGTTCTTAATATTTATCATTCTCCTGATCTGGCTTGTTTTGGCTGTTTTTGCCATGGCCATTGCTGATTTATTTGTGGGATTTCCTGCCTCGGTTATTCCCATCAATATCGAAATAATCATTGCGTTCATTATGGGATTCCTTATTTATAAAAAGAAAATGGATATCCTTATTCCATCCCTGGTCGCTTTAGCTTTATTATACTTTTTCATTTGGGTCGGAACCAAAGCACCCATTGATTTCACAACCACCATGGCTGACCAGGATGCCAAAAACCTTTGGATTATTCTACTCTTCATTTATTCTGCAATTGCCAGTTTATTGCCGGTATGGACCCTGCTCCAGCCGCGGGATTATATTAACAGCCACCAGTTATTTGTGGGACTGGGATTATTATTTCTCGGTATTTTTGTGGCCCAACCGGTGGTGGATGCACCGGCGTTACGATCCTTGTCTGAGCCGGGCGTACCGGGTTTATTTCCACTTCTTTTTGTCACCATTGCTTGTGGCGCCATCAGTGGATTTCATGGATTAGTTGCTTCAGGGACTTCATCCAAACAGTTAGAAAAATTAGCTGATGCCCGCATGGTAGGTTACGGCGGAATGATCGGGGAAGGAACCCTTGCCCTGGCCTCCACTATCGCAGCTGTGGCAGGGATATCGCTGGTGACACAATGCAATTTACCTGCAGTTGGCCAGGTCGCTGATTTGAACTGGGCGGTTTATTACGATTCCTGGGCACACGCCAGCGGGAATAAAGCGACAGCGTTTGTATTAGGTGGCGGTGCACTGTTGCAATCCTTGGGAATTTCAGCAGGAATTGCAAACACGCTCATGGCTGTTTTGGTCATTTCATTTGCCGCCACAACTTTAGATACGGCCACACGAATCCAGCGATTTATCCTGAATGAATTCGGTGTAGCCACAAAAATCAAACCATTGACTAATCGATATATCGCCACAACCATCACCATTGTTCCGGCGGTGTTGCTGGCCTTTTGGAATATAGCCGAACCCAGCAGCGGAGCCATACGACAGGCCGGGTGGGTCCTATGGCCGATCTTCGGGGCCAGCAATCAAATGCTGGCAGCCCTGACATTGATGGTTTTGACACTTTATTATTGGCAGAAGAAAAAACCAGTTCTACCCCTATTGATTCCCATGCTTTTCATCATGGTGGTTACTTTTACCGCATTGGTAGCAAATGCAATAAAATTTTATGGGCAAAATAGTGTGTTGTTTGGATTGACCATCCTCCTTATTGGACTCATTATCTGGATGGCATACGAGGGGATGAATAAAGTATTAGAAATACGGAGAAAACTGTAAATTCCCGATCTTGAATACTTACAAAAACCATTATGTCTGAACAATTAGAATTATTCTATCAAGCCAAAGTGCAATGGGAGAAAGAATCTCAGGCTTCCGCTACGCGTAATTATAGTTTTGACACCTTAAGCGGTAAAAAAGTTGATTCACTCTATTATCCCGCAAGTCCCGGTAATGGCTATTTAGAAAAACTGGGTTTTCCGGGACAATTTCCCTATACCCGTGGGGTGCATGCCAATATGTATCGTGGTAAGTTGTGGACCAAACGGCAGTTCTCCGGCTTTGGAACGCCGGAAGAAACAAACGCCCGCTACCATTCTTTATTGAAAAAAGGCCAAACCGGTCTTTCTGTTGCTTTTGATATGCCCACTCTCATGGGCTATGACCCTGATCATCCCTGGTCCAAGGGGGAGGTGGGAAAATGCGGTGTCAGCATTGCTTCTATCAAAGATATGGAACACCTATTTAAAGGCATAAATTTAGGAGATATTTCCGTTTCCCAGACGATTAACGGGCCGGCCATGATTTTATTGGCCTTTTATATTGCTGTGGCCGAAAACCAAGGTGTTCCGTTGGAAAATTTACGCGGCACTCTCCAGAATGATATCCTGAAAGAATTTATCGCTCAAAAGGAATGGATCTTTCCGCCGGAGCCATCCATGCGCGTCATTACCGATATGATGTCTTTTTGCACGGAGCACATGCCAAGTTATAACACGATTTCTATTTCAGGATATCATATCCGGGAAGCAGGCTCAACGGCAGTGCAGGAATTGGCATTTACCTTGGCCGATGGATTTACTTACGTGGAAAATGCTATGGCAACTGGATTAGACGTAGATGCATTTGCACCGCGCTTGTCCTTCTTTTTTAATTCCCATCTGGATTTTTTTGAAGAAATTGCCAAGTACCGTGCCGCCCGCCGCATCTGGGCCAAACGGATGAAAAATAAATACGGCGCCAAAAACCCGCGCTCATGGAAATTGAGATTTCACACGCAGACTGCCGGCTGCTCATTAACGGCCCAGCAACCGGAAAATAATATCGCCCGAACGGGTTTTCAGGCGATGGCAGCCGTCCTTGGCGGTACCCAGTCGCTTCATACCAATTCTATGGATGAAACATTGGCTTTACCCACAGAAAAATCGGCCGAGATTGCACTGCGGACCCAGCAATTAATAGCTTTTGAAACAGGCGTGGCAAACGTAGCAGATCCGCTGGGTGGCTCATGGTTTGTGGAATCCTTGACCGACCAAATGGAAGCGGAAGCAGAAAAATATTTTGAAGAAATTGAAAACTTAGGTGGTGTTATCCCGGCCATTGAAAAAGGCTATTTCCAACGGGAGATTGCACGGTCCGCATCGGAATATCAACAAAAGATTGATGATAAACAATTGATTCATGTTGGTGTAAATGAGTTCGTAAAGAAGGATGAAGAAATTGATATTCCATTATTGGAAATTGGTGAAGAAGCTGAAAAACAACAGGTGCATGCTTTAGCCGATTTGAGGGAAGCACGTGATGAGAATATTGTCCAACAGGCCTTGAGCCGTATCCAGGAAGCCTGTGCTAATGGGAATAACATTATGCCGCACATCG
>JAYEFG010000206.1:0-4721 GCA_034658595.1 Fidelibacterota bacterium | reverse complement strand
CCCGCAATACCGGCGATGGCAAAACCATTAATAACCTGTTGAATCGAAACGGAATACCAATCCGTAAGCTGATGCTTCAGCGTTAAGAAATGCTCAGTGCCTACAATTTGCGTCACTTCTGAATAAAGTTGATCGGAAAGGGTAAAGGACTGAATTGCATTCCCCGTGGCGAATGAACAGATTACCGCGAAACAGGCGAATATAATTGCCAACCAGCGCCATTTAATTCCCAAGCCCCGTTCGATAGTATACATGGGACCCCCGGCTGTCATCCCCTGATTATCAAAATCCCGGTATTCCACCGCCAGGGTACATTCTGCATATTTTAACGCAGAACCGAAGAATGCGGTAATCCACATCCAGAACAAGGCCCCGGGACCGCCATAATACAAGGCGGTGGCCACACCGGCGATATTCCCGATTCCCACCGTGGCAGAGAGGGCAGTGGTCAGAGCCTGAAAATGATTCAAATCACCCGCTTCATTGGGATCGTCATACAAACCACGGGTCACTTTAATACCGTGCTTTAAATAACGAATTTGAGGAAACCCAAGGTAAATGGTGGTGAATATTCCCGTGCCCAAAAGAGCCACAATCATAAATGGGACTAAGCTGAAGGAGGGAAATGACCAGATACCTTCAAAAAACTCCACGCCGAAGATGAGGAGAAAAAGAACGATTATTCCGAAAAATACGAGTGCGCCAGTTTTTTTATTCATTGAATTAAAGTTTCCGTTTTGTTAATTAATATTAAGAAAGAATGTTATTTGTCATACAGTGTGATTGCCGATTTAAACGACTGATTTACAAAGTCCACCCAGGATTTTCCTTTAACCTTAAACTTATAACCATTTTTATGTTTATAGTCCCAATAGCCTGCATAAGTGGCTTCAGTCAAACCGGTGGGCTGGAGGCGGGTTCTGTATTCCTCTTCACTCATATCCTGGAATGTTGCAAGAATATTGTCCATTGACAGGATTTCCTCATTGGTATAACCAATTAATTCTTCCCATTTTCCTTTGAGGTGGACCAACTTGATAAATGGCTTATTATTAACGATGCCAAATTCACCATCGGCAAACCAATGAGCACCAAGGTTACTGATATCCTGCAAAGTTTTTATATCCTGGATATTATCATTTAAAGAGATTAATGCATTGGTCAAGGACTCCAGGAGTGCCGCATTATTTACAGGTTGCTGCATTTGCAGCTTTATGGCATATTTTGCCGGTATTGTATTGGTGCGTTTCCAATTGGAAACGGCCTGGGTGGTTACACCAAAATATTGCGCCATATCCTTTTGCCGTCGAATCCGGTGGTTCTCGTACATGTAGTCCAATAGTTGTTCGAAGGTCATTTTTTCCTCATTTACCCCCGCAAGCTTAGAAAAGGTGAAGTAAATAAACAATTCCTGAAATGGTTAATTATTGGTCAATTCAAATATTTCATTTAGATTTAACATTATGTCCTTTAAATCAAAAATAATTTCCTTTCCATTTGCCGGAATATTGGGCGCATATCTCATAGGTATAATTGCGAATTGGCAGCCTACCTGGTTTTTCCTTATTCTATTTATAATCGGATTATTAATTTTTCTTTTTCGCTGGAGAAATATAACCATGGCGGGATTCCTTGTACTTATGCTCTTAGGATTTACTCAAACAAAAATCCGGCAATCAAGGATTGCTCATCAATTAGAAACAGCGTCTGCCTTAAATGAATCAATAATATCAGTCAAAGGATTTGTACAAGAAGTTATAAAACGGGAAAAGGGCATTCGAATTCGACTGGAAGATCCCATAATCTATTTGGATACAATAAAAATTAAATTCCCATCCATTTTATTATTTACCGAAAAAAACCAGGAGATTTCTGTTGGGATGAATATTTCCACAACGGGACAGTTTATTACAATCCAGGGGCCCAGGAATCCAGGCGCATTTGATTTTAGATCGTTCTATGGACGAAAAGGAATCTGCGGGCGAATTTATGTCGATGAAACAGATTTGATAACAATCGAATCCTTTGTAATAACAAGTATTCAAATCGTGCAACAATGGGTTCGGAAAATGTTCAAAGAAAAAGTGGGAGAAAATTTTGGTCTGCTTACGGCATTAATCCTTGGAGATAAAACGTCTGTAGATCCGGAAATCCGGGAAGATTTCACCAATACAGGGGTCATTCACGTTCTGGCGGTCTCAGGGCTCCACGTGGGATATGTATTGATTATTTTGATGGTCATAGGGAAACTGTTTCGCTTCCCTTGGGGCTGGGACCGCCTGTTGATCATTTCTGGATTAATCTTTTTTTGTTTCCTTACGGGAGGGAAGCCCAGTGTCATCCGAGCCAGCCTCATGGCGGGGTTATATGTTCTGACCCCTGTTGTCAATCGCCAGGGAAATCTATGGAATACAGTATTTTTTTCCGCATTTCTCATTTTACTTTTTGATTCATTATATATTTTTGACCTCGGTTTTATTTTCAGTTATACAGCTGTTTTATCCATCATCGCTTTTTATGCGTTATTCCAAAAAATCCTGCCTGAAAAAATTAAAGTCAACGACATTAAATCAAAACCAGTCCAATTCATTTATGGTCTATTTCTTGTTTCATTATCCGCACAAATAGGTACATTGCCGATTACAGCCTACTATTTTGATCGAATACCCATTATTTCCCTCATCGCAAATGTGATCATTGTACCCATTGTGGGCATTTTGGTTGCCGTTGGTTTTTGTATTTTATTCTTTGGATGGATTCCCGTCATTGGTGATTTAATTGGACAGAGCGCATGGCTTATTACTAAAGTTATTTCATGGTGCGCCGACATTTTTTCTGGAGTGCCCTTTGCCTTTATTGAAACACATGGAATCTCCCTGATTTGGATTCTGATGTATTTCATTTTACTCAGTACTGTTTTCCTCTTTTTTATGCCAGAATTCAGAAAGTATACCCTTTTTACGGGATTGACCATAACGGCCCTAATGATCTGGAAAATCGGTGGTTCCAGGGCATTATTAGATGTGATTTATTTAGACGTGGGGCAGGGAGATGCCATCCTGGTGCGGACACCCGAACGTAAAACACTACTAATTGATGGCGGCCAGCGGTTCGGTAATCGTGATTACGGGGACCAGGTGGTAATTCCGGTGCTAAACCATTTGGGAATCAAGCGAATAAATTGGCTGGTGATGACACACCCCCATAGTGATCATATCGGTGGTTTAATATCAGTAACTGAATCCTTCCAGGTGGATACAACTTTTGATACCTATCTCGATTATGAATCATGGACCTATGGGGAACTTAGACAAAAATTGGATAGACAAAATACCCTTGTAATCCAACCTTCACCGGGTGATATCCGGAATATGGGTACTGATTTAAAAATGGCATTTTTCGCTCCGGATTCAAGTTTTGTCAAAGGAAACAGAGTTGTTAATAATTCCAGTATTGTAATGAAATTGATATACGGAAAAACATCATTTCTTTTTACCGGGGATATGGAGCTGGAGGGGGAATATGAACTGGTACAGTATGGTGATGCCTTAAAATCCGATGTGCTCAAAGTGGGCCATCATGGGTCCAAAACAAGTACATCGGATGCTTTTATAAATTGGGTAAATCCTGAAATAGCAGTTGTCTCAGTTGGCTATAAGAACAAATTTCGACATCCATCGAATGATGTTTTAAATCGAATAAATCGCTATGCAGAAAAAATCCACCGAACAGATCAATCCGGCGCACTTTGGCTGCGCTCCAATGGTTCAGAAATTTGGGAAGTAAATTGGAAATAATCGCCGGTGTAGATGAAGCGGGAAGAGGGCCATTAGCGGGGCCGGTGGTGGCTGCGGCAGTTATTTTACCCGAAAATCACAATATTGAAGGTTTAGCGGATTCCAAAAAACTATCTCCCAAAAAGCGGGAAATGCTGTTTGAGGCAATCATTTCCGTGGCCGAAGTAGGTATCGGCAATGTATCCCATAAAACGATTGATCGAATAAATATCCTGCAAAGCACTTTTAAAGCTATGCGAAAAGCTTTAGGAAGCCTGAAGAAAACGCCAAATAAAGCCATGATTGATGGTTATAAACTTCCGGACCAGGTTATCAAAAATGAAGGTGTTATTGATGGCGACTGTAAAGTTGAATCCATTAGCGCTGCATCCATTGTAGCAAAGGTGACCCGGGATCGAATTATGAAAAGCGTGGATCCCATTTTCCCGGAATTTGGATTTGCCCAACATAAAGGGTATGGCACGAAACAACATATGGAAGCCCTAATTGAATATAAGGCAACACCGATCCATCGAAAAACATTTCAACCGGTTAAGGCAAATCTCCCAGGAATGCGTTGGTTAAAAACGTCAATACGTATTGGAAAATTGGGGGAGCAGCTTGCTGCCCTTCAATATTTGAAAAATGGGTATCAGGTTATTGAAATGAACCGAACCTGCAGCCATTATGGTGAATTGGATATTATTGCGGAAAAAAATGACGAATTGGTGTTTATTGAAGTCAAAACAGCCACCAAAGACCAGATGGGCGGGCCCGCCTTGAAAGTGGATCAAACCAAACTGCAGAAACTGGAATCTGCCATCAAATATTATTTATCGGAACTGGATGAAGAAAAAGACGTACGACTGGATGTCGCCACGGTGATGTTGGACAAAACTCCGATCATTAAAACGTATAAAGGAATCAGTTTAGACTAACAAAATT
>JAYEFG010000205.1:0-4780 GCA_034658595.1 Fidelibacterota bacterium | reverse complement strand
CTGGTGAATAGAAGCAGGGCCAAAGGCTTCCCCCGCATGGATAGTCGCATTAATATTATTATTTAAGATCATGTAAAATGCTTCACGGTGATCTTTGGCCGGGAAATTCTCTTCCGCCCCAGCGAGATCAAATCCCACCACACCTTTATTTTTAAAACGTACACAAAGATCTGCCAGTTTGAGGGAGGCTTCCGGTGAAATATGACGGATACCGCAGACGATTATTCCTGATTTGACGCCAAAATCCTTTTCACCTTTTTTCAGTCCATCACGAACGGAAATAATCGCATCTTCCAATGTCATACCATTGGCAGTATGAAGGATGGGAGAATACCGCACTTCGATGTAGCGAACATTTTCAGTGGCCACATCTTCGATCAGTTCATAGGCGATACGTGTCAGGGCTTCCGGTGTCTGCATCACGCTGAGGGTGATATCGAAGCGGGCGATATATTCTTCCAGTGTGCCTCGTTTGGTCCCGATGGAAAGAATATTTTTGAGTTTAGTAGGCTCAGAACTGGGCAGCGGCACACTGTGCCGCTGCGCCAGATCGAGAATCGTTTTAATTCGCAGACAACCGTCCAGGTGACAATGGAGTTCGACCTTCGGAAGCTTTTTCAAAAGGCTGTCTGAAATCTTCATCAGCCTATTTTTTTGATACGGATTTATAGAGCCAGTAAATCACACCTATGAAGAGAGCCGGACCGACCAATCCAAAACCATCAAAATGTGGCCACCAGTCTTTTTGTCCGGTGAGGAAAATTGGTACGGCTACCAGAATTCCCATCAATGCTTCTCCGGTGATTAAACCGGATGCCATGAGCAGTCCTCGTTTTTCCGATGCTTTGGAACCGCCGGCTTTTTTCCCGAGATGGTTGATCATACCGCCCATAAAAATGGGTACCGTTAATGTGATTGGTAAATAAATACCCACGGCAACGGCTAGAACGGGTACGCGGAAATCGGAACCAATCTTTTCCTGTCTAAGATCAATTAAAATTAAAATAATGGCAATTACACCTCCGATGTATACAAAGGCCCAAGGAAGATTGCCGGTAAATACGCCATCGGCCACCGATTTCATCAGTGTCGCCTGGGGTGCAGACAAGGTGGGGGATCCGATGGTATAAGCAGTATGAAGGATATCCAGGACCAGCCCAAGGACTACCGCAGCTGCCAGCGTACCCACAATTTGCATCACCTGCTGCTTCCATGGCGTTGCGCCGAGAATATGTCCGGCTTTTAAATCTTGGAGATTATCCCCTCCAATTGCCGCCGCACAGCAGACCACCGCCCCAACCATAATGGCACTGGCGGCACCGACACTTGATCCGGTGCCAAGAATGGCCAATAACAGCAGTGATGCGAATAATATTGTTGCAATGGTTACACCTGAAATCGGATTATTGGATGAACCTACCACACCGGCCATGTAGGCCGCCACAGCTGAGAATAAAAATCCGAAGACCATCATAACAACCGCCAATAACGCAGCAATTCCCGCTGAGCCGATAATATCCAAGTACAATAAAAAAACAGGCACCAGTAAGGCAACTAAGGCAATTCCCACATAATTGATGGGCATATCCCGTTCTTCCAAAGGAACATCTCTGTCACTGGTTCGGTGTTTGACCGCGTCGAGACTGGCTTTAATTCCTTCAACCAATGGCTTAAATAATTTAATGAGTGACCATACACCACCCACAACCATGGCACCCACACCGAGGTAGCGGATCTTTGAATTCCAGATGTTCCAGGCGGAATCTAAAGCATCCCCTTCAAATCCCATCATGGCAGAATAAATGGGGATAGCAATGGCCCAGGAAATCAATCCCCCAGCCACAACAAGGATCCCGATATTTCTTCCCACAATATATCCCACTGAAATCAAGGCTGGAGATAAATCGGTTCCAATCCCAAAAATAGATTTGCCCACCACTGCAGCGCCGGCCATTTCTGCATGCCACATGGCAAATCCCTGTTGGCAAACTTTCATTACACCGCCGACTAAACTGGCGATACCGATTGTTTTCAAACCACCGGAACCATCATCTTTGGCGCCTTTTCGGGCTTCATCACCGGCTCTCAAAACCTCCGCCGTGGCGACCCCTTCCGGATATTTCAATTTCGCAGTCACAATTAATGCACGACGCAATGGGACAGTGAACAGGACACCGATCACACCACCGATTGCGGCAATCTTGGCCACTTCTACATAATTAAAAGTATTCCAATAGCCCAGTAAAACCAGGGCTGGAATCGTGAAAATGACTCCCGCCGCTAAAGATTCACCCGCCGAAGCGGCAGTTTGAACAATGTTATTTTCTAAAATATTGGATTTTTTAAATAAGGACAGAACACCCATTGAAATAACCGCCGCCGGAATAGAAGCAGATACAGTCATCCCGGCGAAGAGGCCGAGGTAGGCATTGGCGCCCGCCAAGATCATGGATAGAACAATTCCCAGCAGGAAGGCCTTAACGGTAATTTCTGAATAATGATTATTGGTCATGGATTTTCCTTGGTTATTTTGGTGGCGAAGGTAGGGAAATTGATATGAAAAATCCAAGTGTAGTGGAAAACCATCCTTTGGATTCTGAAAGATATGAATATTAATTTCCCCACTCGTTTGGGGTGCTGTTTTGAACCAGATCGAAACGGCTGAGAATAGACTCATAAACCTGATCTGGATAATGCCAGCGTAGGAATTATCAAACCATGAAACACATAGGCCTTTTTTATTTAATTTTATTCTTAAACCTGTCCCCGCTCTATACCCAATCTATAGAAGTGAAGGGCATCATTGTGGATAGCGAATCCCAGTCTCCTCTCGTGGGTGTGAACATCGTTTCGGGGGAAACGGGAACTACTTCTGATGGTAGAGGTGGGTTTACCCTTTCAGTCAGTGATGGAGAAAATATCTCCTTTTCATTCATTGGATTTAAAACCATTTCAACTGCACCACGACCCAATATGGTTATATCCATGGTACCCACCGTTTTGGAAGGAGATGAGATCACCGTCAGTGCCACCCGTGCTGTAGCGGGAATTACACCTGTCTCTTTTTCTAATCTCACAGCCAAAGAGATTGAAACGCGCTATACGGTTGAGGATGTCCCAATGATTCTTGCCTCTGAACCCGGTGTGTGGGCCTACAGCGAAAGTGGGAATGGCACCGGTTATTCTTATGTGTCCATCCGTGGATTTGACCAGAGCCGGATCGGGGTTATGATTGATGGTGTTCCCTTAAATGATAATGAAAGCCATCAAGTGTATTGGGTGGATCATGGGGATCTTTTGGCCGATGCCAGTGATGTCCAGATTCAGCGCGGGATTGGGAACAGCCTTTATGGTTCCTCAGCTTTTGGCGGATCGATCAATGTGAATACACAGATTACCAGCGATAAGCGTGAAATAAAAACATCCTTTGGCTCGGGAGACTGGAATACAACCAAGTACAGCGCCCGATATCGTTCCGGGCAGGATTTGGGTAAAGACCTGAGTATGACCGTCCGCGCCTCCCAGATTGAATCCGATGGATACCGGGAGAATCACAATTCTAAACAAAAAGGCATGTTCTTTGGATTGGAACACCGGGGACAAAAATTCACCAACAAGTTTCGGACTCATATTGGATATGAAAATACCCAACTGCTTTGGGACGGTATCTATATGACTGATATTGAAGATCGGTCAAAACGCCGTGCCGGGTATAAAGCCTATACGGATGATTTTCTGCAGCAGATCTACTCCCTGAATACCACTTCTCGTCTCCAAGATAATTTATTTTTTCGCAACGTGAGCTACCTCGTAATGGGGAAAGGGTACTACGAAGTTTCCAAATCCGGTCGGGATTATTATTCCTATAATTTGGATGTGAATAATCAATACACCGATACCCAGGAACAAAATATGTCCACCGACCTCTTACGCCGTAAATGGATCGATAATAATTATTATGGCATTGTTCCAACGTTCACTTGGAATAACCAGGAACTCCGCGTTGATCTCGGCGGCGAGATGCGGTTTTATACTGGGGACCATTATGGTGAGGTATCCCAATTTTCCGATGCAAATTTAGTTGCTACCATTGGAGATGGATGGTATCGGTATTATCGGTATGTGGGGAAAAAGAATTCCATCACCAGTTTCGCCCATTTGGTTTGGCATCCGGAAAACCAGCCCTTCACATTAGTGGCGGACTTCCAAAATCAAAACCATCATTGGACATTAGAACAGGAAACTATCGGTCACGCTGCCGGACATAACCTTTTTGCCGATTGGAATTTTTTTAATCCTCGGTTAGGAATGATCTGGGAAATAGGGGACTCATTACACGCTTTTGTGAATTGGGGTAAGGCTCAGAAAGAACCTGCCGATCACCAAATCATTAATGCGGATGATGTCTGGAGCAAGCCGGTAATGGCTGCAGCAGAAGTGATTACCGATATAGAAATGGGAATGAACTTTACATTTGGTAGAGGCCTAGCAAGAATCAATGGTTATCACATTCAATATTTAAATGAACAGTTAAAGAATATTGATGTGGAACAGGAAGGGGAGTATGATTACTATTCTGCAGATACTACCAATCACATGGGTTTTGAATGGGAAGCTGCTTTCACTTTTAACCAGCGATGGAGCCTTTCCGCCAATGGTGCTTTAATCATGAATTTCTTTACCAATGGAAAAAGTTTACCCAATATACCATCCACCTTATTTAATATGTCTGTGAATTATCGTCCCCGGAAAAACCTGCATTTATTCGCCCACTGGAGAA
>JAYEFG010000204.1:0-4827 GCA_034658595.1 Fidelibacterota bacterium | reverse complement strand
ATCATCTTTATTTTGGGCAGCAAATTGCAAATGACTGGCGGCGTTGGTCAACTTGGTTCCCATGATGATTGTGATGACACCCATGATGAAAGTAGGAATTGAGAAAATAAGAATTGTCAGGCAATAAATCGCCCCGGTGATAATATTCATGATACCCACAAACTTGGTCCATTTTACCAATTTATCTAATGTGATTAAACCGAATGAATCTAATGTATAGTTTAAAGTGCCATCGGTGGATAGTTGATTAACATCTGGCATTTTATAATAGGTCACTGGCCAAGTCAGCCAGGTAGGACCGCTCTCCTTTTTCTAAAGTTATGTGGGCAAAAATATTTTGGTTTGTCATACGGCTGATTAAATAACTCAAACCATTGGATAGCTTATCCAAATAGGGGTGGTCAATCTGGTGGATATCCCCGGTGAATACAATTTTAGTTCCTTCACCGGCACGGGTAATAATTGTTTTGACTTCATGGGGTGTAAGATTCTGCGCTTCATCCACAATGAAAAATACTTTTTGCAGACTGCGCCCGCGGATATAGGTTAGGGGGGTGATAACCAGTTTATCCTGTTCCAGCCATTCATTGATTTTTTTTGCCTTTGGATCATTGCCCTTGAACTGGTGTCGAATGACGCCCAGGTTATCCCACAGAGGCTGCATGTAAGGATCAATCTTGGACTGGATATCGCCGGGAAGGAAGCCTAAATCTTTATTGCTCAGGGGTACAATCGGCCTTGCCAGGTAAATTTGCTGATATTGGGATCGGCATTCCAAAGCGCCGGCTAATGCCAGCAATGTTTTTCCAGTCCCGGCCTTGCCGGACAAAGTAACCAATTGAATCAATGTGTTGGTGAGTGCGGCTAGGGCAAAGGCTTGTTCAGAATTGCGTGGTATAATGCCATAGGCCGGTGTTTTATCAATTTTATGAAATTGATTCCCAAATCCATCATAAGTAGCCAAAGCAGATTTATGTTCATTGCGGAGTATGAAATTTTCGTTGGGAAGGGGAGACGGCACTTCAGGAATCATTTTTTCATCAATGTGAAAGGGGCTGGAATAAAGTGCGTCGATGGTTTCGGTGGGGAGGTTTTCAATCAGGCGCCGGCCCGTATATATTTTTTCGACACTTTCAATTTTATCGGTGGTATAATCTTGCGCCAAAATGCCCATGGCCTTAGCCTTCATCCGCAAGTTGGTATCCTTGGTAATTAGGATGACTGTCCTGGATTTTTCCTGTTTTTGTAGTCGTATGGCTGAATTCAGGATGCGGACATCGGGAATATCATCGCGAAAAACTTCGATTAATTCCTCATCCCAGGTTTGGTTTACGATTACCCTGATTTTTCCCTGGTCCTTGCCAAGTGGAACGCCGGATTTAAATAAGTTATCTCCTGTGATTTCATCCAGGTCTCTTAAAAAATCCCGGGCGTGAAAATTGATCTGTTCATTTCCCCGTTTGAAATTATCCAGCTCCTCCAAGACGGTAATAGGTATGGCCACATCATTTTCTTCGAAATGGTGAATACAGCTGGAATCGTGCAGGATAACATTGGTATCCAAAACAAGCAGTTTTGCTTTTTTCTTCCTAGGCATAAAAACCTTCAGTATGTGGATTTTTTATAATACTACAGACATTGACAGGATGAAGTTATCTGAGATTGGATAGAATCACAAGAAAGGAACACACTTTGTCATAAAATGAATGGAATAATGGATTTATCAAAAAGGTGTTTACTTTTGTCCAAGAAATAGTTTACACTTCAGGTACTCTGTTTCCGAGGAAAATGGATGAGAACAATCAATATACATAATTTGCCCCGTTTATTTATATATCGGCGGATAATGAATAATGCGGTACTGGCAGGACTTGTTTTATGTCTCCTGTCATGTGGTGATAAGATCATTGATACAGAAAAATCTGTTTCAGATTCTAATAAAAATTTTAAACTGACTTTAACAATTTCCGATAATATTGTCCGCCTGGATGACAGTATCAAGCTTACTGCAAAGGTTGAGCGCAAAATATCTAAAGATGCCATTGTTGGCAGTGTATCTACAAAAATGATTATGGATGCAGTAGGCGGTACGATTGATGTTCATGGGTTTAGTTACGCCACAAATATCACAGTTGCTTTGGTTGATGAAAAAGGATCTACATTCCAGGTGCTGGCGTTTTTTCTTCCGCAGTATAAATACAATTCTTCCAAAAAAGAATATTATGAATATATGGAAAAGGGTCATGTTTCAGTGACTTTTGACAACATGTCAGTTTCTCTCGCTGTAAATATGGTAGTACCGAGATAGTGAAAAAATTAATTTATCTGCTTATTGTTTTTTCTATTCTCTGGGGACAGCAGCGCCCACCGCCATCAGTCACGCGGCGGCCGCCGGCAAGTGTCATGAAAAGGCCCACCACCGGCGCTTTGAATTCCTTCCGGGACTTGAATTTTGAAGTAATTAAACTAAGTTATATCGAGACTGACCGCGCTTTGGCAATTTTGAAAACATTGGGATATTCCGTGGTAGAATTCAAAGCGGGAAAGGGTGAGATTAGTGGAGAAAGTAATTTTACGCCTCAATTTTCCAACAAAAATATGGACTTAAATGCGCCGGGTACCCTGCCGGTTATTATCAAATTCCCTGATACAGAAAACATTTCTTTGGTAGAAAAAAGTAAATCCAAATCTGCCAGTAAAAAATCCGTCCTTGGTGTGGATCTCGGCGGTGTTACGTTGGATAATACAACCAGCGGTGATCCTTTGCAGCGACTGTTGGTGGGTTACAAACCAGGGGATTTTAATTCGGTAGCCCGGCTGCTTGATGTTATTCAAAATAAAATTGATACACCGGCGAATCAAATCGTTATTGAAGCATTGGTGCTTGAATTGAACTCCGATCGACTGGATGAGCTGGGGATTGATTTTTCTACTGCCGGTCAGGGATATTCTGCGGTATTCCCACCGCCGGAAGGTGGATCCATATCACCTTTTACTGTGGTTCTCGACCGTACATTACTGGGATCCGCATCTAATTTTCGCGCGAATGTTGAAGCACTTATTAGCAATAAAGCAGCAGAAATATTATCAAAACCATCAGTGCTTGTTTTGGATGGGCGCCAGGCAAGAATCCAAATTGGTCAGCAAATTCCCATTGTAAAAACGACAGATACTCAGATTTCTACAACAAGATCAGTTGATTATCTTCCTGTGGGAATTGTATTGAATTTGCGCCCGAGAATTAGTGCGGATGGTTCTAGAGTGACGATTCAAGTTGAAACGATTATCAGTGAAACAGAAGAACGAATTGGTGTAGCCACCAGCGGCAATGTTGAATCAGCACCCATAATAAATAACCGTAAAGTGCAGTCTTTTGTTCGTGTGGCCAATAATACGCCCTTTATTATTGGTGGATTAATCAATAAAAAAACGACTGAAAATGAGGGCGGCGTACCGGTTTTAAAAGATTTACCCATTATTGGTAGATTTTTTGCAATCTCATCCGAACAGACAGTCAAAAAAGAAGTCATCGTAGTTATAACACCCCATATTATTACGGACAATGAAAATAATTTCAGCCGGGTGATCCCTCAGGATTCTGAATTGTTTAATGCATTTGGCAATCGCTCATTTCCAAACTCGTACAGGCTGCAGCATTCGGATGTATTTGATTTAAGCTTTATTTTTGAAAGTCCAGTTTTCCAGAATATTAAGGACGAGGTAAACAAACGGGCTGAAAAAGACAAAACATTGCAGGTTCGGGAACCTTACAAAAGTTTAATTGAAGGCAAAATACCGGGAGAAAATATCCTGGTGAGGCGAATGCTGATTGATGTGATTGAAAGGCTAGGTTACCATAAACATATTGATCCGACCAAAGTTATTTATTTTTTGGACGCAGAGTCTGACCCTGCCGGTTTTCGGGTAGCGCCCTTGGCCATTGATATTTTGGGAATACCCAATGGAAAAGCACTCCAATTGAGCTATTCCATTAAAGGGAAAGCAACAGTTCAACAGCCATTTGTGCGCCCCACGGCTGAAATGAAATATATAACAGTAGATGATTCATATAAGAATGTTTTGAAAGGATTAAATAAACGCGGAGCCATTCAAACTGATGATGTATTTACTATTCTGATTTCACGGGACAAAGATGAGCGGCGATTATACGATGTACTGGTAATGAAAAAGATGCTTGAGATGAACCCGGATTTAGAGTTAACATTGCAATATTTTAAACCGGGGATTGAGATACTCTTTCCGTCACCGGATGTGCTATTGAATAACAACCATGTGGTTGATCGGGATGCGGCTAAATATTTTTATGAAGTGAATGATTATTATGGATCATTTGAGCAGGAATTCAACCGTTCAACAGCGGAATTGGGCCGTTTGATTCAAGGCCGAAGGTGATGTGAGGTGTATCACGTCATTATTCATCATAAAGGAATAGATTTCGCTATTAATGCGGGGAAAGTCTTGATAAGTAATCTAAAACTAAACTCATCAAGGAGGATGAAATGAAGTTAATCAAGTTAATGATAGTTGGTGCACTTGTATTTACTTTCGCACTTGCGCAGGATACGCAGGGCGGTGGTGACCAAGGTGAACAACCACAATCTCAATGTGATCCCAATGGAGATTATCCCAACAACCCCCCTGGTGAGGGGGAAGGCTGTGGAAATTACGAGGATTGTAATGGTAATGGCGCTTATGACGTCGGTGAACCATGTTTAGAAGGCGGTGAAGGTGAAGGCGAAGGTGGAGAACACGAAGGCGGTGAAGGTGAAGGTGAAGGTGGTGGCGATGATCATGGTCAGCCCACAT
>JAYEFG010000203.1:0-4839 GCA_034658595.1 Fidelibacterota bacterium | reverse complement strand
CTTTTCCCTGAAAACCTCAGTCCTGGAGCTTTCTGCTTTGGAAGTTTTGGCATCTCGCGCAGGTGAAAAAACACCGGTTGCTTATACCAACATTACAAAGGCAGAAGTAGAAGCACGCCTCGGTTCTCAGGATATTCCTATGATATTGAATACCACACCCAGTGTGTACGCAACCCAACAGGGCGGCGGAGCCGGTGATGCCAGGATCAATGTCCGTGGATTTAACCAGCGCAACGTTGCTGTAATGATCAATGGTGTACCGCAAAATGATATGGAGAACGGTTGGGTCTACTGGTCCAACTGGGATGGTGTTGGCGATGCCACATCTTCTATCCAGATGCAGCGCGGTCTCTCTGCCGTAAACCTTGCTACCCCTTCCATTGGCGGAACCATGAATATTATCACAGACCCCACCGCATTAACCCGCGGCGGAAAATTTAAAACTGAATTAGGTGCTGCTGGGTTTTTGAAAATGACCGGTAACTACAATACCGGCCTGATCAACGGAAAAATGGCTTTTAGTGCTACAGTTGTCAGAAAGACAGGTGATGGAATCATAGATGGTAATTGGACTGATGCCTGGGCTTACTATTTCGGTGCAAGCTATGCCATGAATGATAAAAATCGGGTTGAACTGTATGCCATTGGCGCTCCCCAGCGTCATGGACAAAATCTATACAAGCAAAACATGGCCTCTTATGGAAAAGAAGGTAAGGATTTTGCAGCAGGACTAGATGACTATGACCAAGCTGCTTTTGAGAAATTTGCCAATGGTGATCGTCTTTTTAGCCAAAACTGGGGACCGGTTAGCCCTTCATATAAAGGTAAACAATACTGGTACATGTATGGTGCAAGGACCACAGATCGTTACAATCCAAACTTTCTAAATGAACGGGAAAACTTTTTCCATAAACCACTGGTTAACATGAACTGGTTCTATACCTTTAATGACAAAATACGGGTGTCCACAATTGGATATTGGTCTGGTGGATCCGGTGGTGGAACAGGTACATATGGTAGCTCTTTTCGTGAACCTGCTGTGGCAGGAAACAGATGGTATAGGAGCTCACCATGGCATTGGAATTGGGATGCGGCAATCGCAGCCAACTCTAATAATGTAGATACAGCTTATGATCCAACTAAGAATCGTTCTAAAGGTATTTTGAGAAATAGTATCAACCGTCAGAACACATACGGTGTTATTTCTAAATTAAATATTGATGTTAACGATAACTTAAAAACACAGGTAGGTATTGACTGGCGGACAGCAGGTATTGAACATGCCCGTGAAGTGCGTGACTTACTTGGTGGTGATTATTATGTCTACGGTGGGAACAAAAATGATAATACCAATGCTGATAAAATGAAAGGATTAGGCGATATAATCGCTTATCATAACTCAACTACTGTGGACTGGATAGGATTTTACGGGCAGGCTAATTATGTTTCTGGGCCCCTAAATGCATATGGAATGGCCGGATTGTCTAGCATATCGTATACCTATCAAGATCATTTTACCACTGCAAATAAGGTAATCGAAGCAGATGCCATTTCTACAATACAGGTAAAGGGTGGTGTCATGTATGATGTGAGTGATAACATTAGCGTATTTGGTAACTATGGCTTGGTCGAAAAGCCGCCAATTATGGATAATGTGATCTATTATGATGGTACTGTTGCATCAGAGCCAGTAAATGAACAGTTCAACAGCATGGAAATGGGATTGAATTTCAATTCAGACAAATATGCAGTAAAAGTAAACTACTATAACACACAATGGAAAGATCGGAACTTAACAAAATCTGTTACTACTGGACAGGGTTCTAGCGGTGATACTGATGTTATATTCTTGAGAGGCGTAGACCAAAGTCATAGTGGTATCGAAATGGAAGGTTCCGCACAAGTTATAGATATGTTAAGGCTTGATTTTGCTGTTTCATTAGGTGATTGGAAATTTGTTGATGATGCAAAAGGTATTTATACAGATTACAGTGAAGAAACAACTACTTCAACCGAATATGCTTATGCTTTGAAGGACTTATGGGTTGGTGATATGCCTCAAACAGGGTTTGTTCTAGGTGCAACGTTATCTCCTATGTCTGGCCTTCGTATTCAAGGAGTTATGAACTATTATGATAAGAACTACGCTGATTGGAGCCCTGGTGCTAGAGAAATAACAAGTGGGACTGCCGATAGAGAGCAAGTTTGGATGGCGCCAAAATATAGTAAAATTGATTTACATGCTTACTATAACCTGCCCATGCAGGTTGCTGGGGCTAACTTGCAAGTGTTTGCCCACGTATTTAACCTGACCGACGAATTATATATTCAAGATGCAACTGATAATAGTCAGTACAACTCACATGATAAAGATCATGATGCAGATAGTGCAGAAGTTTTCTTTGGTAGTATAAGGTACTTTAACGTGGGACTAACTGTCAGATTCTAATCTGATTTAGATTCTTTAAAGTCTATAAGAAAAAGCCCCGTCCCGAGTAATCGAGATGGGGCTTTTTTTATGAAGTAAAAATGTCATCCTGATTCCCGACGTGTCGGGAGAAGGATCTCAAGGAAACGGTTGTGTTAATGCGATAGTTTGAGATTCTTCATTCTCCCGATAAATCGGAATCTTTCAGAATGACAGGTTATTGTGTTTAATCATCCAATGCAGCATACTCCTGCCAAAACTTAACAGCTTCCGCCCATTCCTCTGATGAATAATGGGCTTTTGTACCACCCTTTAATTCCAATTGATTGCGCATCATAGTCACGGGTCCCATGGGCAATTTATCCACACCTTCTGGGATAGCATGAATACTGACCAATTCCCATTCCGCATCTGTTGATTGTTCGTCATTCTCAGCCAATACATCATGACGATATAAAATATATTCAATCCGGCCGGCCTTCAATGGCGTTCCGGATTTTGCCCGTGTTTGTATATAAGGTTTCTCCTCCGGCCGCCTGCGGACGAGTTTAGCAACCAATTCTGTATTTTCCTCAATTTTCACGAATGGACAAACAAACTTAGAGGCAAGAACTGCCCTGCCCATTACAATTCGAACTCCCTCTCGATATCCTTCTTTGAATTGGCCGTCCGCCATTTGATTAGCCGCATCCTCGGAAATTTCTTCAAAAGACAATGAATCCGAGTATGTTTTACCCGATCCCTTAACCTGACGGCGGACGAATTTGTTTACAGCGACTTTTTCCATAATAAGCGCTAATTGCCTTTTGGCGTAAAGAAAAAATTGTTCACATATATCTTTTGGTTGGGATGAGTTTGATATTTATAAAGGTCAAAATTATCCAAACTTATAAATGAATCGCCATCATAAAACCAACCTTCATAATTAAGATTCGTAAAAAACTCAAATACTGCCGTTACATTTTCAGGACCATTATGACGCGCTTCACATTCGATTAATACAACTGGCTTAAAACGTGTTAGGACTCTTTTCCCACCCATAAGAACATCCAGCTCGTGGCCTTCAACATCGCATTTTATCAAGTCTATTGTTTCCAAATTTCGTAATAATGTAAAATCATCCAATGTTGTTGTATGAACATTGATTTGGGTTCCATTTTTATTGTCACTTGCTATTAATGATGCGCTTGGAGATGGTCTTCCCCCCGGAATATTCATAGTTGTGTCAGATTCCATAGAAGAAAGGGCCATAGTTTCTACTTGGATATTCTGGTATTTTGATCGTTTGGCAATGCCAGATAAATATTGATTTAACTGCGGTTGTGGTTCAAAGGCGTAAACATATCCTGATTTGCCCACTCGCATAGACATCCAATAGGTATAAGCGCCTTTGTGTGCCCCAATATCTAAGGCAACTTGCCCCGATTTTAAATGCCTTAATAAAAAGTTAATTTCCGGTTTTTCTGTACGGAGTCTATATCGCCATGCCCGAATTACCCATCTCATATAATCATTGTTAATAAATTGATGAATTACTTTTTCCATGGATATAGTTTCTTATTCCAGTTCAGTGCTTTGTATTTCTTTAGGATTCTCATTGTTTGGTCAAGGGGTAATGCTTCACTGGTTCCATAGCGGCTGGATACCGTTTCAGCCATGAATAATGAATTGATGATCGCTTCTTCCGTTGCTTCTACCGTGGCCATAAACAGGCCATTCATATTTCGATTTCGGATATCTATTCGAGCCACTTCTATATCCTCAGGATCTCCGAACTGGCCCGTACCTCCCGTCACCCTGTTCGCCGAATGGGTAGAAAAAATAATAGCATAATCCCCACTGCCGTTAGATGAATAAGCCCCAACACGGCCGAAAGCATGATCCACCCTTTTGGCCATTCGTTTCAGGTTGCGATTGGACAGAGGCGCATCTGTTGCGATCACAATCATGCATGAGCCTTCATCTTCATCATATGGAATACTGGAGGAAAAGGGAGATTTTTTCAGTTCCCGGCCCACTGGCGCACCGTTGATCATTAGCAAGCCACCAAAGTTGCTCTGGACTAAAACACCTACAGTATATCCCCCGGCTTCCGGTGGTAAAATACGCGATGCGGTACCGATACCTCCTTTGGACCCCAATGCCCGCGTACCCGTGCCGGCGCCAACGGATCCTTCCATCACCGGACCGTTTTTAGCATTTTGAATTGCTGAAAAAACATGTTTTTTTGTTATATGCCGGCCGCGAATATCGTTGAGGCCGCTATCGTTTGTTTCTCCTACCACCGGATTCACAGAACGTATATCCGGGTTTTCGGAAATCATATAATCCACAATTGCATTGGCCACCAGAAAAGTGTTCAGCGTATTTGTGAGCGCAATGTGCGTCTCAATAGTTCCCAATTCTTCAAC